>PMWW01000188.1 GCA_003165795.1 Acidobacteriaceae bacterium
GTCGGTCACGAAGCTTGCCGTATGGCGGAAGTCAAACCCCTGCTGCCATGTTTGGGCTTGAGCGTTGAATGGCAAGAGAACGATGGTGAGCGCTGCGACAACCAGGGCTAGATTCAAGGAGTCACCCCCTGCGCCAATCTTCCTGCAACTGTCTGCAACTGCCGGCAACGGTTCCGCCATTTCAGATACGAGAACTTCGGATCCGACGCGTAACTAATTGTCCGCGGCAACAGAAGCTAGTAGTGCAATAGAAAACTTGCCAAGACTAATAAGACGAGACTTCGTGGCGCAACTATCGGCGACGGAGAATCCTCGAACACTGCGATTGTTGACTATGCAATAAACCGGAGTAACCTCCCCGGATCGCCGAATATCACCGGGAGCGATAGATGATTGCACCCAGCCAGACGGAAGGTGGAGCGGAGTATAGCCGTGATAGCACCACAAGTCTAGTGGCGGCTATCACCGGCAATTTGGTGGTGGTCTGTCATAAAGCGTCGACCTGCTCGGTTTCCGGCGGGTGCAGTTCGTATTGTTTGATCTTATAGAGTAGCGCCTTATAGCTGATCTTAAGCAAAGTTGCTGCCTTCTGCCGATGCCAGTTGGTTTGTTCAAGCGCATGGGCGATGGCCGCGGCTTCCGCTTCTTTCTTGACCGAGCGAGCAAGAAATTTTAGTCCGCTGGAATCCTTGGCTGCCAGCGGCGCTTGCCGCATGTCACCGGGGGCCCGCTGACTCACGCGCAATTCCGAAAGCGCTAGCTCTTCATCGCCCAAGACAAGATATCGCCTTACAAAATTTTCCAGTTGGCGCAAGTTGCCTGGCCAAGCGTAACTGAGGCACGCTTGCAGCAACGTCTGACTGAAGCGGCGCTCCGGGCTGGAAAACTGGGCCGCATTCTTCTTCATAAAGTGGGTCATCAGCAGAGGAATTTCTTTTTTCCGTTCTCGCAGTGGCGGGATCCTCATGGTAAAGCCGCTCAGGCGGTAATAGAGATCTTCGCGCAACGTCTTGGCCGCCAAAGCTTCCTCGACATTAATATTGGTCGCCGCCAGAATGCGAACATCAGCTTGTATCGTAGTGCGGCCGCCCAAGCGCGAGAACCGGTGGTCTTGCAGAAAATGGAGCAGCTTGGCCTGCAGGGCAGGAGGCATTTCACCCACTTCGTCCAGTAGGATCGTACCTTTTTCGCACAGCTCGAACTTTCCCGGCTTGGCCTTGGTGGCTCCGGTAAATGCCCCGGCTTCGTAACCAAACAGTTCGCTCTCCAGCAAGTCCGCGGGTACGGCGGCGCAGTTCACCTTCAGGAAAGGATATTTGGCGCGCGGCGACAGATGATGGATCAGCAGCGACACCACTTCCTTCCCGGTGCCGCTTTGCCCCAGCATCAGCACCGGCATGTCAAACTTCGCGATCACACACGCTTGGGCATGAATCTGTTTCATCGCCGGACTGGCGCAAAGAAAACTGGCTCCATCGGAAAGATTGATGATCTCCGGATCGCCATCGACAGCCGCTTCCTGCGCCGGTGCAACTTCCCCCAAGTGTTGCTGCAGTAGGGCTTGCAGTTCCGCTTGCTGGACCGGTTCGGAAAGGTAGTCCAGCGCTCCCATGCGGACAGCCAAGGCGGCGCTGCGAGCGTCACTGGCGGAGCCCAACATGATGACCTTGAGCTCGGGATGCAGTTCGCGCGCCCACTGCAAGGTTTGCAAGCCCTCCGCGCCGGGTACGGCCACGTTCATCAAAACCAGGTCGGGCACCGGCCGGCGTTGCAGCCGTTCCAGTGCGGCGCTGGCCGACCCAGCGGTTTCGATCTGATAATCCTCGACATCGACAGCTCTCGACGGCAATCTCAGATGTTCAGCGTTTACCATCAGCACTACCGGAAGGGAAATCGCACTTACTGCCGCTGTAGCCATTTCTAATCTGCTCCTTTGCAAACTCGTAAGCACCGGATTCGTGGGGTCGTAACGCACATTTCTAGGGAGTGATTTAGAAAGCCACGCGACCACAGTTGACGCACTTTTCTCGAGCAACACTGGCCTGCCGGGCGCCGGAAAGCATTGACAGCAACTTTCTGACTTACGGCAAATGCTGCTTGTGGCACGAAAGTAAACAGCCAAGCAGAACTTTCGTCCGAAACAAATTGTTCCTGGCCCGCCAGGGACCCATTGCACGCAGAAAAACTCAAGAACTTGCGGCTATTCCTACGCAAGACTCCAGCTCCTTCGCTTTGGCTGAAATATTGCTATATGAATGTTCGAAGATAGCGTTCTTCCATGACTCGAATGACACTTGCTACCTCGGACACGCTTGCCGCCCACCATCGCTGCACCAGTATTCCTCCCCCAAGCATCATCTTCGGGCGCTCGTCCGTCATGTCTCGCCTGCGCGACGTGGTCGATCCCATCGCGCTTGTGCCCATCCCGGTTTTCATCCATGGGGCGACCGGGACCGGCAAGGAAGTCCTGGCCAACTATATTCATCAGCGCTCTCCCATGAGAGACGGACCGTTCGTCAAGGTAAGCTGCGCGGCCATTCCCGGTTCGCTGCTGGAAGCTGAGCTGTTCGGCTTCGAGAAGGGAGCATTCACGGGCGCCGGCATGACCAAGCCAGGTCTGATCGAGCTTGCCCATTCTGGTACCTTGCTGCTGGACGACATTTCCGAACTCGATATAACCCTGCAGGCGAAGCTGCTTCAGTTTCTGCAGGACGGTACCTTTACCCGCATCGGCGCACAAGCGGAGCGGCGTATCAGCACCCGCATCATTTGCATTGCCAACCGTTCTCTCCAAAGCGACCTCGAACAAGGGACCTTTCGCGAAGACCTGTTCCACCGTATCAGCGGCGCCATCGCGCCCTTACCGCCGTTGCGCGAACGGCTGGAAGACTTGCCCGGCATCATGGAATACCTGCTACTTCAGTTTGCCGAAAGCTTCCATGTCCGCCCTCTTCCCTTGTCACCGGCCATCATTCGCCGCCTGCGCCACTATCGCTGGCCGGGCAACATCAGAGAACTGGAAAACGTCCTACGGCGCTATTCTCTGCTCGGCACCCCGGAGGCGCTGCTGGAGGGTCTTAAGCTACGATCGGAGGCACTGCCTGTGATCGAGTTCCCCCTGCACCCCAATTCCCCGTTGAAGGTCCGCACCCAGCAACTGGTACGACAAGCGGAAGCGGAAGCTATTCTGCACGTACTTCAAGAGCATGACTGGAACCGGACGAAATCAGCTCAGTCGCTTAACATCAGCCTGCGCGCCTTGCTGTACAAGATGCGCAGCGCCGGAATTTCCGCCTATGCTCCCTACAAAGGCGACAATAAAGTCACGCCCCTGGAAGCACTTTCCCCGCCCGACTAGCAGTAATGAGGGCGATACATAGTCCCGAAAAGTAGTTTTTCCCTGACATGCCTGCCAGTACGTTGCCATCCATCCGCCGACCTCCGAGAATACCCAGACAGTGAGACAGGGCTTCGCCATCGGCCTACAGACCTAAGCTAGTCGCGTCATTACAAATTCATACTTCAATTACAGGGGGTATCACCGGAGCCCGATACGGCTTCTTCGGGGCCCGATACAATTCGTCTCTCGCAAACAAAATGGCGCGCGAGAGAAGCGGCTGGTAGCCGAAAAAAACAGAATGCAGGTGGCGCTACTGTTCTGTCATTCCTTCAGGGGGAAGGAAGTATTCAGCGAGCTGTCAAACTATCCGACGCTCGTATATATTGATTTTGAGAAATCGTAGAGCAGTATGAGGCAGACCGCAATGGGCAAAACGTCATTTTTTTGTGAGACAAAAGAACTACAGCCTGACAGTATATTCGTCCATTACGAATCAATAATTCAGCGTTAATTTTTTCATTGTGGAACTACCGGCGGAGGGAATCAGCCAGCCGAGGCAGAATTGGCCTTTCTTCGTTGCTCTATGGAATAAAGGATAAGCTCGGATCGGCTGGAAATTCCTAGCTTCTCGAAAACCCGAAATAAATAATTTCGGATCGTATGCTCACTCAGCTTGAGTTGTTCAGCTATTTCCCGGTTCCGGAGTCCTTCCGCAACCAGGAAGACAATGTCTTCTTCGCGCCGGGTCAACAGAGCATTACCGCGAGCGTCGGTCAAACGAATACGGCTCCCCGCCCACAGCGTTTCCAGCACATAACGCAGCTGCTCGCTATTGGCCCAAATTTGTCCGTGGTAAACCCGGTCGATACACTTGCCCAGGATTTCGCACGACTCATTGCGCCCACAAACGCCCATTACGCCGGCGCTGAAGGCCTCCACAACCTGCTCGCGCTGACAGTCGTCCAGCAGCACGATACAGCGGGCCGAAGGGGCCCTCTGGCGAATTTCCCGCACCAGCTTGAGGCCGGTCCCCGCTCCTTCGCTGAGATTGGCGCTGATCAGGGCCACGTCAGCGGCATGCACTGGTGAGTCGGCATCAATCATGGAGCTCGTGGATTGACCCACGATCTTCAGCTGGTCGGAAAAACTTTCCAGCACATGGGCCAATAACTGACAGCCCATCTTCGTTGCATCGAAGATCATCAGCCGAATACTAACGCTTTGTCGTGCCTGTTCCATCTTTCCCAACTTCGTCCGGAAATCTAATGTCCTCGAATCCTACGGACCACCTTGTGGTCTCCAAATGCTGCGTTAGGTAGACGGGAGATACTGGCCATTCAGGGGGAGACAATTAGCTCATGGTTCTCAAGTAGTTTGCCTTAGACAGATTACCCTATTGTCATTCCCGCTGCGAGCTTTTTCTTGGCGTTGAAGGATTAGCAAGACCGGCACCACTCACGGCCCCGATTATTATCCCACCTTTTTCCAATAAAACGTTCCGCTAAAGGTGGCATAAACATAACACAGCCCTACACTAAAGATTAGGGCCGAGATGCGACCCATGCAGAGCACGCCCCAAACCAGACTAACTATCGGTAAAGCGTGTTCCGTTTTGACACCAGATCTGGTGGAAACTGCGGAAATCGCTTCCGTGGCGATGCTTCCTAGGAACGTTCACGGTGGTGGAAGGACCTACTCAAGAGACGGAGAGTCAGTCCTCTCAGCCACGGAGCCACTCTCGAACCGACCAGCCGGAAGGAATTTTCTTGCTGGCAGGAAACCAAAGGGTCTGGCGGACGTTACTTTCAATTAGCGATGAAGCCGAGCTGTGCCCGCAAACATACCCCGCGGTCTCTCTAGTCACTCTTGGGCATGTCGGTGGACATCGGATTGGGCGGCCCTTGGAGTGCGCCGTACTGTCTCTGCCGTGCCGGAGAGGCAATTATCTCGGAGCGGCTTGAAACACCCAGCTTCTCAAACACTCGAGATAGATGGTTCTTGATGGTGTGCTCGCTCAGTTTGAGATGTTCGGCGATGTCCCGGTTCCGCTGTCCCGCAACTACGAGCGAGACGATCTCTTGCTCCCGCTTGGTGAGCGGTGCCTGCACCCGTATCCGACGGGTTAGCCGCGGACTCTCGGCGGCGAAAGCTTGCAGCAAATAGTGGAGCTGTTGGCTATTCGCCCAGATCTGGCCGCGATGCACTTGGTGAATGCACTTGCAAAGAGTTTCGCAAGAATCTTCCCGCGCACAGACCCCCGAAGCGCCGCAGCGGAAGGCCTCGACGATCAAGCGGGGATCGTCATGGCCAAGCAGCACTACGCAGCGCAGGGTGCTCTTGTATTGGTGCAGGCGACGCAACACGCTGAAGCCGGCCCCCGGACCATCCTTAAGGTCGGCGCTGATGAGGGCCACGTCGGCCGCGCTCGCCAGGCTGGCATCCCAATCCTGCATGCCGGTCGAGTAGCCCAGTACCGCGGCCCCATAGCTGGATCGGTTAAGCACATGAGAGAAGAGCTGGCAGCCCATCTCCGTGGCTTCAAAGACGATCACGTTCGTCGGCGGCGACTCACTTTCCATCAAGTTGGTCCTTTGCGGTTGTAACGGAAAGCGGACGGCGTTTCCCTGTTTCAGCATGGCTTCGCATAGTTCAGGCCCGCGGTGCGGATTCTGTGCCGCCCGCCCAACCTGCTCCATGAGCTGCCCCAAGCCGTGCCTCATGATCTACGAAGACACGAACGGACCCCAATATCCTCCAACTTTGTAAAACTATTGGTTGACGCTCCCTGAGCAAACCCGGTACCCTGGGTTTGGTTCCGCGGCAAGCAGGCCGCGAGCGGGGTCGCAATTTCATCCTTTGCACTCTACTGTTGGACCTTCGTAACCCACTGTCGAACCTGTGTTTAGCGCGATAGTTCCTGGCCTGACTTGAGACCTTGCCGCAGCTCTCATCCGATAAGCCGGAAGGCCGGCATGCCCGACAGCGAAGCACGCGACCGGAGGAACTCTGATGTATTCGAGAACCAAGAACACCCACCTTGATGCGATTGGATATGAGATCGAGATGCTGCGGTATTGCCGCGAGCAAATGCAGGCGCCGCCTTCGCCACCCGACGCTCGCGCCACTAGCCTGTATATTGAAGGATTTCTTATCCACTTCCGGAACCTGATTCGTTTCTTTAGCGGCAAGCGGCCTCGACCCTATGACCTTTCCACCGCCGATCCGGAGACTTGGGCAGGACGGTTGCTTACCAATGACGAGGTAATGCTGTTTCAGGTCGCTGCCGAGTGTCTCGACGAGGACTACTACCAGGCGATTTCCAAGTATTTGCAACATTGCACCGCATTAGCCCAGAAGGGACAACATGAGTGGAATATCGACGGCATGTTCGAGGAAATCGCTCCTTTGGTTCGGGAGTTTGAACGCCGATTCCTCAGCCCGCCCGCTCAAGCATTGGCCGCCGAACCCTCAGGTCCTTCAGCGACAGGGAAACCAGCGCCATTGCTTATGATCGTGCCAGATCGCCGTCAGGCCTAAGTTCAATAATCCCCCCCTTGCCGTTTTCTTCGCCGGCCTGGTGTTAAATATTCGTTGTTAATATTGCAATTGAGTAGCCAAAAAGTGTCGGGTCTGGTTACACCGCAAGTCGCGAGCGCCGTGCGTGCCTCGGGTTCCTGACTGCAATCGCCAAGCTTCGCTCCCTGGTCCCTGCCGGCGTCCGGCGCTACCGGGTCTGCGTGTTTGATCGGGCAAATGAATGGCAGCCGGAAACAACTGACAGATTCTGCAAGGGGAAGATTGCGACCAGCTCAACCATGACCTTCATTACACGTCGACCCAAGCGAAATAATTTGTTTATTGCCAACATTTCCGTTTTGCATGAAATTCACCTAGCGATTTCATCACCGATCCCAGACCTCTATTTTGTTTGCTGCAAATAGACAAGGCTTCTTCGGGCGAATCAACGAGCAGTGACTTGTTGCGGGCTGGGACGGCCACCGGGGACACTGTTACCTGGCTCAAACTGGGGGCCAAGGGGAACCTCATCTCGGATTCTCGCCAAGGCAGGAAGATAGACCGAGTCATAGATTCGCCCCAGGGCAAACTCCTGTAGTAGGCGTTCTAATCTCGATTGCATTCCTGCCAGCCCCGTATACTGACGCAGCCGTGATTTCCACGATGCCGGCAAATGAGGTTGGGAATCGTCGATCTCCCAAGGGTGCAGATACAGCACGGCCGGAGCCTGCTCGCTGTTGTTGATCGCACGAATGCCGTTCTTCATTAAAGCGTAAGGGAAAATACGCAGGTAAGCGCCACCGCCGACCGGCAGGTTCTGTTGGAACACTCGCCAGGTTGCCAGGGGAAGTTCCATTAAGCACGTACTCACCATGTATGGATGTCGCGGCGCGCGGTGATTTCCGTACAGTTCGTGACGAATTGGATAAACGCTAGAGTCATACTGGAACCCCAGCTCCTCGAGGATTGGGTAAGCCCACGGCACCGACCGGTTGATTGAAAAATTCGGGGCTCGGTAGCCGCTCACAGGTGCTCCAGTTGCATCCTCGATCACATTTCTTGCCCGGTAAGTGTCTTCCCAAAACTCTTTCGCGGTCATGCGAAACACGGGGTAGTGCCAGTAGCTATGGCAGCCAACTTCGTGTCCCAGCTCATGGGCTTTCCGGGCCAGTTGAGGAAAACGCTCAGTCACCCATCCCAGGAAGAAGAACGTGGCCTTGACCTCGAACCGGGCAAATAGTTCGAACAACGCACAGGTATTAGCCTCGACACGGGAAGGAAAGCTGTCCCACGTGTTCCGCGACGCTACCGCGGACATGGCTTCGGTTTGGAAGTAATCTTCTACGTCGACCGAAATGGCGTTTGTCAGTCTCACCAGGAGAACTCCTTGCACTCACCGTGCCAAGGCCACGCCCCCTCGGGCATTGGGGAAGCAGCGTAATTGAGCAACCACTGGGGGCTAAGTCCTTGCTGAAACAGCTCTTCAATATGAAAATCTTTTCCCAAATACTTGAAATCGGCGAGTCGAGAGCAAAAGGAAGGGATGTACAAACCGGCCACTTTGTCCCGCAGCGGCAAAACTGGCAGAACGATCGTTCTGCACTGAATGGCCTCTTGCGGCTACGGATTCTCTTCTGAAGAAGGCCTTCGGACCGTGTCGAAAAGGTGCGAACGCATGCCGGGGTCCGACTTCAGCCGCACGCGATATTTTCGTCAAATTTCCCAGCGGCCGAGCGCCCCCCAGGCTGATCGAACGCCGGCAGAGTTTGCTAAAGCAACGAGCGGTGGGCCAATAGGAACGAGAGCAGCCGGCCGGCATCTTGGACTAGGTGCCGGCCTTTTCCAGGGTGCCCCTTTGTCACTCGCCTATGAGGCACGCGGCACTGACAAAGCACCGGCCGCAGGTGTGAAATTCTGGTGAGTGTCGCTGAGAAAGGAAAAAGCGCGCCCACTCAATTCCCACCGCTCTTGGTCTAACAGCTGCTGCCGCTCTCCGGGCAGAAGCTCACCAACTCACCTGCCTCGCCCGGCAGTACCTGACAAGAGGCCGAACCTATTTATCAAACCCGCTCTAAAAGGAGAAAGATTTTATGCCAACAAAGTTGTCTAATCCTACGGCGTTGGGCTTGGCTTGTTTCGCCGTCAGCCTCACCGTTCTGAGTTTTGAAAACCTTGGCTGGGTCGGTGGAGGCAGCACGGTTGCACTGGCCCTGTTCTTTGGCGGCATAGTCGAAATCGCAGTCGGCTTCGCCGAGTTCTGGACCGGCAACACCTTTGCCATGACCGTATTTGGGGCCTACGGTGCGTTCTGGACAGTGTTGGGCTTTAATACCTGGGCAACCATGCACAACTGGTATGGCGCCGCCGGGGCGCCGAAGGGATGGTTGCTGGGCTTGTCGATTGCATACACCATCATCAGCACCATCTTTCTGATCGCCAGCACGCGTCTGCTGAAATCGCTGTTTGCAGTCTTCCTCACCCTGGACCTCTTGTTCCTGTTGCTGGACGCCACTCTGCTGGGCGTCGGGGCCGCGGGCAAGATTCTATGGTACGAATCGCTGATCTGTGCTGCCACAGCTTGGTACCTGCTGGCGGCCATCATCATCAATGACGCTTTCGGCAGTGAAGTGTTGCCTCTCGGCGTGTACGTCAAGCCGGTAGCCATACCGCTAAAAGCGGCGGCGGCGAGGGCGTAGTCGAAGGTCCACCTGTCGAGTTGTAGCCACGCGGTGCTGCGAGTTTTCTCCGAAAGCCCGGGGCACCGCTGAGAGGAGTAATGATCGATGGAAAACGAGTACCCGTGGCTAATGGCGCTGTGCTTCTAGGCCGCAGGGAGTCACCTACTCGCACCACCACCACCGCCTGCCAAAGGGCCGAACATCATCGTCATCTTTGGCGATGACATCGGCCATTGAATTTCAGCGCCGACGATCGGAGCGTTGAAGACATCTGTCGCAGGTGACAGTTCCCAGGTCTGCCGTAGTCGTAATGAACTGCGACCACAGGCAAGGTCTTTCACCAAGAAATAAATGGTTACTGGAAAGAGGAAAGTTATGGACTTAGGAGCAGGCGTACGAAACGTAGCGCTCGGAGCGCTTGCCGTATCTGGCGTTTTGCTGGCCGGCGGCAACGTGACCGCTAATGCGCAAGCCCCCGGCGGCGGCTCGCAGAGACCTAACATTGTCATGCTCATGACCGACGACACCGGATGGAACGATTTCGGTGCCTATTCGCTGGGCGGCGCTACCAACGGCCATCCGACACCCAACATCGACAAAATGTCGAAAGAGGGCGCCGTCTTTACCAGTTGGTATGGACAGGCGAGCTGTACGGCGGGCCGCGCCTCGTTCATGACCGGACGTATTCCCATCCGCACGGCGCTGTCGATCGTGGTTGCCCCGGGCGACGAAAACTACCTCCGGCCAGAAACCCCAACCATTGCCGAATTTTTCCAGAAGAACGGCTACGCAACCTACTTCTCCGGCAAGTGGCATATGGGCGACAAACCAATTTCCTACCCGACCAATCATGGCTTTGACGAGATGAAGCAGTTCGCCGCCTACTACGCCGGCGTCTATTCCTACAACGATACCGACAAGTGGTTTCATCCCTGGTTCCCGTCCTACAACGTGGATTTCGAAAAAATGTACGACTCGGTGGTGAACCTGGGCGAGTGGGAAGGCGTGGCCGGCAAGCCCGCCACGAAAACTGGAACCATCACTTACGACGCGATGGCGACCTTCGATGAACGGCAGTCCGACAATGCGATTGCCTACATCAAAGCCCACGCCAAGACCGGCAAGCCGTTCTTCATGGACATCAACTACCTCAAGATGCACAACCCCACCAATGCCGCGCCGGACTTCCGCGGCAGGTCTCACTTGGGCGACTATTCGGATTCCCTGATGGAACTCGATGCTGACGTTGGCAAGGTCATGGATGAGATCCGTATCGATGCACCCAATACCATCGTCATCCTGACCGCCGACAACGGCGCCTGGCTAGACGCCTATCCCGATGCTGGGACAACCCCGTTCCGCGGTGAGAAGGGATCGGCGTTCGAAGGCGGCTGGCGCGTGCCCGCCATCATGTGGTGGCCCGATCACGTTCCCGCCGGCGTGACCTACGGCGAAATGATGTCGCACATCGATTGCTGGTCAACTCTGGCCGCCATGTCCGGCATTACTCCTCCGCCCCATGGCGAAATGAAGGACAACAACGGCAAGCCCATCTACTTCGACAGCATCGACAACAGTGCTTACATTCTCGGCAAGGCACAGCACTCCGCCCGCACCTCCTGGATCTATGTCAATGGCGAGTACCTCAATGCGGTACGCGTCGACATCGGCGGAGATGCCCAGGAACCCTGGTTGAATATTGCCTGGAAGTTCATCTACACGGCGAAAGACTCTTGGTTGGGACCCACGCAAAATCTGGGTTCTGTTCCCGCCCTCTACAACCTGACCATGGATCCCTACGAGAAATACGACATGATCTTCAACGGTGCGGCGCCCATGCGCGCGCTTTCAACTTCGCCGGGTAAGTATTCCGGCGAAGACAACGGTTGGACGGGTGCACTCCTTGGCATGGCGCTTCTCGATTTCGACAAATCGATCATCAAGTATCCCAACATCAAGCGGTTCGTGGGTGGCGCCTCGAACGACTTGATACCGGACCTGCAGCATCCTGAGAATCCCGTACCACTTCTGAATCTCAATCATGCACCGAGCACCGTTCCTTCGAGCGACTAACTTGCAGCAGCAACAAGGGGCGCGCATATGAGCGCGCGCCCCGCCCACCGGGTGGAAGCGAGTTTTTCAATAGCAGCGGAATTGTTGCGCAGGGTTGTAAGGGAAGTCTGCCGAGGGACAAGGGAGGGTCATCACCTCTGCGTCATAGTCCAACCCGAACGATAAATCTCCGGAAGAGGTCCATCCCCAACACGTCACTCAATGGCTGGTCCTCGGTACGGCTAGCCTTTGCTATGCGACCTTCTCAGAGCGACTCTGTGGGCAGCGCGTCTCCGCAGCCTCTTGGAGCGTAAGCCCTGTGAGCGCTCCACTGCTGTACGCCAACGAGAAACAGATTGCTTCGGCTTTACTAGTGACTGGGCGGGTGCCGCATTGGTCTCTGGAATTTCCTGTTCAGTAGGCATGACTTTTCCTTTTCACTTTGTAGGTGAGGCTAAACGCGCCATCGGTTTCAGTACTTCGCGAAAGTGCTCGTCCAATACTTCCGAGCATCATCCCGACAGCGGGAGAACACTTAGGCAATTGTCCGGCGAATGTTTTCTACCGTCTTTCCCCAGTCCCATATCTGCTTGTCAGCTTCTCGTCTTGTAATGCCATAGGCTTCCTGTATCTTCCCTGCAAGATGCTCGCGCTTGCCGGATATTTGAGCCAGATCATCGTCCGTAAGCTTGCTCCAGTTTTCCTTGGCAGATCCGGTCAATTGTTTCCATTTACTTTCTACTTGTTCCCAATTCATTCCCATCTCCTAATGAACTACTGCGATTGGCTGATCTGTTTTGGTCTGCCGGCATCGTCGGCGCCAGCTTGCGCGCGCCGCTCGACCGATTCGATCTGAGGGCCGCGCTGAATGTGGCGCGAGTGTGCCGCTATGGACACATACGGTATGCCAAGAAAATGTTTTCTAACGATGTGGGTTATTTCCAGACAGTTGAAATGTTGCGAACGAGTTTGCGCCAGCAGACGTTGCACTCCTCGCCCCAAGGTCTTTTGTCCGCCCCATGCCGGAACCACCGCTTTTAACTCACCAGCCATAAAAAACAGCTTCCATCCAGCTACCCGAACTTTGCGGTCCAGGCCTGAGCTCGCTAGTGTCCCCAGTGAACGCCAGCTTTTCGAGTAGGGCTCGCTCTCTATTTCAAGTGGCCGCAAACTAGCTGATTGCTGGACTATCATGGTCCCGGCTTGTATTTGGTTTGGCATCGAACCCCTCTGCGATGTAGGTAGACTAAGAAGTGTGACTTCAGATGGGCTGACTTAGATCAGAAAACCTGAACGAGGAAAAGGAAAGACTCACTCAGTTTCGACCCTAGCAGCCCGTGGTGGAAGGAGCCGATTTTCTGCAAAGCGAGCGGCGCAACCGGTTGCGCGATTTTGCGACGTACTTGGTAGCCGATGCGGAGATACGGTTAATTTGACATGGTTGCTGACCATTCCCGTACCAGAGCAGCAACAGTAAGCTCAGAACAAGCTGGCCAGAGCGATTGCTCAGCTCTCGCGGCGTACCCGCACCGAGCAGGTGGCGCAGAATCAGGCTCAGGTTGAAGGCGCCGACATGCACCAACTGTCGCTTTAAAATGTTGTCCCGTCCGCGCAGGTGGCAGCGCCTCAGCCCGCCGGTCTCGTAACAGTGCGCAAAGCTGCGTTCCACCAACTCGCCACGTCGCCTCAGCAAGCTCTTGCCGTACTCGCTTCGTACCCGCCGCCGGTTCTCGTAGACCGCCTGCTGTTCTTCCGCCTTGCCCTGCCAGTTACGCCGCCCCTTCTGCTGCTTCTCCGGAATGTAGCTGCTGACCTGGTAACT
>PMWW01000147.1 GCA_003165795.1 Acidobacteriaceae bacterium
GAGTTTTTCGGGGGCAGATCAGTGACGCTGTGGATATTTACACCCGCATTTTTAGCCTGTTATCGCGGCATACGGTCCCCAAACTTGGGCCGGAAGGCCCTCGCGCATTTTTCCTAGCCTTATTAGTTACTAAATGGATGCGAGGGTTCCCCCTATCAAGATTGATTGTTGATAGGCTTACTCATTCCAAAGAAGACAGATCCACGGCCTCGATAATTCGGGCGGTGATGGAAGATGTTGAGCAAATTGCTCGGTTTGAGGCGCCGAAAGGCCTCAACTGCTACTCCGATCTGTTGCGATTTTATCTGCGGAGTTCAGCTCGTGTGGACCTTGCAGAGCAGATCCCTGACTTAAGTCTGTTGCTGGAATTCGGCGTGAGTCAGCAAACCCAATTGGCACTCATCGGTTGTGGACTGTCCCGCACCTCGGCAATCGCGTTGTCAGAGATTATTGCTGCGAACGACTTGGGTGAGTCGCAAGTACGCGAGTGGGTTCGGGCTAACGATTCGTTGTGGAAAGAGTCGGATTTGCCTACCTTGGTTAAGAAAGAAATTGCCACAGTTGTGCTGGCTAAGAATCAGTGACTCTCGTATCCCAGGTACCTGAATCATCATTCAATCGGACCGCCTTCCGAAAGGTCTACCAGGCGTGCCAGTCCCAGCCAGTGCCGGGGATGCGCGTTGCGTTTGCCTGAACGAATTTGGCTGGCATGACAACGGGATACGCCGAGCAGAGATGCAATTGTGGAATTTGAGACGGAGGCAAGCGCCGGTCGAATCTTTTCCACATAAAATTTTTCCGTTAGCCAGCCTGGCTGGCTTGACTTCGCCCAGGCGGCTTGCTCCTTTCGGCGCTGGCGTACGGTGTCGGCGCGCTTGGTGCGCGCTTCCAGCGAATGCGCAGAGTCCCTCGCCATGCGCGCAGCTTGAATGATTCGCTCTGTTTGGACCGGTACGGCACACCGCGCACAGTGGCTCCGTCCATACTGGATGTCTTTGCCGCAACCGTGACAAACGCTCTGGTTCTGGGGTGCTCGCTCTAATGACGCCTGCGGCGAAGAGCCTTTAGCCTCACGCTTGTGCCGTTGAGTCAGACGAGTTGGAGGAAGGGCTTCATAGGTAGACTTGCGCTGTCGTGACCACAAGTGCCGAGCGACCCATTCAGCGACAGGTGCGACCGCTCGCGCCCACATCGGCGCGGTTTCGGCCAGCCGGATGGCGAGCGGGGCCATTAGTCGGCAAGTTCCATTAGGCTCTTCGAAAAACCATTCCCGCTTCAGTGGCTCCCGAGTTATCCAATCGAGAAGCCATCCCTCCACTTCAGGGCGTATCGGCTCCATGAGATCGCAAGCAAGGCTGTCCCGGGCGGGCGTATCCAGGTGGATGAAGGCCAGACCTGGATCGAGGCCCAGGGCGGCAGCTGCCAACCGGGATTCTGACTCAACCACGGAGAAAACATAGTTCAAAATTGCATTGACCGGGTTGGTAGCGAGCCGCTGAGATCCTGATAGTACGGACTTGCGAGTGTCGAAGGCTCGCCAGTGATCGGGGACGCGATGCAGATCACTCTTGGGGAAGCAGATCGGCAGATCACGCCACATCGACCAGTAAGCCGCAGCCCCTCGGGACTCCAGCCACCGGATCGCGTCCATGGTTTCAGCCTTGTCTAGTTCGGCCTGGAGTCGTCCGATCACATCAGCGGTTGTCGAATCGAGCAAGATGTCCCGCGCGACTCGTTCCTGCCCTACGAGCTTTCGACTAATCAGCTCACGCGCAATGCACAACGCTGCTCCGGAGTGTTCGGCAAGCGCTTGGGCTCGTCTGAGCCGTGCGTCTGAGGAGCGGACCGGGCCGGTTGTGGCGAGCACGTGACCATCCCGCTCAAGCATGACGAAGGCCGCGTCCTGATCTGCCAGCCAGCGGAGAGCGGCGAGCGAAACCATTCCATCACTCCCGATTACGACCAACCGGCGAAGGCCGTGTCTGACGCGAGATAACCGAAATTGACGGCGCCCAGGGCCGATACCATCTTCGACAAACAGGTGACCGCGATCAACGCGGACTTGGATACCATAGCCGAAGACAGTCAGAACACCATGTTTGGGAATTTGCGAAATTGCGCGTGTCTGGGATAGCGTTTGCGTAGCTGCCATTGGAGTTCACCCTCCATTCGGTGGTGAGGGCTTGTCGTCTGCTCTAACAGGCGGCAGGCCCGCTATGTTTTGCGAGCGCCTACTCCTCGCTGGAAAAGTTCTGATCCTGCAAGTTCAGGTACTGGCCCAACTCTGCGAAGCAAAGCTGCGGGATCGGAGCACCACATTTCAAGCACGCGTGGTCACGCGAAGGGCCTTGATAGCCGCATGAGCATTCCACATAAAACTCAAACCGAATAATCTGACCGATCCCTTGTGCTTTGGCGCGTTCCCGTGCGCAGATGTCCCGGGAGCGACGCGGGGTAACTTTTCCCAAACCTGCAAACGAATCTGCCAAGAAGTTGATCCGGGGTTGCCGTAGCTTCGGGAACTTTGGGTCCTTCAGTATTGCAAGAAGCAGCGACGGGTTAGCTGTGAAGTCTTCGCGTTGATACGGAGCAGCGTTCGGAATCGCTTCGAGTACATCGTCTTTTGTCTCTGCACAGGAAAGCGGGGGCCAAAGTTTATCCCACACTAGGGCCAGTATGCCCCGATAGTTGTCGGCCCTACCGACGACCTCTGACGGAACGACCTTCTGAGGGCGGCCCGGACCGTTCTTTCGGGAAATCATGTCAAGTCTTTTTTTCGGCACTTCGGCGGCCTTTCTTCGGCTCTTCCTTTTCGCGGAGATTCTGCCATTCCCGCAATCAATTATACGTATAATCTCCAGGAATACCACCATAATTTTGCGGTTGCTCCGAAATGAAATCCGTCCAAGCTATTATATGCAAGGCGCTTAAACGAAAAAACGCATGCTATAAATGGGCATTCTATTAAGCGGCATTACGGCATAGATTACGTATAAATCAAGAGCGCGAGATATGAAGCAGCACAGACAAAGAACCGTGGGGAATGGGAGTCAGAAAGGTGATCTCAAGAGCCAATCAGGAAAGAAGCCCCTTCCAGTCCGCGTCTCCCGTAGGCAAACCGCACGTGGGTCTCAGCTGAAGCCCGGCAGCGCAAAGCGCAAGAAGCAATCATCCCGTACCCAGTCTGCAAAGGTGAAAGGCTTCGCGGCGATAAACCGCGTTCGAGGCGGTGAGTCAAGAACTCTCTCCGAAGCCGCAGAGGCGGAAGGCACGAGTGTCAAAACAATTCGCCGCCTGCTACCCGCAGCGCTGATCCCAGCTCGCAAAGGCGAGCGCATACGCGTTAAGGCTGGAGATACTTACTCTTGGCCGGTCAAAATTCTTACCGAGAACGGCCCAGTCGTGGTAAAGGCACGGGGATCCCGCGAACGCGTTCTTGCAGGGCAGCATCGGGCTATTTA
This sequence comes from Acidobacteriaceae bacterium, assembly GCA_003165795.1. Classification (GTDB taxonomy): domain Bacteria; phylum Acidobacteriota; class Terriglobia; order Terriglobales; family Acidobacteriaceae; genus Bog-257. Next base: position 3,462 of record PMWW01000147.1, read on the forward strand.
CATGCAGGTGCTGAGGGGCAAGCTGCCCCCCGCCGCCCTGAGTCAATTTCAGGGCAAGAAAGTCGGCGGCCAGGAATTGCTCGGCGACTACGATCGGCTTTCCGTACTAGCACAAGCCGGAATACTGGGACAGCTAGAAAACCTCTACGTAAGTCCAGGAGCGGGCATCTGAAAAACCCCAACCCCATCAAGCGGGCTAGGCGGCTTGAAATGCGCCGCAAGTACTTGGGGGGCGGTGATCCGCACTGCTTCTATTGCCCTGAGTCGGACTTGGCGTGTCTGGAATTAGACCATCCCGTCGGGGAGAAACGCGATCCCAGGTTTGTTCGGGTTGTGTGTCGCAACTCGCACCGCAAGCTCGAAATAGCGAGGGACCTTGCAGGTCTGACCAAGAACGGTCTACGCGACACAAGCGAGACAATACGCGAAGCATTGCGTTCTTATTTGCTTCTGTTGGCCTTGGACCAGGAACAGATGGCTAACTTGCTAGAATCAGAACCTACCTCGGCACAGTTGATCCCTGGCGCACTGCGTTCGACAGCGGATTCGCTTCGTCGAGTAGCAAATCTGTTGCCTGAGAATCAAAAAGAGCTTGACCACGCTCAACCAAAGGCCCGAGCCCACCCCAATCTTCGTTCGCGTCCACAGCCGCGTCAGAAACAAAAAACCATGGGGCGGCGAAAGAAAACTGCCTGATAAATGGGCTCGATACGCCCTCGTCCTGGACTGCGAAACTTCCACCGATATGCGGCAGGACCTCACATTTCTATGGTGGAGGTTTTGTGAGCTTAAGAATGGTGTCTACACCTGTCAACGGGAAGGAGTCGTTTACGCAGACGGCCTGGATACGCAATCCGTCCAGGTGATGCGTGAGTTTTCGAGCCACCAGCGTGCGGACGTGGAAGAGGGTTGCCCCGATGACATCTTGTTGCAATCGCGCATCGAGTTCGTAGACGGCGAGTTTTGGGATTCGATTGTCGCTGGAGCCGCAATTGTATGCTTCAACGCTCCGTTTGATCTCAGCCGCCTCGCGCTCGAATATCGCGGAGCTAAGAGCAAGAACACAGGATGGTCGATGGTGCTATGGCAACACGAAGGAGAACCAGACAAGTTCAAGCCTAAGCTGAGAATCAAGCCAAAAGACTCCCGCTCGGCGTTCATCAACTTGGCGGGCGGCGACCCTAACCATCGGGTCATATATCGCGGGCGTTTTCTCGACCTATCCGTTTTAGGCTGGGCACTCCGAAACCGGCATATGACGCTCAACGGTTTCCTGGAGTCCTTCGGCCTGAAGAAAAAGATGGAACATGAGCCTACCGGCCAGGTAACGGAAAAAGAACTGAAATACGGACGGCGGGATGTCGAATGCACCCTCGCACTCCTTAATGCCATGAAGCTGGAATACGACGGCTTTCCTCTGCAGCTATCGCCAGAAAATGCGATGAGTGCTGCCAACATCACAAAGGCGTTTCTGGACGAAATGCATGTGCTTCAGCCCGCAAAGAAATTTCACCTGCCAGCCCGTACTCTCGGCAAATGCATGCAAGCTTACTACGGAGGCCGCAGCGAGATTCGAATCCGACATCACGGCTGCGAGATGAACTTCAAGGCAAATCAAAACCGGGAATCTCTAGTTATGAATGGATGAGAGTTTGGGGGCAGGTCACCAGCACGCTGATCGATAGCGGCAAAATGAAAACACACGCCGGAGCCTCGCCAGCCGCGAAAACGAGCAGCGCTCTCACGCGCCGGTATTCTCCCCGCGCCCCCCGCAACGCGTGGCTGTTAACTCTTCAGTTAACCTGTAGCCGAATTTTTCCCGAAAGATACTACCCCGTCAAACGGGGAAGGGGGTTATACGCATTGAGGGGATTTTGCTACAGCACCATTTTTGGTGCAGTTCCGTGGGGCGCGTATTTTGTGCGTTGAAACAAATTCTGCTCTAGCTGGTCCTGTTATTTCCCGGCTCGGCGCTCTGTGTGCGGGCATACGCTTCGCGCTAGTTGGGTGGGCGGAGCGCGCAGGTGCGGGCGGCTCTCGTTCGATTGGCGAGTGGTGCGCCTCGCGGATGAGAAAGTGAGCGGATCGCGTGTGCGCATGAGCAGGGGGTGGGCGCGTGCGTAGGGTGTTTAGGCGTGCGGGGTGGGTTGGGCGCTGGGGCACTGGCAGGCGCTGGCGCAACTCGTTGGCATTTCAGTTGACGCGTAAAGCAGACCGGCCAACGCGGTTCGGGGTGATGAGAACAAGCGATCCGGAGGATTCTGGCACTACTGCGTGATCTCGAAGACGACACCCCACCCATAAGTTCCACCGTAATTGGTCGTGCCGAAGAGATTACCGTTCGCGTCAAGTGTCACATTGCCGACTGGACCGCCTCCATCGCTGCCGCCAGTGAAATCATAGAGGTCGGTAAACGTCCAGTTCCCGTTTGGATGGGTAGTGGTGCCGGTTCACGTCCACAGGCTCAATTGGGCGGTTTTGCTGCCGATCATTACATGGATTCTATCTCTTTGCATATCCTTCTCGCCTTCGGGTAGTGTCCTAATTTGAAATTCGGTATCACTTTGAGTCGGCCAGAATCGCCTGAATGTCCTTCCTGTATTTGCTTAGGAGTTGGCGTCATGTCCGGGCTTAAACCTAGTCACCGGGATTGGCTTTTCGCAACCGCAAACACAGGTGACGCGGGACTGTATCCGTTTTGCCTCGGCCAGCCAAGCCTTAGCGAGTATCTCAACTGTTGTTTTGGGAATTTGCATTGTCGCTCCTCGTGGGCTGAATTATGGCCTGTATCGTGCTACGAATCCATTCTGAAACGGTCTGATTCTTAGCCTTGGCGGCTGCTTCAACAGCCTTTATGTCGGAAGTTGCAAGACGCACAGCAGGGAGAGTTCTGCTCTTGGCTTCGCCTTTCGGCAACTTCGGGCGTCTCGCTTGACCCAACGCCATAAGCGTGAGGCGAAAGGCGCGTCGCCACTGCCTCCACCACTACAACCTACAAGACCGCAAAGCGTCTGTCATGGGTGCGGCACAGACATCAGATACGGGCGCACTCATGGTGTGCAGTGTGCCGCACCGCTTCAAACCGAACGAATAATGAAGGCTGCGCAGGTCGCCCGAGTTGCTGCGCACTCTGCCCAAGCACGCGCCAAACAATCCGACACAGTCCGGCAACGGCGGAAAGAGCAATCCTCTTGGTCACAGTCGAGCCAACCGGAGTGGCTCACAGTGAACTTCTATGTAGAGAAAATCCGACCTGCGCTCGCCTCAGTCTCGAATTCCGCTATTGCATGTCGGATTGGCGTATCTCGTTGTCACGCCAGTCAGATTCGTTCGGGTAAACGCCGCGCGCATCCCCGGCACTGGCGGGCCCTGGCAGAGCTTGCGCTGCTTTCCGGAGGTGTAGGCCAGGAGGGATTTAAGGCTGTTCGGAGCAACTGACTCTTAATCTCATCCGCCAGGGGCGCACCTGAGCGCATCGTCGCGCATTGCCCTGCAAATACCAAGACTTAACCATCGAGTCGATTGCATCAAGATGCAGCAAAGCGCACGCAATCCCAAAATGAACTGACACCGGCAGTCCGGGGAGACCGGCGGTTATTTGTGTAATGGCGATGTTAGAACAGCGATTCGCGCAAGCCGGGCATTCCGGACGGATTATCGCGCCATGCACTCATAACCCTTCCCTTACAACTGGAAGAGTTTGGCTGCGGCCAGCACCATTCCCAGCGTAAGCATGGTGATCACCGCTTCTCCGATAGCGCCCACCGCGAAGGGTCGCAGTCCCTGCAACTTCAACTCTTTGAGACCCCAGCCATCCGAGCCGGCAGATCTGAATTCTTGATTTTCCTAGAAATCAAGGTAATAGGGTGATGCGGGCAAAGGCCCCCGTCTTGACCAGAACCGGCAATCCGGGAGCCTCGTTGGTTACTTGCCGGCGTAAGTATGGGCGGAGCCGATGCCGGTGCACAGGTCCCAACCAACTTTGCAACGCGAATCACCGGTCGTGATGTCGTTGAAATCAGCATGGTACTCGATGAGACTGCCCAGCTCGTTGTACATGGTGGTGAGCTGCGCCAAGGACGACTGATGTCGGCTGCCGGCCGCATTCACGATTCCGGCAAAGGTGGGAGACGACCAACTGGTACCTCCGACTGAACCCCAGCCCTGGAGGTAAATGGCCGTACAGCAAAAGTCGGAAGCGACATCAGGATAGCCGCGCTGGGTTCCTACGATGCTTGCAATGCCATTCTGATAACTGGGACGCGGCTCGTATGGACTAATGTCTCCCCCGCCGCCGCCAGTGTAGTACTGCTCGTAGGTGAAGTTTCCGTTAGTGTCGCGGTTAAAATAGGTTCCTCCAACCGCCACCACGTTCGGTGACGCTGCCGGATAGGCACTCACGCCAAGTCCCCCATCGCCGGCGGCTGCAAAGTAGACGACTCCCGGGGAAGTGAAGTATTGATCAAAGCCAGTTTCCTGAGGAATCTCCGCATCGGCAAAGCTCATGCTCACCACGCCGCCGCCGTTCTGAGCCACTAGATATCCGGCGAGCTGCACCGCGTCCCAGGTGGGATCGGTGTCGCACGCCGGGGTGTTACACAGGGCCGATACGACCAGGAACAGCTTGGCCTGCGGCGCCATGGCGTGAGCCCACTCGATATCTAATGCTTCCTCCACCTCCCAATCCCCGTAAACGGGTGGCTGTATCGGGCCGGGCCAGACCTGCGTAATGGTCGTAGCCGGAATACCGAAGTAGGAGTCAAAGGCGTCCAAGTCGGACTGTGCGGTCGGGTAGTAACCGGCGTCGACGATGGCAATGGCGCCGATACCACCGGTGGGCACTGTGGTGCTTGTGGCAATCGGACAGCCGGCCGGTCCACTTACAAATTTATATACGCAGGCTACTGACCCAGGGGTTTCATCACCCGGGTCGGGATTCGGTTGCGGTTGGTCCGAGTCGACGAAAAAGTAGTTCGTGTGAGGGCGACCCGGCCGGGGGATGCTGGATTCTGGATAGATAATCTTGTGTCCGTTGTAAACGGACTCGTAGCGGGTTTGTGCTGATGCTGGGCAAAGGGCTGCACCTGCAAACAGGACAACTGCAACCATCGTTAACATTACAATCTGGATGTCTCTGCGGAAAGTAGTCATTCATTGGCTCCTGCGTGACGCCCCGCAATCATGAAGGGAGTTCAGGGAAAATGCAAGCTCGAAACCCATGCGAGTTGTTCTGTCTGCAAAAAGCGTGGCAGGCGCAGTTTCTCCGCAGTTCCTCCCAAACGGCTTTCGCATCCGGCTGCCTTTCGAGTTTCTTGACCAGAGTGCGAGGGTCAAACGGGAGTCGGTATCCGCCCTTGATTGGGCTCCAGCGGCTGTCATCTGCGGCCAACATAACCAGCCGAATCTAGCACATAGGAAGCTCAATGGATAACTGTTGTGAACAGGCGATTACACAATCAATTCGAAAGGATGGATGTGACCGAGGTCACGTGAGGGGCGGTAGAGCCGGATGCCTTGTGATATGGCGGTGTTACGCCAGCTACAGTGCAACCTTTAGTCGGCGGGAGAGCCAGCTACGGCGTGATCTCCCACGCCACGCCGCAGCCTTGGTAACAGGCCGAGCCAGTGCCACCGGACGAAGCCGTGCCATAGAGATTGCCGCTGGCGTCGAATATTACATTGCCGATCGGATATCCTCCGTCGATACCGCCGGTAAAATCATGCAGCGAAGTGTAGATCCAGCCACCGCCGGAGGCAGTCAGCTTGAAGACTGAACCGCGGCTGTAGGTGCCGGCCCCGATCGTTGTGCCGTAGAGATTACCGGCCGCGTCCATAAAGAGGCTGCCACGAGGACCGTCGAAGTTCCCTACAAAACTGTAGAGCAGGCTGAAAGTCCAAGCGCCATTGGACGGCGTAAGTTCGAAAACGGTCCCCGTGCCGCCTGACCCGGCGATAGCGGTGGTTCCATAGAGATTGCCTGACTGGTCAAAGATCAAGCCCCCCGCTGGCCGCCCTCCGTCATCTGCCCCCTGAAAATTGTAGAGCCCTCTCTCTTTCCAGGATGACCCTGTGAACATCAGTTGGTAGACGTTACCGTATCCATTCTCCGCCTCGCCAGAGGTGGTGCCATAGAGGTTCCCGGCTTGGTCGAAGATCAAACCACTGAGCGGATTGATGCCGGAGTTCTCGAACTCGACGAGAAGGCTTTCCGCCCAGCCCCCGCCTGAGGGCGTAAGCTCGAAGGCGGTTCCACCATCATTTATCCCGCCCTCTACCGTGGTGCCATAGATGTTGCCCGCTTGGTCGAAGATGAGTTCACCCAGGGGATAGGCTCCATCGGTGAAACCCATGAAGGCATGCAGCACCCTTTCCGTCCAAGGGCAGAACGCGGCCTTGCATACTGTCGGTGGAAGTTTCATGTTGAAAACCGTCCCACAGCCGTACCCATCGCATTGGCTTCCTCCGCGCTGGGTTGTACCGTAGAGACTGCCATCCGGGCCGAAAATTACCCTGCCCACCGGGATGGCCCCGTCATTGCCTCCAGCAAATTGGTAAAGCGGAGTAAAGATCCAGCCGTCAGCCCTTGGGGCCAGCCTGAATACCGTACCGCAGCCCGAACCACCACCACCATTACCACATGGTTCCAGTCCGCCAAATTGCGCGGTTCCGTAGAGGTTTCCACCCGCATCAATGGTCAAGCCAGCATAGGGCCCTGCTCCATCCGCTCCGCCCGTGAAGTTGTGCAGCACGGTGAGGGTCTGGGCCTGCGCCGGCGCAATGGCAAACGCCGCAAGCGCGAAAGCCGGCGCCAGAATGATCGCTATTGTCTGAATGTTGAGCGCAAGGCCAAGTTTGGAGTGGTTCGGGAGATTTGGCATGGCGGCTAGTCCTCGCTGAACAGCAATCATCGATGTCGCTCGTTCTCGACGCTAGTACGTTACACCCGGCGGACCGGAATGGAGTGTGAAAATTGATAACTGTTGCTAACAGGTCATAGCGTAAGTAATCACGAAGGGAACTGCACCAAAAGTGGTGCTGTAGCAGAAATCCCCTCAATGCGTACAACCCCGTCAAACGGGGAAGGGGATAGGAGATAGAGGCCTCCAAAACTGCCCTCGTAACGCATTAGTTAACAA
>PMWW01000194.1 GCA_003165795.1 Acidobacteriaceae bacterium
CTTCACGAATAAAGCGGGCTAGCGGGTCGAAAGAGTTAGTAGACCAAGCTCGTACGCTTTTGCTGGCGTGGCTGGAAAGAAAGCGAGAGAAAGACGACCTTGGTATCTACTATGCAGGCCGGACATATTCCACACGCATGTTAATCGACGAGATTGAGCGACAATCTGAGATAGGGAGGGCTCATATCTCGATGTTCATGGAGGTTATGCGAAAGGCAATGAGAATATGAAAGTGGAATATTTGCTAGGGTATTGTAAACAGTTGCGCGATTGGTGTTTTCGGCGGGCCGTCACTAAGAGCAAGGCTGCGCCTCATATGCTCTTAATATGGGCGCCATCCTACGATGACCTTACAGCCCACACATCTAGGAGACCCTGCGCCACTAGCTTCCAAACTAATTCAATGCGGATTCGCAGGTGCGCAGCGGCTTGGCTGAAGTATTTCTTCATTCTTGCCGAAATTGCATAGACGCTTTGGAGTCTCGCCGCCTACGCTTCCGAAAAGAAGCTAATTCACAGGTGATTCAATGAGCATTGATTCCCGGGCGGATCGATGGAGACAACAGCCATGATCAGATCTGAGGACATCACGTCACTTACAGATTTTGCCAAAAATACAAGGGTTCACATTAAGCGACTCAAACGTACTGGACGCCCCGAACTGTTGACGGTTAACGGGAAGGCTGAAGTGGTCGTACAAAGCGCCACAGCGTATCAGTCGTTGATCGAGTCGATGGAAAAGCTCACACGCGAACGATATGAAGGAAAACACCGATGAAACGAATTTTGCTCTTGTCACTCTCCCTGATTCTCTTGCTCAGCGTGTCGGCGTTTGCGCAGCAAGGTCCGGCTGCCGCTACAGACAACCCCGACCCCACTGCGCAGGCTAACTCGGCCGTTGCCGAGCAAAAGCCCAATGCGGCCGCATTCGAGGAGGCCCGGACGGCGGCGCTGGCCAAGGCCGCGCAGAACCCGGTGGCCGACATGATCAGCTTCCCACTCCAGAACAACACCAACTTCAATGTAGGTCCGTATTCACGGGATCCGCACTGACCTATACGGAGAACAAAGAGTTGGCCGGAGCAGACATCACGCTTACGATGTCGCGCTCGAGTATGGACAACATTTGGTTGGGGACCTCGATCATCGATAAAGAACTTGCCTCCGGAGCAGCCACACTGACCGGGGACAAGCAGAAGTTTAACGAACTAACCGGTCTTTTGGTCAGTTTCAACCCGCTGTTTAATAATTCTTTAGGGTTACTGCGAATTTCTCGCGAGTATCCGCAGGCTCCAATTCATTGTAATCACTTTACCCTCTGCCTTCGGACCATCTATCCGCATTCCCATGAAGTCCAGGATCATCTCCATCGTCATGGCACGGATGGTATCGGGACTTGCCGTCTGGGTCGCAGGAATTTTCGGAACGCCGTTTCGGAGTTCGAACGCACCCATAAGAAATTCATTTCGCCAGGTAGGATCTTCGGTCTGGTATCCGAGTTGTTCCAACGCATCGGCCTCCACATCACGCGCCGCTTTGTTTTCGGGATCCGCAAACACGGCATGACTGCTGAGTTCAGCGGCCCAGCGGTAGTCGCCTTTATCGAACGCCGCCTTTGCTTTCTGAATAACAGCGTCCTCGCCACCAATCGCTTCCACGTAGCGCTTCCCGAGTTCCTCCGGAGGCCATGGGTACAGGTTGGCAGGGTTAGAGTCGTACCATCCGATGTGACGCTGATAAACAGCCGTCGAATCGTGGTTCAGCGAACCATAATGGTCTCTGGTCGACCAGTCCTGAGCGAGAGATTTCGGCAACTTCATTTGTTCCGCAATCTCAGTCATGTTGTAGCCCTCATTCAGTAGACGAAGGCTCTGGTCATTGATGTATTTATACAAATCTCGCTGTTTTTCAAGGAAATCAATCACCTGCGCGTTGCCCCACGTAGGCCAGTGATGAGAGGCAAAAACCACGTCTGTCCTGTCTCCGAACATGTTGATCGAAGTGTTCAGCGCCTTCCACCAGTTCGTTGCATTCCGAACCTGGGCTCCGCGCAAGGTCAACAGGTTGTGAAGAGTGTGGGTTGCGTCCTCAGCAGTACAGAGCGCCTTGAATTGAGGGAAGTAAAACAGCATCTCCGATGGAGCTTCGGTACCAGGCGCCATCTGAAAAATGACCTGAACGCCGTCGATGGTCTTGGTCTCCCCGGTTGTCGTGATTATGTCAGTCGGCGCGATAAGTGTGACGGTCCCAATGGAAGTGGTCTTACCCAAGCCGCCATCGACCTGACCGTAGGGCGTGTTAACACTATCGCCTGCTGCCCCAGGTTCGCCCTTCGGTTGAGCATAACCTGGGATCGCTGCAGTGGACGACCGCCCCGGTTAGCGTCCAAGAGACGGACGCGAACCGGGGGCACAAGACTTATCGAGGAGCGCCAGACGACCAGTTCTATCCTTCGTAGCCCTTCGGATGCGACTTGTGCCACTCCCAGGCGCTGCGAACAATCGCTTCGACATCCGAATGCTGCGGATTCCATCCCAGCACTCGCTTAATCTTCTCCGAACTTGCCACCAGCACCGCTGGGTCGCCCGCGCGGCGCGGCGCTTCGATCGCAGGTATGTCTCTCCCCGTGACCCTGCGCGCGATATCGATGATTTCGCGCACGCTAAATCCGCTGCCGCTGCCCAGATTGCAGATCAGTTGCTCGTGCTCGGCTAGTCCGTCGAGCGCCAGCAGGTGCGCCGTGGCCAAGTCGTCGATGTGAATGTAGTCGCGCACGCAGGTCCCATCCTTGGTGGGATAGTCCGTCCCATAGGTCGAGATTGCCTCCCGCTGGCCCAGCGCCACCTGTAGCACCAGCGGTATCAGGTGGGTCTCCGGATTATGGTTCTCGCCGCGGTCCCGGTTTCCGCCGGCCGCGTTGAAGTAGCGCAAGCTGGCATAACGCAAGCCGTGGCAGCGTTGAAACCAGGACAGCATTCGCTCTACCATCAGCTTCGACTCGCCATAAGCGTTGGTCGGCTCCAGCGGATCGTCTTCGGTGATCGGGATGCGTCGCGGCTCGCCATAAACCGCGGCGGTTGACGAGAACACGAATCGCGGCACCTTGTGCTTGAGGACCGCGCGCAGAAGCGTCAGTGACTTGGCGGAGTTGTTGTCGAAGTAAATTTCAGGCGACTGCATCGACTCGCCCGCTTCGATGAAGGCAGCGAAGTGCATCACCGCATCGAAGTGTCCCGCCTGAAAGATGCCGTCCAGGATTTGTGCGTCGCCGGTGTCGGCACGAACAAAGTCGGCGGCCGACGGTACAGCTCGCGTCTTGCCTTTGCTGAGATTGTCGAGAACTGTGACTGAATGGCCGATCTGCAGCAGGCGATCGGCCACCACACTGCCAATGTATCCAGCACCACCCGTGACCAGGACCCGCATCAGGCTCCCCATGTTAGGCGTTAGGCGAGGTGACTTCGGCTTCGATTGTAACGGGTGGGTGCCGTGGCCGAGGATGTTGTGTCTTGTTTGTACAATCCTTGGACGCTCAGCGAACAGTTTCTGGACACGGGTGGCGCACGCCAGTTGTTGGGCCGCTCCTCGCGGGAGCTAACCAACAGAAAAACAGATACTTAATTTCCACAGGGCAAGCACGAAGGGTTGGTGGGAGACGTGCACCAGTGATATGGCACGTTAGCATTACAATTGAATAGCACCTTGATGACACTAGCCGGCTCGCGATGTTCCCCGAGCCAAAGGCTGCCGTGCGCTTAGGCTCAGCCCGATGTTGGGGCGGAGAGTGGCGAAGCTTTGGACTCCTTAAGTCAGGGGAATCTCTGAATGACGGAACTGCAACCGCGAAAAACCTGGCTGGCTGCCTACACTCGTTCGAGACACGAGCAGCAAGTTGTTAGTCAACTGCGACTGAAGAACTTGGAGTGCTTGCTACCGACCTATGAGCGGGCGGTTCGTTGGTCCGACAGAATAAAGCATTCCTCCACTCCACTCTTCCCGGGGTATGTCTTTATCCACATCTCGGACAGCGAGAGAGCTTTAGTGTTGCAGACGATTGGGGTAGTCAACCTGGTCTCCAGCGGAGGCCGAGCGTCGGTCCTGCATGACGACGAAGTCGAGCGGCTGCGCGCCTGCTGTCTGCAGTCGAACGAAGTTGAGCCGCATCCCTATCTAAGAATTGGACACCGAGTGCGGGTGAAGCACGGCCCTTTTGCCGGATGGGAAGGCACTCTGGTGGAAAAGTGCAATGCACGCCGGCTAGTCATTACAGTCGACCAGATTATGAAGTCCGTAGCCATTAACCTTCACGGGGCCGACGTTGAGACCATCAATTAGCTTTCCCAAGGCTGCGAATTACGCCGGGTTGAGCATGAGCCTCCAGAAAATACCAATGGTGATAGCCAGTACGCACAAGACAACGGGGACAAACGCAACGCTGAGCCCCGAGCTTCTACCTACGCCACTTGCCGGGCTGTAAAACGTCAGCCGGACGTTGATCCACATGGAGATAGCAGCGCCCGGCTGGAATGCTTGTAATTTATCCGTAACCGTCCCGCAGTCCGCACAGTCTACGCTCATCTAGTCCCCTTTACCCACACACTAACAAGACGATCTGAATTCACTCCATGAGCGACCCCGCGACCTCCCCCGCCCATTCGGCAACAACATCGAACGCACAGGATGTATTTTTTCCTTTGCCCGGCGCGGTCCCCACATTCCGAGTTCGCAGTGCCAGTCCGGACGCGCTTTGGGGCGTGCTCAGTTCAGCTGAAAGAGGTCTGGACTTCGTGGCTGTGATCGCCGCGGTCTATACGGCCTACCTGTTCTCTCGGCCCTTGCGCGCAAGTGCGCCACTGCAATACGCACCCTCCAAAGTTCTGTTTGGCGCCGCGGGCTTCGCCCTGCTGTTCGTGTTCCTGTTGGAGCGGCACGATGCCTATCGCCCGTGGGTCAGTCTGCTAGCGATCCGGGAAACCGAACGCGTCTTGCGCGTGACCCTGCAGGCTTTCCTGTTGGCGCTGCTGGCGTTTTACGGCTGCGCTATTCGCTTCCCGCGCCTGGTTTTTGGCTGCGCCCTGGTCGCCGTTCCCGCCTTCCTCACGCTGGAGAAATGGGAGATGCACCGCCTCGTTCGCGGGCTGCGCAGCAGGGGACATGGGACGCGCAAGGCTGTGATTTTCGGCACCGGCGGCAGCGCCAAACGCATCTACTCCGCGCTGCTGCGCTCGCCCGAGTTTGGCGTCGATCCCGTGGCCCTCGTGGATGACGGCTTGCAAGACCCATCGGCGAAAATTTACGAGTCATGCTATAGGCGCCGCCAGCCAGCCAAGGTGATCCCCGGCCCTCTCTGTCCGGATCTGTTTCGGCAGCTCGATGCCTCGGTATTGATCATCGCATCGTCGGCCATGGATCGCGCATGCACCTTACAAGCGGCCGCGAAGGCTTCCGCGGCCGGAGTCCACACCTACTTCGTTCCGGAAGATCTTGTCGAGTCGGGCGACTGGGTCGACTACGCGGAGCTAGACGGCATCATGCTCGCTCACTTCGCCAAAGACCGGGCCCGTCTGGTTTACGACACCGGCAAGAGGCTGCTTGACCTCATTCTCTCGACCAGCTTGCTGGCCCTGTTTGCGCCTCTTTTCGTGGCCATCGCAGGGCTGGTGAAGTGGACTTCATCCGGGCCCGTGCTGTTCCGGCAGGACCGCGTTGGCCAGGCGGGCCGGGTCTTCGCAATTTACAAGTTCCGCACCATGTATCGGGACGCACCAACTTACGGATATTCTCCGCGCGCCGGCGAGGACCCGCGCATCACCGGCATCGGCCGCTTTCTGCGGCGCACCAGCCTGGACGAATTGCCGCAGCTCATCAACGTGTTCCGGGGACAAATGTCGCTGGTCGGCCCACGCCCGGAGATGCCGTTCATCGTGCAGCAGTACACCGCCTGGCAGCGCCAAAGGCTGGCGGTGAAGCCGGGCATTACGGGGTTGTGGCAACTCAGCGCCGACCGCGCTTTTCTGATTCACGAAAACATGGAGTACGACCTGTATTACACGCGCCACCGCAGTTTGTTTATGGACGTTGCCATTCTGCTGCACACCTTCCTCTTCGCCGCGCGCGGAGTCTGAACCTAACTGAGTTTTCCTTCTTCGGACCTGGAGAAAGAAATGCGAATCGGAGTGGTCGGGTCTGGCTACGTAGGACTGGTTTCCGCAGCTTGCCTGGCTGAGATTGGACATGAGGTGATCTCGGTCGACACCGATGTTGAGAAAATCGCTGCCCTCCAGCGAGGCGAAGTTCCCATCCACGAGCGCCTTCTGCCGCAGTTACTGGAGCGGAACCGCGGCCAGCGGCTGACGTTCTCTTCTTCCGTAAGCGCTGCGGTAGCGGAATCGGAGGCGGTGTTCATCACCGTCGGCACTCCTCAGGGCGAGAGCGGCGAGCCCGACTTGTCGTATGTCGAGTCGGTTGCCTCCGAGATCGCCGCCGCCATCTCCGGGCCCCGGCTTATCGTGGAGAAGAGTACGGTCCCGGTTTGCACTTGCGAATCCATTCGCAAGGTCTTACAGCTGCACGGGGCCGAGCCCGGCCACTTCTCGGTGGCTTCCAATCCCGAGTTCCTGCGGGAAGGGACCGCGGTCACCGACTTCCTGTATCCCGACCGCATCGTGCTGGGCGTCGATGACGATTTCAGCGCGGCCATGCTTTATAGCATTTATCGTCCGCTGACGGAAGGCACGTATTGCCGGCAAGAAGGCGCGATTCCCGGCCCCGACCCGCAACCGAAAACGGCGCAGGTCATCGTGACCAACGCCAAGAGCGCCGAGCTCATCAAGCATGCTTCCAACGCGTTTCTGGCGATGAAGATTTCCTACATCAACATGGTGGCCAATATAGCTGAGACCGTAGGCGCCGACATCGATCAGGTTTGCGCCGGGATCGGCGCCGACCCGCGCATTGGACCGCAATTCTTGAAAGCCGGCATCGGCTACGGCGGCTCGTGCTTTCCCAAGGACGTGTCCGCATTCCATTCCGTGGCCCTGCAGTGCGGTATCGATTTCTCGCTGCTGTCCGAGGTCACGCGGATCAACACCGAGCAGCGTCGCAACTTCGTGAAGAAAGTTCGTACTGTGCTGTGGACGCTGCGCGGCAAACGGATTGGCGTTCTGGGACTGGCCTTCAAAGGCGGCACTGACGACATTCGCGAGTCGCCGGCCGTCGCCATCATTCAGGAACTGCTGAAGGAAGGCGCGGCCGTCTGTGCCTACGACCCGGCTGCGATGCTGAAGACACAGGAGGTCCTGGCGGGGACCATCGAGTATGCGGAGAGTGAGTACCAGGCCGCCTCCCGGCGCGATGCCTTGCTGGTGCTCACCGACTGGGAGCGGTTTGCCAACCTTGACCTGCAGAAGCTGCGTGCGGTCATGAAGCTGCCCATCGTGATCGATGGACGTAACCTCTTCAACCCTAGCCAGATGGCAGCCGCCGGCTTCCTGTACTACAGCGTAGGACGCGCCCTGCAGATCACCGAGACCATGCCCAACTTATGGCATGGTATTCACTTCGGCTCCCAGGCGGTCACGATGCTGCCATCGGGCTGGCCTGACCACCTTCGCCAGCTACGAAGCGAGTTGGTTTCGACGTGATACTGCCGAGCGATACTGAAATCCCACAGCCCGGATCGACCGGCGTACGCCCATTCCATTGCGCCGATACTCCGCCGCCAGACGGGCTGCTGCTGCCCGAGTTATGGCTGATGCTGCGCACGCGCCGCTCCCTCATTGTGGGATGTGTCCTGGCTTGTCTGCTCTTGTCAGGGTCCTACATACTCGTCCGCAGCTCGCGCTATGAGGCAACCGCACAGATCGAGGTGAGTCCCGCGGGAACCAATGCGATGGGCCTGGACGAGCTGACTTCAAGGATGCTCAGTCCCTCGGATGCTACCCTTCAACTGCAAAGCGCGGTGACCGTTCTCGAGAGCAACACTATTGCCCTCGCCGTCATGCAACAGGTAGAGCTGGCCGAGAGGAAAGACTTCGCGGGACGATGGGTGCAACCTCGCGGCACCCGGGTTGCCGATCTGCCTCCCCTAGTGCGCGACAAACTATTGCTTCGGTTTCAAAAGAATTTCGAGGTCGAGATCGTTCCCAAGACGGACATCATCACGGTACAGTTTCGGGCCAAGGACGCTAAGCTGGCGGCCGACGTCGTCAATGCCACGGTCAGCGGCTATGCCGAACGCAACTTCCATAGCAGCTACGACTCGGCGTCGCAGGTATCGAGTTGGCTGTCGAAGCAGACGGACGATCTGAAGCGCAAGGCCAATGAAGCTCAGGAAAAGCTGGCGGCGCTGCAGAAGCAACGCGGCTTGATCGGGGTAGATGAAACCGACAACGTGGTCACCGACAAGTTGAAAGAGCTTGACGAGCAACTCACCACGGCTGAGTCGGACCGCATCGTGAAAGAAGCGCGCTACCGCATCTCCGGGTCAGGCAATCCGGAGCTGATTGCCTCCGCCGTTCCCGAACCTACGCTGCAGGTGTTGCGCTCCCAGCAAGCGCAATTGCGCGTGGACTACGCGCGCCTAAGCACCAAGTTCGGCGATGGCTATCCCAAGCTGGCCGAGCTGGGCAATGAGATGGCCCAGGTCGATAGCGCGATCGGCACCGAACTGAAGAACCTTGCCCAACGCTACAAGAACGAATACCTGGCTGCCGCCGATACCGAGAAAATGTTGCGGGCGAAGGTTGAAGAGCAGAAGCAGAAGGCCTTCGACTTGAACCAGGGCGCGGCCCAATACGCAATTCTGAAGCACGAAGTTGAAGCCACCCAGGACCTCTATGAGACTCTGCAATTGAAATTGCAGCAAGCCGGCATTGTTGCCGGACTGGCGTCGGCCAACATCGGAGTCGTTGATCCCGGCCAAGTGCCTTCCGAGCCAGTCGATCCCCGGCCGATCCTTGATCTGGCGCTAGGCCTCGGTTCGGGACTCGTGCTGGGAGTTCTTTCGGCAGTGGGATTGGAGGCGTTGGACACCACGGTTCGCACCGGCGAGGAAGTTGAGAGCTGCTGCGGTCTCCAGACCCTGGCGGTGATTCCTCAGGTCAGGCTGAGCGGTCCGGCGGCGCGCGGGAAGAAGCTTCTGCCGCTCGAGCAAACCCTGCGCTTGCGTCTGATCGCCCATCGCCGGCCGCAATCGCACGCCGCCGAGTCCTACCGCAGTCTGCGAACCTGTCTACTGCTTCATGCCGGCGCCAGTCCCCCCCGGGTCCTGGTCATCGCTAGTTCGATGCCGGCGGAAGGCAAGACCTTGACGGCGGTGAATTGCGCCACCGTTCTGGCGCAGCAAGGCGCAAGAGTCCTGCTGGTGGACTCCGATCTTCGCCAACCTTCCCTTCATCATGCCTTCACAATTCCGCAGGGTCCGGGACTGACCGGCATTCTAGCCGCCGGGTGTCCGGCAGAGGAAGCCATCGTAGTGACCCAGATGCTGCCGAACCTGAGCCTTCTGCCTTCCGGCAGTGCTTACTCTTACCCGGCAGAGTTGCTGGCGTCGCAGAAAATGCTCGACCTGCTTGACTACTGGCGTGCGCGCTACGATCACATCATTCTCGACACCCCGCCGGCGTCGCTGTTTACCGACGCCGTCGTGCTGGGGGCCCATGCCGATGCCGTTTTGCTGGTAGCACGCTCTGGCACGACCACGAAATACTCCCTGCGCCATAGCCGCGACCTGCTACAGCGCGCCAACGCGAATATCGCAGGCGTGGTGCTGAATGGGATGGACCAGAAATATGAACGCTCCTACTACCGGCCTTATGGCCACGGTTTTAGCCGCAAGGCGGCCGGCTTCGTTGACAGCTAACTGTACTCAGGAATGGCTATCCCGGTCATTGCCGCGGCTCGCCATCGGGAGTCTGCTTGCGCTCACCACCGCCCTAACAGGGGCCGCCGGCGCGGCATGGGCGCAACAGTCGCAAGTCCCGGCCAAGACATCGGCATCGCCTGCCTCCGTCAGCCAAGGCGCAGGCACGCCGGTCGCCGCTCCAGCGCAGCCTCCACCGAAGACCGCGCCTGCGGAGCCTTCCTATGCCCTGTTACTCGACGCCGGCGATCTGCTGGACATTCGGGTCTTCGACACCCCCGAGCTGTCGGAGAAACTGCGCGTAGACCAGGGCGGCGAAATTACTCTGCCCGTCGGAGGGGTAGTCAAGGTTAAGGGCCTCACCGCCGAGCAGGCGCAGACTGCAATCGAAGAACGCTTTCGCCAAAGGAACATCTTGCACGATCCTCACCTTGAGGTTTTCGTCCTCGAATACGCGACGCAAGGCGTAACCGTTGCTGGAGAAGTCAAACTGCCGGGGGTCTATCCCTGGTCGGGCAAGCGCACCGTACTCGACTTCGTCTCGCTGGCCGGTGGAGTCACGCCTGCGGCGTCCAAAACCTTCACCTTGACCCACAAAACTCCCGGGGCCGCAATCATCACGGCTGTGTTGGGCGACTCATCGCCAAAGGCCGAGGTCGAACCCGGCGACCTCATCGTAGTTACCCAAGCCGGCGTGGTGTATGTGGTCGGCGACGTCGGCAAGCCCGGCGGATACCTGATCGAAAACAAGGAAACCATTACCGTGCTACAGGCGCTCGCCCTCGCCCAGGGCATGAACAAGACCGCTAAGTACGATGCCAAGCTGATTCGCAACTCCCCGGCCGGACGGACCGAAGCTGACCTTCCCTTGAAACCCATCCTGGCGAACCAGGTGACTGACCCCAAGCTGCAGGACGGCGACATTCTCTTTGTCCCCGTCAGCGGCGGCAAACAATGGGCGGACAAAAGCATGACTTCCATCCTGCAGATGGCTGTGGGTGTAGTGATCTACGGCAGGCTATGAACATGCACAACAACCCAAGTGAACCAAGTCGTCGTGGACTTTGGATCGCCTTCTTCGGTCCCGATGGTGCGGGAAAATCCGCGGTCATTGAAGAACTAAGCGGCAAACTAGAAACCAGTTTCGTCGGCATTACGCGATTTCATTTCCGCCCCAGGTTTCGCAGGCAGGGAGTGGATTGGCCGCCCGTGACCAGCCCCCATGCCCAACCGCCGCGAAGTATTTTGGCATCGCTAGGCAAACTGGTCTATTGGCTACTGGACTGCTGGTTCGGATATCTGGTCACAATCCGTCCCGGCATGGCCCGCTCCGAGCTGGTGATCTTCGATCGCTACTTGCCGGACATCCTGGTCGATCCGCGGCGCTATCGCTTGCCTGCTTCCTGTCTGCGGTTCGCCTGGCTGCTGGTACCGCTGGCGCCCGGTCCCGGCCTCTGCATTCTGCTTGACCTGCCCGCGGAAGTCGTTCAGCAAAGAAAACAGGAAGTATCGCCGGTGGAGTCGCAGCGTCAGCGAGCTGCGTATCTGAGCCTGTTCAAAGGAATGCCAAACACGTTGATCGTTGACGCCGGTTGTCCTGTCGATGAAATCGCGCACCAGGTCATCACCGCAATTTACACGTTCTTCATCAATTCCTCATCGCAATCGCCCGAGGCGTCTCTCATTGCCAACCTGTGATCTGGCCCAACAAGTTTTTGCCGCCTTGCCGGTGGCGGCAACCGACGGCGCGCCGGTGAAGTTCCTGGCGGTTCCCGGCGCCGGCGAGCCGCGCTGGCTCTTGCCGGAGAGCTGCCGGAATGTCGACTCGGTCCTGTCGAACTGGTCTCCCTATCGCTTCTCGTCGCGACTCAAGTGGCAGGCAATCCGGGCTGCCAACCGAGTTGGCGCGGCACAGTTGCTGCCCAACCTGACGGCAATTGAAGTCGGCAACATGGCAGGGATCGATTGGCGCCGCATGGCATGGAATGGCAGTGCTCCGCCGGTGCCGATTATCTATCTGGGAACGCCGGGAATGTCCCGCAAGGCCGTCATCCATCTGGTGGAGCGCGCATCCGGACAGTGCGCGGCAATCGTCAAAGTACCGCTCGCCGAGGGAGCCAAGCCCGCCATCCTTCGCGAAGCCGACATGCTAGCCACCCTGGCGGAAGAAAAATACCTCTGTGCTCCGCGCCTGCGCCACGTGGACCGCGAACGTGGCATTGCCACGCAAACGTTTATTTCCGGGACCTCGGGAGAGCGTCGATTCAGCGGGCGGTGCGGGGACCTGCTGCGATGCCTGGTGCTCAGGGACGAGACCACAACCATCGCCGAAGGTGCCGTGGTTTTGCAGGAGCCGGCGGCTTTCGAGTCTCATCCTGACCTCCTGTCGGCACTGCTTGCCGAGCTGGGCGACACCCGGCTGCTGCCGGCATGTTGGGTGCATGGCGACTTCGCGCCGTGGAACATCAAGCGCCGCCCCGGCCAGGAGTGGATGCTCATCGATTGGGAAGACGCCCAGCGCGGCGGCCTGCTGCTGCACGACTACTATCACTTCCTGCACATGCAAGATTACCTGTTCGGCCAGCGTCCCACCGTCCACTTCACCGCCGCTGAGCATTTGGCCGCAACCATGGGCATCACGGCAACCCAGTGCCGTAAACTTGAGATCGCCTATCTGGCTGACTCCTACCTAAAGTGCACTGCGCAGCAAGAGCGCGCGCACACCGACTTCCTGCTGATAAGTATCGGCATTGCCTTGCAAGCTCGGTCCCGTCCGGTTGCCGTCGCCTACCAGGAGGTGACTGGCCGGCCTACCGTGGGCCGGCAACCTGCCAACCGGTCACGGCAGCTTCGAGCCCAACTTTTCGCGGCGATGATCGCGCAATTCAACTCCACTGGAGTTCGCTATTGCATTCTCAGCGGCTGCGACGATGATCCAGCCGGCAATACGTCCGATGTGGACGTTATGGTCCATCCCGGCGATATACGGCGTATCCCGGCGGTGTTGACGCAGAGCGCACGCTCCGCCGGCGCGCAGCTCATCCAAGCCATTCACCATGAAATCGCGGGATGCTACTTCATTCTGGCCAAACAGGATGGTCAACAAACCGGATTCCTGGATCCCGATTGCTGCAGCGATTACCGCCGCGGTGGCCGTCTCTGGCTGTCGGCCAACCAGGTGATTGCCGGACGCCGGCGTTACCAGGATTTCTACGTGCCGGCGGTCCCCGACGAGTTCCTCTATTACCTGATAAAGAAGGTACTGAAACAATCCATCACCTGCCACCAACTTAAGCGGCTGCAACATCTGTACGCGCGCGATCCGGCAGAATGCCAGCGAAGACTGGCGCGCTTCTGGCCGCAAAGCACGGCGCTCCAACTACAGCGGGCATTAGTCCAGCAGGACCTCGCCTGGTTCCAGACCCGCCTGAAGCCTTTGCTTGTCGAGTTAAAGAGGTCGGCCCCGGTGGAGCGCGGCTTCGACCGCGGCGTGGGCAAATTACGAGATCTCGGGCGATTGCGGCAGCGCCTTGTGCATCCTACTGGAATGTCGGTGCTAGTGATTGGCAGCGAGAGCGGGCTCCGCTCAGAGATCGCAGACCGCCTGCGGCAAAGCTTGGCCTCGGCATTTCGCTGGACGGCCAGGGCAACGCCAGTGAGCACGTTTCCGTCGGCCCTGTCTCTGGCCGCAAGAATCTTCCGCGCGCGCCGAAGGTCGACGCTGATAGTCGGCACCGCCGCTCTCGAGACACCGGCCATCGGCTTACGCCAAGGCTGGCGGCAACTGCGGTCAATCTTGACTCGCCCGCTCCTTCGTCCTGACTTGGTACTTGCAGTGGAATCCCAGAGTCGAGACCGAACTCAGGAACCCGGTCGGGGTGCTGCCAATAATCCGGCAGCGCTGAATCTCCGCACTCGCACCATTCATTTGGACGCCAATTTGTCCCCGGAGCAGATAGTTGCGGCCGGGACCAGCATGGTTCTTGGCTGGCTGGCTTCCCGTCTGGAACGACGACCGAGAGTGCCCGGCCCGTCTGCCCACGTCGCCGGCTCGTTTGATAATGTCGCCGAACCAGTTGAACTGCGCTCGGCAGGATCGGATTGAGTGGCCCGAATTCTGCTGTCGGCATACGCGTGTGAGCCCGGCCGCGGATCGGAACCCGGCGTGGGTTGGAGCTGGGCCACGGAATTGGCTCGGATCGGCCACGAGGTAACCGTCATCACCCGCGCCGACAATCGCCTGGCAATCGAGCACGCTACTCAGCGCGCAACCCAAAACCTCACCTTCATCTACTACGATCTGCCGCGATGGGTGCAACGCCGGCGGCGGTATCCCGGCGGCAAGTCGCTTTACTACGTGCTCTGGCAGTGGTTTGCGGTCCGGCATCTTCGGCAGCTCTTCCCCACGTTGCCATTCGACGTGGTGCACCATGTGACCTACGTCAGCGCGCGCTATCCCAGCTTCATGGGATCGCTAGGCATTCCTTTTTTGTTGGGCCCGGTCTCCGGCGGCGAAGGTGTTCCCCCTCGCCTTCGCTCCGGATTCTCGGCCGGTCAGCGTTGCCGGGAGCGGCTGCGCGACCTGTCCAATTTTCTGGTGCCGTTCGATCCCCTGATGCGCCGTACCTTCCGGCAAGCCGACCGGATTCTGGTCACCCGCGACACGCTCGCGCTGGTGCCGCGGCGATGGCGTCACAAGTGCGAAATCCAACTGGCGATCGGGCTTTCGGGTCCCTACTTGTTTGACGCCAAATGCATCCCGCAGCGCGGCGTCCACACCCCGCGCCTGCTCTACGTAGGACGATTGCTGGAGTGGAAAGGGCTTGCCATCGCTCTCCGCGCCGTGAGCCGCATTAAGCACTCCTATCCCGGCCTTCGCTTCCTGATCGTCGGCGAAGGCCCCGCGAGATCGCAGCTGGCGAAACTCAGCAGCCAGCTGGGATTGTCGGACATCGTGCAATGGGCCAGCTGGCTGACCCAGGAAGAGTTGGAGAAACATTACCGCGCCGCCGATCTGCTGCTGTTTCCCAGCATGCGCGACTCCGGCGGAATGGTGGTACTGGAGGCCTTGGCCCATGGCGTGCCAGTGCTGTGTACCGATCTCGGCGGTCCCGGCCTTATCGTGAATGAAACTTGCGGATGCGCCGTGGCAACTACCGGCCAGAACCAGGAGCAACTGGCCAGCAAATTCGCCGACGCGTTGCGCGAAATCCTAGATACTCCGGACTTACTGGATTCGCTGGCCACCTGGGCCAGAGCGCGAGCGCGATTGTTCAACTTTCAGACTCTGGCGCGATTGGTTCACCCCGCCCCGGCGACGAACTCCAGGGCGCGAGAAATATGACGACGGCTCCCGGTTTCATGCTGCCGTCGCCCGACACCCGGGTCTACGGTGAGGCGCCAAGCTGGGAGCTGAACTTCTGGCGCGGGCTAATCTGCTGGGGATTGTTCTCGGTCATCTTTATTCCCGAATTCACCCGCGACGGAACGGGAAACACGGGCTCGTTCTGGTACACCAAGGCCGTGGCAGGGTTCCGGTTCGTCGATTTGGCAATTCTCCTGCTAGCGTCCTGTCATATCGCCGCTTTGGGCTGCTCGCGAGCTAAGACGGTCGGTTTTCCGCGAAGGCTCGCCCTGCCTGGACTGGCGTTTCTGGGCTGCGTGGGAATCGCCATCGCCTACGGCAACCTGCGTGGCGGAAGCAATTTCTTCTTCGACTGGCGAGGCTTGGCCCTGGGCATCGGCTTGTACTTCGTCTGGTCGTTCTGGATGCAGAAGCCTTGCGACCTTGATTTTGCCGTCCGCTGGTTTGCGGTGTACATGGCCGGGCGCATCGCTTTGCTTTACGTGCTCTTCGCGGCCGGCTATCGCGATACGTTACTGGGCGTTTCCATCCCCATCTTTGATGGACCGGCGCTCTCCTGCATCGTCTTCACCGGCCTGCTCGCCTTCCGCTATCAGGAAGGGACTAAGCAGCCAATTGCAAAACTGTTTTGGTGCGGGCTGGCGGCTGCCGCCTATGTGATCGTGTTGTTGTGCTTCCGGCGAACCTATTGGGGCGAGTTGGGTGTGGGGACGGCCATTCTGCTCCTGCTACGGAAGCGCCATCGCCTGCGCAACGCGGCCTTCCTGGGCGCGACGCTCTGTGTCGCGGCGATTGTCCTCGGCAACTCGTTCTCCAGCCGAATACAGAGCCTCGACGTAACCAGCGCCGACACCGAGTTCAGCGCTGACAATGCAGACCATCTTCTGGACATTGCCGATGCGTGGGGCCAGGTTCGGCAATCGCCGGTGATGGGCATTGGACTGGGGACTTCCTATCCCACCTGGCGCATCAAGAACTGGAAAACGGAATCGGTGATGGTACACAACGCGCCCCTGCACGTCTGGTTGAAGTACGGTCTTGCCGGTCTCGCCTGCTATCTGTGGTTTCACGTCGCGCTGCTGGGCTGGCTTTACCGGCAGTCAAAGTCAAGGACATCGAATGCATTCCTCAGCGCCGTTTTTGCCTATCTCGCGGCACAATTTGCCATGACGCTCGGCTTCGCTCCCTGGCCGTACTCCGAGTTGCAGTTGACCACCCTGATGTCGTTCCTTCTGGCCGCCACGGTGATGAGCGAAACCGCTTTGAAGCACACCTTCGGTCTTGACCAATGAACACTCCAACTCTCTCCGTCATTACTCCGGCGCTCAACAGCGAAGAATTTATCGAAGACGCGATCCTGAGCGTCTCGCGGCAGCAGGACGTTGCGGTCGAGCACATCGTGATCGACGGCGCCTCCACCGATAGCACCATGGCCATCGTGAAGCGTCATGGCGAAGTTAAGTGGATCTCGGAGTGCGACCGGGGCCAGTCCGATGCCATCAACAAAGGCTTTCTGAGCGCTACCGGAGATCTGGTGGGCTGGCTGAACGCCGATGACTACTACCTGCCCGGCGGGCTGGACGCCATGGCGCGCGCTGCCCAGGCACATCCCGAAGCCGACGTCATCTACGGCGACTGCGTCTTCGTGGACGGCGAGGGAAAAATCGTTCGCTCCAAAGTTGAGCACGCCTTCGATCGTTCCATACTCCTGTATTTTGGCTGCTATATCCCATCCACAACCACGTTCTTTCGCCGCCGCATTATCGACTCGGGATTACTGCTGGATTGCGATTACCGGGTGTGCATGGACTTCGAATATTTCGCCCGGCTGGCGCACGCCGGATTCAACTTCTGCTACGTGCCGCACTTCATAGCCGCCTTCCGCTGGCACGGCAGCAACATCAGCCTCAAACAACTGCCTCGGCGGGCCGAGGAACGCCGGTTGGTGCAGCGCAGATTCGGCGACAAAGATCTCTCCTCGTCGACCCTTGCCTGGCTGGCGAACCTGCATCGGGTCAAGCGGCTCTTGCGGAAAACTCTCAGCGGAAATCTGGTGCGCGAGTTTCGCCTCCGCCAGATGCTGGGCCGCGACACCCGCTGGCTAGACAGTGACGCCGGTTGGCGAACATGCAAAGCCTTAGCGTCCTTGTAATTCATAACCGGTATCAACAGCCCGGCGGCGAAGATGCCGTGGTCCACGCCGAGGTGGAATTGCTTCGCCGCGCCGGACATCGCGTGGTGCAGTATGTGCGCGACAACTCCGCCATCGCCAACTACCCATCGCTGCGCCAGGCTTCTCTGTTCTTCAGCGCCACCTGGGACCGCCGCGCCTATGCGCAGATTCGCGCGCTCATTCAGAAGGAGCGTCCGGACATCGCCCATTGCCACAATCTGCTCCCGCAGGTGAGCCCGGCCGCCTACTATGCCTGCAGGTCGGCAGGCGTGCCGGTGGTGCAGACGCTGCACAACTATCGCCTGTTGTGTCCGGCTGGCACCTGCTTCAACCACCTAGGAGTTTGCGGGAAATGCAATCCCAGCCTGGCTTATTCGATTGGGCGAGGATGCTATCGCGGTTCGCGACTGCAAACCGCGGCGGTGGCCCTCATGCTGAAGGCGCATCGCTGGCGCGGAACCTGGAACCACGTGGTCGACGCCTACCTCGCTCCCAGCAGGTTTTGTCGCGATTATTTCGTGGAAGCCGGACTGCCTGAGGCGAAAGTCCATCTCAAGCGGAATTTCCTGGAGCGCGATCCCGGCCAACGTACCGGCCGGGGCGACTACGCCTTGTTCGCAGGAAGACTGAGTGCGGAAAAGGGCGTTCTGGAGATGCTTAACATCTGGCAGCGTCTTCCTCACATACCTCTGGTGATCGCGGGCGGCGGTCCGCTGTATGACGAAGCACGTTGCCTGGTCGAACGGTCGGCCAGCGCGCACATCAAGCTGCTGGGCCGGCTTGATCCCCAGCAGGCGCTAGTACAGATGAAAGGAGCGCGCTTCCTGGTCTTCCCCAGCCGCTGGAATGAGCCCTTTGGCATGGGTTTGATCGAGGCTGCCGCCTGCGGCGTTCCCAGCATCGCCTCGCGGATTGGCGCCATCCCGGAGCTGGTCATCGACAACCACACTGGACTCCTCTTCGATCCGCAAAACTTCAACGAGCTGGCCGACAAGGCGCAATGGGCGTGGGCCCAGGCGCAGGAAATGGAGGCCATGGGCTCGGCAGCTCGCCAACTCTACCAGCAAGACTTTACGGCGGAAAAAAACTACGCGGCGCTAATGGAGATTTATCGCATGGTAGTGCGCAATTGATGCGTTGGTCAGCCCTGTGCCTAACGTCGCTGCTGCTGGTGCTGGTCGGCCTGAGCTCCCGCCCCAGCCAAGCTCAATCTACGACGAACGTAACGATGAGTGCCCGAAGCAGAGCACTTCGGGACATAGAAATATCGCAAGCCTCACGTCTGGAAGCCATCCCGGCATCGGTTGACGAATCGTTGGACCGGCGGATCGAAGCGGATGTGCAGGAAATCTTTGCAGATCCGAGCCTGTTGGGTTGGGAAGCAGGCGCGCCTGATACAACAGCGGGAAATTCATCCTCACCGCTTGAAGACGACCCTGTCATGTCTCGGGCGAAGATGCCGGCTGCGACCTCTTGGAGTCCGTTGCAGATTGTAGTTCCCGCCCCTGAAGCGGAGTCAGCGTTGCCCGACGTGTCCGACCATCCTGCAGTCGAACTGCCTCTTTTATCGACTCTGGGCGCAATTGCCGAAACCGGCAACAGGCCTCTACCAGACTCGGGGGCAACTCCTCAACCCAAGGCGGGACTGTCGCGCATCCAAGCCCAGAAGCACGATCGAGAGAAACGTCAGGCGCGCGAACTACTGAAAAAATCCTACCGGCAATGCGGTCAGCTCCATTCGGGCGAGTTGGAGTGCCGATTGAAACTCAATCGATCCGGCCCAGTCTCCAATCGTCCTGCTCGGCAGGTGGGAGAGTCCGTGATAACCACTCGCTAACGAAACAATCTTGAAAAGAGACTCAACTCGAACTCGTCGCATAAGTTGTCCGGGGCGTATCAGGGGCGGCTTCTGGCCGTGCCGAACGAAGCGCTGCAATGGTCCGGGCTTTCGCCTCTGCAAGAACACGGTCCGCAGGGCGGAAGAGACTGGGTCGCAACCTTGCCGCCGCTGCGCGGCTCAGGATTATTTCCCACTTTACCCGGCGCTCANNAAATTTCTGCCGCAGTCGCGACCCAGTCTCTGAAGCCCAAGTGACTGTCGGCCTGGTTGCGGCGCGACTGCAGCCGCGCCCTGATACAAAGCGACTTATGAGACGAGTTCCAGCGACTTCCTGCATTCCTATCTCACGGTAATAAAGGGGCATATCAACATGAAATCAGCAACTCGTGTCTTAGTCACCGGAGCCGGCGGCTTCATTGGTCATCATTTGGTCAAACGGCTCAAGGCGGAGGGCTATTGGGTGCGCGGCGTCGACATTAAAGAACCGGAATTCGAACCTAGCGTGGCCGACGAATTCGAGCTTCTCGATCTGCGCTTCTGGAACAACACGCTGCAGGCTACCAATCAGATGAACCAGGTCTATAACCTGGCGGCCGACATGGGTGGCATCGGCTACATCACGGCCAAACTAGCCGACATTGCTCACAATAACATCCTCATTAATGCTCACATGCTGGAAGCTTGCCGGCTGAACGGGATCAAGCGCTTCCTGTTCTCGTCGTCTGCGTGCGTTTACGCGGGCCACAAGCAAAACCACGCGGACGTCACGCCCTTGCGGGAAGAAGACGCTCATCCGGCCGATCCCGAGGCAGGCTACGGATGGGAGAAGCTGTTCACCGAACAGCTTTGTAAGTATTACTTGCACGACTACGGGATGGAGACGCGGATTGTGCGTTTCCACAATGTCTACGGTCCTCTGGGCACCTATGCTGGGGGCAAGGAGAAAGCTCCCGCCGCCATATCACGCAAGGTCGCGCTTACGCCGGACGGCGATTCCATCGAAGTGTGGGGCGATGGCCGGCAGACGCGCTCGTTTATGTATATCACCGATTGCGTGGAAGGCTTGTTGCGGCTGATGGCCAGTGGCTATCGCGAACCGCTCAACCTGGGCACGGAAGAAATGGTGAGCGTCGACGAACTGGTGGACCTGGTCTGCGACATCGCCGGCAAGCAGCTGATTAAGCGGCATGATCGGAGCAAACCGCAAGGCGTGCGCGGCCGCAACAGCGACAACTCGCGCTTGCGGACGGTGCTGGGATGGGAACCGGAGACCCACCTTCGCCGGGGTCTGAAGATCACCTACAACTGGATCGAAGATGAGCTGCGCAAGGCGGGACACGTGGAAGAAGCGGCCCTGGCCTATGCCTCCGACTAGCCAAACCGCGCGACCACGCGCCAATGTCCTCGGCGTCGGCATCAGCGCTATCAACCTGCGGGACGCGCTGGGCCTGTCCCAGCGATTGCTTCACCAACATGGCAAGGGATACGTGTGCGTCACCGGGGTACACGGAGTCATGGAGGCGCAACGCGACGAAAGCCTGCGGGCCATTCTGAACCGCTCGTTTCTGTGCACGCCTGACGGCATGCCAACCGTCTGGGTCGGACATCTGCAGGGACATCGTGGGATGCGCCGTGTCTACGGGCCTGACTACATGCTCGCGATGTGCCGGCTGGCGGCGCGGCGTGGCTATCGCCACTTCTTCTACGGTGGAACCCCAGGCGTGGCGCAGAGGCTCAAGCAGCGTCTGGAGCAATTGGTCCCCGGCATCAACATTGTTGGGACCTACACCCCACCGTTCCGCCCGCTCGCGCCCTCCGAGGAAGACGAGCTGGCCTCCATTGTGCATCAGGCCCGCCCCGACATTTTCTGGGTTGGGCTGAGCACTCCCAAGCAGGAGCGCTTTATGGCGCACTATCTCGACCGGCTCGATACTTCGCTGATGGTGGGCGTCGGCGCGGCCTTCGACATCCATGCGGGACTGTTGGCGGACGCTCCGCCGTGGATGAAGAACTGCGGATTGCAATGGCTCTTCCGGCTGCTGAAAGAGCCTCGCCGGCTGTGGAGGCGCTACCTGGCAAACAATCCGCGATTTCTGTGGAGCATCGCACTGCAACTGGTGCACCTTAGGAGATTTCCCCTGGAAAATGAATCGAAAAGGTCCGACTTTTGAAAAGAAATTAGCGCCCACCCTCGACACCGAATGGCGGCTAGGGCTGTTGGACGGGTAACGACGCACTCGCCGCGACACTTTTTCTCCCGCCAAGAAAGCGACGGGGGCGAACCAGGCTCCCCCAATCAGCAGTAATCGCAAGCACAAACGATCCAATCTCCTGAGTTACTCCTTCAGGCGGACCAGCCTTATCGGTCCGCTTTTTTATTGGCACGAACATTTCCTTTGTGACGGCGGTCACTGCCAGTTTTCGGAATTGCGCAGAGGATACATTTCGTGGTTGGCCAATCGCGCTTGCTCTTGCTCCCGGCGCCTACCGACAAGAACGAACAATGCCAACCTCACGTTGTGGATTCTGTTCTCCCAAAGCTGTAAGACCCTCAGATAAGTCGCGAGGCCCTCGAGCGACACTGCGTCATTAGGCAGGTGAGTGCTTGAGCCAAAATCGAATTCTGGTCGTCGATATTGATCCGGTCATTCGTTCGGGTATCTGCAGTTTTCTAGGGGCGCACGGGCACATCGTGTCCGAAGCGGCCAACTGTCACGACGCGCGGGAGCAGTTTCAACGCTTCCGCCCGGACGCCGCGGTCCTCGACTTTTCCCTTCCCAACGGCGACGCCCCGCAATTGTTGCGGCACATGAAGGCGGTCGATCCCGGTCTTCCCGTGCTGGTGCTCGCCAGCCAAGGAAGCTTGCCGGTGGGCGCCGGCGCAATTCAATCCGGGGCGGAGCAGTTTCTGGTGAAGCCGGTAGAACTTTCGACACTTCATTCGCTATTGCTGCGGATGCTAAGCGCCCGCCAACGCTCGCCAGCATTGCCGGCCACCGCGGCCAAGACCAAACGGGAGCGGGTGAATCCGTTCGTCGGATCGAGCGCGGCAATCCTCCGTTTGCGAGAAACCGCCAGCCGGGTCCTAAGCAGCGAGAGCCCGATTCTGCTACAAGGAGAAACCGGCGCCGGAAAGGGCGTGCTGGCCAACTGGATCCACCGCAATGGGCCGCGGTCGGAAGAACCTTTTCTCGATCTGAACTGTGCCGGACTGTCACGCGAACTGCTGGAGTCGGAACTGTTCGGCCACCAGAAGGGCGCGTTCACCAGTGCGGTGAGTGCCAAGCAAGGGTTGTTGGAAGTCGCCAATCGCGGTACGGTATTTCTCGACGAGATCGGCGACATCGATTTACAGGTGCAGCCCAAGCTGCTGAAGGTGCTGGAGGACCGCGTGTTTCGCCGCCTGGGCGAGGTGCGCGACCGCACCGTCGATATCCGGCTGATCTCGGCCACCCATCGCGAGTTGCTCGAGCTGGTCCGGCAGCAGCGCTTTCGCAGCGATCTCTATTTCCGAGTGAACATCGTTTACATTCAGGTCCCACCGCTGCGCGAGCGCGCCGAAGATATCCCGCCTCTGGCACGACAGTTACTGTGCAACCTCACCCAGGATTGCGGCCGGAACGAGATGACCATCGCCGATTCGGCCCTGTTGACGCTGCAGCGATATTCCTGGCCCGGTAACGTCCGCGAGCTGCGCAATGTGCTGGAACGCGCCGTACTGATGGCGGAAGACAAAGTGTTGACCACCCAGCATCTGCACTTTCAAGGTTCCTCGATCCACGAGCCGCTCCGCTTGAACGCTATAACCGGGGGGACGCTGAAACAGATGGAGCGGGCCTACATCAACCATGTTCTCCGCGACGAAGCCGGCTCGATTGAGCGCGCCGCTCGACGGCTGGGAATTCCTCGCAGCTCTCTTTACAATAAAATGAAGCGCTTCGAGATTCCTCACGGTACCGGGCGTCTGTGACCGCGAATTGCCGGGATGGCGGGCCACCCCGGCGGCCCGCGGCTTCGTCCTGTAGAGTTGCAACGTTATGCTGGCTCTCGCCCGGCTTCCGGACTTCAACCGGGCGTACCACCCGGCCGACCTGACGTGGAGTCCCGCCGATGCCACTGCCGGCTTGCAGTTCCCCGGGATTGTCGTTCTCATTTCTGCTGGTCACTCCCACCTGGGTCATGGTGGAATTGCTGCTGCACGTCCTGACCAGCTAACCACGATCTGATCAAGTTTATCCCCAACCGCTCCAGTATGATGAAATCACTGCTTCGATTCCCGTGCTACTTGGGGTAGGCTTTCTGGAATGTCCGACGCACTTATCTGCGATGTCATCCGAACACCGTTCGGCCGCTATGGCGGCTCGCTTGCGCCGGTTCGCACCGACGATCTGGCGGCCATTCCGGTCAAGGCGCTGATGGAGCGCAATCCGTCCATCGATTGGAGCGCGGTCGACGACGTGATCCTGGGCTGTGCCAACCAGGCAGGCGAGGACAACCGCAACGTGGCGCGCATGGCGCTGCTGCTGGCAGGGCTGCCGCAGTCCGTGTCGGGAACGACGGTTAATCGGCTTTGCGGTTCGAGTATGGACGCCGTCTCCATCGCGGCGCGGGCCATCAAGACCGGCGAAAACTCTCTGCTGATTGCCGGCGGAGTGGAAAGCATGTCACGGGCGCCGTTCGTGATGGGAAAGCCTGATGCGGCTTGGTCGCGCGGCATGAAACTGGAAGACACCACTCTGGGATGGCGGTTCGTGAATCCGCTGATGAAGGCGCAGTACGGAGTGGACTCCCTGGCCGAGACCGGCGAGAACGTCGCCGAGGACTTCGGCATCTCGCGCCCGGACCAGGACGCGTTCGCCTATCGCAGCCAGCAACGAACTGCATTTGCCGAGCGCAACGGCATGCTCGCCGCAGAGATCACGCCGGTTACTGTTCCCTCGCGCAAAGGATCTCCACCTGTGGTTGATAAGGACGAACATCCGCGGCCCCACACAACTCTGGAGGCACTGGCCGCGCTACCGCCGATAGTCAAGGCCACCGGCACTATCACCGCCGGCAACGCTGCGGGCGTTAATGATGGCGCCTGCGCGCTGTTGCTGGCTTCGGAAGACGCGGCCCAACGTTTTGGCCTGACGCCGAAGGCGCGCGTGGTGGCCGCGGCGACAGCAGGGGTTGCGCCGCGCATCATGGGCATGGGTCCAGTTCCAGCCACGCGCAAGGTGCTCGCGCTGGCCGGGCTCAACATCGCCGATATGGATGTGATCGAACTCAACGAAGCGTTCGCCTCGCAAGCGCTGGCAGTGCTTCGCGAGTTGGGAATTCCCGATGACGCTGCGCACGTCAATGCCAACGGAGGAGCGCTTGCGTTGGGCCATCCCCTGGGTGCCAGCGGCGCACGACTGGTGACAACCGCCGTGCGGCAGTTGCAGCGGACGGGCGGGCGTTATGCTTTGTGCACGATGTGCATCGGAGTCGGACAAGGGATTGCGATGATCCTGCAACGGGCGTGAGCGCGAATGTCATGGTCACTAGGGGCGGCCTCACCCTTCGTCAGTTTCGAAACTATGAAACCGTCATATCTTCCCCAGGCGGATTGACGCGTGGCGCCGCGGCCGGAAAGCGGCTGGAATGTGGCGCACATTGTGCGCGTAGGTGATCTCAATTCTCAGCACCCACAGCGCCGGTAGCAGGACCAGCGCCAGCATCACCCACCGCACGCGCTTTCTCTTGCGCAAGGTTCCTCCCAGCAGGGCCCGCTAATACTTCAAATTTTTCGCCAGGAAGTCGACCGTGTACTTCCGGGCGTTGTCAGCATCTTCTTTCCGATATGCCTTCAGGTTAGTCTCGTTCTCGAAGGCGTGCCCGGCATCAGGAAAGATGTGGATCTCGACTTTCTTGTCCAGCGCCTTCATCTGCTTCTCAAACTTGTTGATGTCGGCCGCGGGAATCCCCACATCTTTGCCGCCGAAGATTCCGAGAACCGAAGCGTGAATCTTCTTTAGCGTGGAATCGTCGGCCGCCAGATGACCATAGTTGACGACCGCGACCTTTAATTTGGGATCGAGCACCGCGAGGTCAAACGCGTAGCCGCCGCCCATACACCATCCGATCGAACCCATGCGCTTGGCATCGACCGTGGTCAGCGTGCGCAGATAAGCCGTGGCCGCCAGCAAGTCGCGATTGGCACGGTCTTCGGGAACGCCGCGCATGATCTCATGGGCCTCATCCGCAGTGGTCGCTACTTTGCCGCGGTACAAATCAATGGCCAGCGCCGCGTAACCCTGGTGGGCCAGGTTGGAAGCCTGCTGTTTCACCCACTCGTTCAATCCCCACCATTCGTGGACCACCACCAGCGCCGGAAACGGGCCCTTGCCCTGCGGCAGATAAAGCACCCCATGTATGGTCTCGTCGCCGCTGCGGTAGGAAACGGGATGTCCCTCGGCGGCAACCGCCGTGATCGCGAGCAGGCAGAACAGTGCCGACAACAGCCAGACTTTCAAGCAGTCCTCCGGGAGCAGAGATCGATTGGCGGTAAGGCGTCTACGCTTGTTTTACCCTTTGCCTAGCCCATTGAGCAACTGCCGTCCCAGTTGCTGCAGCTCGCCGAACTTCTTCTGATACTCCACGAAGATGCGGTTGTATTCCAGCGAATGGCCGGCATCGAGATGGGCGCGCAACATCATGTCGCGCAAATGCACGGGATTGGGCAGCACCGCCTCTTCGTTCAACTCTTCCAGCGCGGTGGTGGGATCGTAGTGATACATAAGCCGAGTCCTCGCGGTCTGTGGAGCTGTGTTTCCAAGCCTGTGACGTGTGTTTAGAAGATGTTACGACAAGATAGCAGGTCGCAGCGAATACACCTGCCGGAGCTGCTAGTCCTCTGTAACTATCCGTTCTGCCGGCGATTGGATGATGAGTTCCGGCAATGCCTTGACGATTTTCATGGTTTCCAAACTGACGGTGATGACCTGGCCGATGAGGCGCACGACGTATTCGGGATCGTCGGCGCGGTTGGGATCGTTGACGATGCCGCTGCGCTTGTCGAGCGTGAGTTGTAGTCCTGATTCACGCCACAGTTCAATGGCAGGAATTCCATAATGAGAATCGATTTCAAACCCGGCGGCTGTTGACACACGGGCCTGCGCTTCCAGCAGGGCCGAGTAAAAAGAGCCGGTTCCGAAAGCCGGGTCCAAAAAGCGTATCGAGACTTCCGGGCCGAGCAACTGAAGGCCACAGCGAACAACATCGCGCGCAAGGTGGGCCGGCGTCGCAAACTGACCGAGACGATTCCGCAATTGAGCTGATCGCCCTTCATCAAGCGTCTTTTGCAGAGACACCCTTACCTGTTCAACCGTCATATGCATCAAAGGCCCAGCTTCGCCAAGTCGTCGATCCGATGTTCCCAAACCCAGTCAATCCCTTCGGCCGCTTCGTATCCCAAGTAGCCGCTGTCGAAATATCCGCAGAGAAACAAGTTGAGGCAAGTGTCTCTCCCGTACGTGGCTCTCAATCGAAACATCGTCCACCCGTCTCTCTTAGCGACACGTATGTGACCGATAACCCGTCTCAGTCGGCGTCAGGTGGTGACTCAAATAGCCTCACTATTTTGTGAACTTGATGAGCAATCATGGTCACTATTTCTCGAACGGCTGCAGACGGTATGCGCAAGCACTGCTGTGTCCACAAAGCTCCCCGACGAATATGACAAGTTCTTTCGTGACAGTTGGCAGATAGGTTTACGAGAGCCCAACGTGATTGTGTTAAGCGCCGAGGACCCAGGACTTACTGAGTACGGAGTATCTCGCTACAAACGACGCCTTGCGGCAATAGGTCAACGGCTGTTCGGCATGGAGATCGGTTTCCAGTTTGAGGAATTTGCCGAGCCGGATTTGCAAGGCGAATCAGGAAAGAATTTGCAGCAGAAGGGATAACCAGGTGAGACGCGAAGCCCAACACGTCTTCAACGCGGTAAATCGAAGGACCTGCGGAAGGTCTGCTTGTGCTTGTGGAGTTGTACCCAAAGCTTGCCTGTTCCAACGTGTCCCATTGCAGCGCGCGTCACGGCAGTCTGTGTATGCGTCGGGCCTCAGGGAGAGGATTTACACATGAGCGGGCAGAGACAGTGGCAGAAGCAGTATGGCGGCGAAGTCGGACGCGAGGACAGCGACCTGCTGCCCAGGGATACGAGCACTCCCTTCGATCCCCTGTGGACGCCCGAACAGGTGGCACGACGACTGAACGTGTCGCCTGATTGGGTTAGGGATCACTCCTCCCGCAAGGAGCCGAGACTGCCGGTGATCCGTCTGGGCGGCGGCCCCGGAAGAGCAGGGTTGCTGCGTTACCGCGCCAGCCAGATTGAAAAGTTCATCGCGGAAATGGAACGGCTGAGCACTCGCAATTCTCGGAGAATATAATGCACACACCCCGCCACAGATTCCGACGAGAGGAAACCATGGCGAAATCGCATCAACGAGGCACCGTGCGCCTCGAACACCATTCCTGGGTAGGGTACATGAATATCAAAGTGCTCGACCCGAACACTGGAAAGTCGAAGTGGAAGAAGCAGCGCGTCGGTGTGCTGGGTCCGAAGTCAAAAATGACCAAGCACCAGGCACAGGACTCGCTGGACGTAACTATCGCGCAGAAGACCGGGGGTACAACTCAGCCGCGGGCGGACGAGGGCATCGCCACTCTCGGCTGGTTCACCCGCAACCGCTTCTTCCCGCTGCGCGAGGGCAGTACATGGAAAGAAGAGACAGCCTACAGCCGCAAGTCGGCCATCGAGCTGGACATTCTGGCGAAGTTCGGCGACGTGCCCATGGTGCAGATCGACAAGTTCATGCTCCAGACTCACCTCAACGACCTTGCCCGGGTGCTCTCCGCAGGACGGGTCATGCACGCGCGCTTCTACATGAAAGCGACCTTCGAGGAGGCGATCGACCAGGATTTCATGATGAAGAATCCGGCTCGCAAGCTGATCCTGCCGACGCAATTGCGGCCGGTGGACAAGACAACCCTGACCTGGGGCCAACTGCGGCTGGTATTAGCCTCGGTGCCGCTCAGGGATCGCATCCTGCTGACCCTAGACATGACCGAGACCTTCCCGGCCAAGCGAGTTGTTCGCGCTCCGCTGGAGTGGCTTCGACATGGACAAGCGAACGCTTACCGTCTGCCAGACCGCTTTCCGGGGCAAGCTGCGCAACTGGGGCAAGACCAGGAAGTCGCTGCGGACGGTGCACCTGCCGGTCGGGCTGGCGAACGATCTGTAGTTGTGGAGGCAGGCGTGTCCCGATCTCTCGCCCGATGCCTTCACCTTCCCCAATTCGCGCAAGCGCAATGGGGCGAAGAAGAACGGCTTCATCCGCACCGACAACTATCGGGCGCGGGTGCTGAAGAAGCTGGCCGAGGAGCTAGGGCTCAGGAAGTTGAACTTCCAGGTCCTGCGCCGCTCGATTGCCACGCTGGCTCAGACCAAGGGGAGCGTGAAGGACGTGCAGGGCATCCTGGGACACACGAAGGCCGACACCACCGTCAATGTCTACATGCAGCAGATCGAGGAAGGAGTGAAGCAGACACTGGATGCAATCTACGCGGAGTTGACGGCGCGGCCGAAGCTGGTCGCAGTCTGATAAATTTGGTACGCTTTGGTACGGTGGGTATTTTGGGTGGACCGCAAGTGGTAGACTCAAAAGGTTTGGGCGCTTAACTCAGCGGTAGAGTGCCACCTTCACACGGTGGAAGTCGCAGGT
>PMWW01000154.1 GCA_003165795.1 Acidobacteriaceae bacterium
TCAATGTCCAAGTCCTCCTCCAGGCCCCAGCCCGTATTGCCCGCCGGCCTGCCGTCGCAACTGGCCGTCATGCCGTTAAGAGTTCCCCAACTCGAATTGGCATAGACCTTAGTGAAGGTTGCTGCCGGCAAGCCATAGTTACTGGAAAAAGCCGCCAGGTCAGACGCCGCATTCGGATTGTCAAAGGCATCCACTAACACGATCGCGCCGAAGCCGCCGCTGGGGTGGTTGGTGCCACCGGTTGCCGGGTTGCATCCCGAGTAGATTGGGCCAACCTGGTAAACGCAACCCAACGATGCCGGAGTTTCTCCCGGGAAGGTGTAGTCGGGGCTTCCGGAAGACGACTTACGACCGTTGGGAGCGAAAATAAGAACATTCGTGTGGGCGCGCACGCCGGCGTCCTCCGGCCGCACAACACTGCTCTCCGGGGTGATCACAGTGCCCTGAGGCCTAACAATCGCGGACTGCGCCGCCTGTTCTTCCGTCGTTATCGCCTGTTGCGCTTGGGTCGCTTCTTGTGGTGAAGTCAACTCCTCCTGAGCTGCTGCCAGCGCGGAAGTTCCCAAAGCAAATGACAAAAGCACCGCAAATGCAAACAACCTTGTCTTAGTCATATCTTCCTCTTTCATTGAATTGAATTTGACGTTCCGTTGTAGTCGTCCGCGTATTAGCTTCTGGTTGCAGAATAGTGATCCAGACTGGCAAAACGTTTCATGACCTGAGAACGCCAAGCGGAGAACTCGCAGGAAGGCGCGCTGCCCGTCATCAAAGCAGCCGGACGGGGGCGAATGAAAAGTGATGCCCGAACTTATTATGCAAAGAGTTTGCAGATAAAGAGGTAGGTTGCAATCCGAGTGTCATTCCTCGTGAGCTGCGACACGCGGGTGCCGGCTAGCGGGCGGAATACGGCGATCCACTGCTCCCTGTAGTGGGAAGCAGTTGCGCAGTGGCAAGCGCCCGATTTCGCTTCACCTGGTAACTATAGAGCTGGAAGGGAGCCCAGTAGAAAGGTTTACGGAAAACGGAACCTGAATGCAGAAGAGATAGCTTGGCGGTTCGAAGAGCGACATCGGGGTTGTGGCCTGCAGCCAACTCTTCATAGAGCCGGTCCATGAGCTGAGGCGTGGCTGAGTCGCTAGCTTGCCAAAGTGCCGCAATCACGTTGTGTGCACCAGCGCGCAGAAAGGCCCACGAAAGCCCTACCAGTCCTTCCCCGGTGTAGGCACGCGCGCCAGCGCCATAACAGGTTGATATAGTGACAAGGTCCGCCTGAACCGGCCGGCGAATAATGTCGCGGGCATAGAGTTTGACCGAGTCATCATCGAGCGCAACCTTCGACAAAATGACGGCGGAATCCAGCGGGCTAAGTCTACTCGCTGTAGCGTGGGCCACAAAATGTATGTAGGAGAACGGCTCGAGATTACTGCTCAAGTAGGCCTGGGTCGTCGCCCCAACGCCGGTAAGGACCGTCCGATCGGATGGTGCAAAGTGCCTCTCAACGCTACGTATTTCGATTGCGGCATCGGGCAAGTCGGCATACTCATGGTTCGGCGAAACAGGGTCTCCAATCAGCAAAAGCTTTGGTCTGGAGGGCTGGGTCGCGGAAGACGTTCTCAGCAGCCTGAGCGCGCCGGCATTTATTATGGTTGCGTCTTCGATAAGATAATGTAACTTGTCACCGGACACGAGTAGAGTTTCGAAATTCAGATTGTTCAAGGTGCCGTCAGGAATGATGATGGTGTGCGAACTACGTGCGATTTCACGGCGAGCTGGTGCGACCAGAATGTTGTACAGGTCGATCCCGTTCTGGTTGGCTGTTCGTAGCACGTCCCGCGGCCCTTGCAATTGTTCGCCATAGGTTCGGACTAGAGCATCGATGAGCGCTACCGGTGGAAGCGGGAAAAGCGAGACTTGGTTCCGCGTCACTACCCACAAGTAAGAGTATTTCGGCCCCAGCCAATAGAACAGTATTGTGGCATCGGTGCGCGCGGCTAGCCTTTGCGGATTCTGCATCGCCGCTGGTTTGGAAATAGAATACTGTTTCGTCGGGCCCAGTCCTTCGGCAAGTGTCTGCGCGCGGCTGTAGTCAGCTACCTGGAGAGCTTCTACGGTTGCACCTTGATCCACAAGAAAGTGAATATAGTCATCTTGAAGGTGGGCGGCATTGCCGAGAAATGGCAGTCTAAGTTCCTCCTCATGGAGCGAAGACCGTGCGCTTTCTAACGTTGCCAGGGAAAGCCGGTACTGCCGCGCGGCGTCCAATGGGCGATGTTCATCTTCATAGAGCCTCGCCAGGCTCTCTTGTGCTTCCCACTTTAATGAGATCTCGCTTTGTCCATCAGCTGCAACTTCACGAAACAGTTGGCTGGCACGAGCGGCATCATTCTGATGCGCAGCGATCTTCCCCTCCACCAGCAGGGCGTCGAGCTCTCCTGCACGGTCTCCCTGGGAGCGGCAGAGACTGACCGCCTGTTGGCTGTACCGAATCGCTTGGTTCCACTCCTGTTGCTCAACCGAAACCGCCGCCAGGTCTGTCATCGCATCGACCAGGTCTTCCTTGTCTTCCGATTGCTGTGCCAGCGCTAGCGACTGTTTGTAATAACTTTTCGCGACAGCGGTTTGGTTCACCTCCTGGGAGACAAGTCCCAGCGCGCGTACCCATTTCAGCAAGTCACTCTTTGCCGTCAGATTGCGGGCCTCATCTGCCGC
Organism: Acidobacteriaceae bacterium; assembly: GCA_003165795.1. Classification (GTDB taxonomy): domain Bacteria; phylum Acidobacteriota; class Terriglobia; order Terriglobales; family Acidobacteriaceae; genus Bog-257. Next base: position 2,710 of record PMWW01000154.1, read on the forward strand.
CTGCTGAAAAAAGAAAACGGATTTGTCGGTGTCGCCCATTCTGTAATAAGCCCAGCCCAGGTTGCCCAGAGCTTTCTGCTCCGCGAAATGCGCTCCCAGGCCCCGTGCAGCCTGATAGCCATCCGTCGACCATACGATAGAGTTGTCGTAGTGTTCTTGCTTCAAGGCAGTAATCCCGAGATTCAACAAGGTTGTGGCTTCAAGCAATTTGTCTTTCTGTCCACGAGCTGATCGCAAGCTTTGGCGAAAGAAAATGTCAGCCATGGCGAGATTTCCTCTGCCGAATTCGACCACACCATGGACCTGAGCAAGCTGGCCATTGACCGAGGAGTTATTAAGCTGGCATAGATGGTCGGCCTTTTGCAGGTGTTCGTTAGCTTCCTGGTCGCGGCCGAGCCGTGCCAGCGCCAAGCCCTCTACCATATATTTTTGGATAGCTTGGTCTCCGCTGGAGAGATCTGCAGGCAAGGGGAAGTTCAATATCGAGAGCGCTTCCTGATCGAGCTTCCTATAGGCGAGAATCTCCGCTTCGAGTATGCGAAACTTCCATGCCCACTCGACACTCTGCCGAGAATATCGATCGCGCCCCGCTTTGGCCTGTTGCTCCGCTTTGACCAGGTCACCTCTGACCATCGTCAAGCGCGCCTGCTGGTAGTCTTCTCCCGGATCAGACTTCCACCTGCGGTTGCTACAGGACAATGCCAGGAGGACAAGTACGACTAACCATCCTATGGATAAGTGCTGCCATTGGTCCTTGTATCGCCCCCGCCAATTACTCCTTGTACAGGACAGCCCAGCTCTAGCCGGACCATGATCAGATGGAAAGAGTTGTGATCGAGCAGCAACTCGCCCAGAAATACTTTGCCAAAGTCGGGGATAACCAGGACATGGCCGAAGGACTTCCCGGGGCAGTCTCCTTCTATCTTTTGCACCAGTGAGCATAGAACCATACCCCTTTCTTGATTCAGCGCTTCCCCCAGGTTGGGGTCCGACTGGGGCAAAGGATATCGCAGCTGCAGCCAATCGCGATACCGGCTCCAAACCGGGCTGGCTGTGCCTTCTTGCTCAGATCTCATTCTACGGTGCAGCTCGCCGACCTTCTTCAAGAAGGCTGGATTCTGAATACAGGGTTGCTTGGGATATTCGTTGGCATCATCCGGATCGCAGAAACCGAGGTCGATCACCGGCTCGATTTTGCGGCCGCCGATTCGGAGGTTAACGAATTGCGTGCCGACGAAGGAAACTTTCGGGGTGTAGCCTTGGCGCGGATGCTCGGTGGAGATTTGCGCCACCACCCGATCGGCGGTGACTACATTTAGTATGTTCAGACCTTCGAGCGCGGTTGATACGACCGTTGTCCAACTGCCGTTACGTTCGTTAAGGCTTCCCGCCACTTGCGTCTGCGCGGCCTGGAACGAAAGTATGCCCTGGAACCGGAAATCCTCCGAACGTGCCGTTGCGTACCCTCCGACTGCAGGCAGAGACAGCGGCGCTTGAACCGGCACAACCTGCTCGAAGGGGCGTTCGATTCGACCGCCGATCGCGCTAGCGTCAGCGTGATAGAAATGAGTTCTCGTCGCTTTGTCGTCCATTTGGCCTGTTCCTTTCAGTCAATCTCGATGCAGACTTAGCGCAGTTGTAGATTAAACAAATAACGCGCGAGTTCAGGGCCCTCGGTAGCTCCCGCGCCCATGCCCCGCACCACGAGCACATACTCGCCGGACTGGTTATTGGCGGGGGCGACGCGGATTGCCAAGGAGTCTTTTGCAGACTCCACAGCTTCAGCCGGAATCGTAAGCGCCCACACTTTTGTTCCCGCTGGACTCAATAGCTCGGCCGAATAGGAACTGAAGCGGTTGTCGGCGGGGATGTCGACAAACAAGACGAACGGTTGCCCGGCTGGGGCCGTAACCACCGTCTGGCTGTCGCCGCGAGCGGTTCCACTGCTCAAATAGGCCGACTCAAGGACGCGTGGCTTGGTGAGCTCGGCAATGGTATTGGATAGCGCCGGGTGCACGACCAAAGCCTGATAACCAATGACCGCCAAGAGAATCGCGAAAGCCGGAACTACAAATGCCGGTCGCAGCCAGGCAAACCAACCGGACTTCACCGGAACTGCCGGCATCGGCACGATTGCCGGCGTGGACAACGTTTTCTTACTATGCTCGATAAAAGCGGCCGCCATTCGCACGTCGATCGCGCATTCCGGACAGCCAAAAAAATGCTCTTCAAACTGGTCTCTTATTTCAGGTGGAAATTCGTCGAGGAGATATCGTTCTGTCGCCATCAGTTGGAGCGCTTCACTGTGGTCCATTTGTCTAGTCTCCTTCGAATAGTGCGAAATCGCTCGAATCCGTTACAAGCCGGCTATTCCCCGCCTGCCTGTTCCCTCTGAGTCACAGTCTTGAGATACATGGATCGAAAATTCTGCTTGGCGCGATGCAGCAATACTCGCAGGTAGTTCCGATCCACTCCGAAGTCGTGGCACACCAGGTCCTTATCGCGTTCTTCGAGAAAGACTTCCTTCAACAGGCGGCGATCTCTTTCCGGCAACTCGTCAATCACTCGGCGGACGTTCTCCGCCGCTTGCTTGTGGATCAGGGTATTCAAGGCATCGACTGCCTGATCAGGCAGACGCTCGCTGTCCTCCTCCTCCAAGGGCGTATTGCGTGACGATGACCGGTAGGACTCCAACAATACGTTGTTGCAGGTTGAATTCACGAAGGCTCCCAGCCGCTCCGGCTCCCGAATCCCTGCCCCCGAGCGCAGGGTGGCAAAGACGCGGGCGAATGTTTCCTGCCGCACATCTTCAATGGCCTGTTCCGAACGCAACCGAGAGTGTAGCTTGAGGCGCATCAACTCGCTGAAATAGCTGACGAAGTGCTCCTGCGTGCGGTAGTCGCCCGCACGAAGCCGTTCGAGATAGGGGCCGTCGAAAGCGAAAAACTGCAAGCGCTTGTCCTTTGGGAATCTGAAAATGGAAGCAATCTTACACCGTGGCTGGGCAAGATGCAGCAACTTTGCAAGTCACTGGGCCGCCTAATCGCCTTTTGTCAGGGAAAATCACGGCATTACTGAAACGGTTTAGCCTTCCAACACACTATGTGACTGGAGGCAAGCAAATGGCAACACAGGAACATGCTGAAAAAGGAGAACGGATTCATCGAGCTCCTCTCGTCAAGAACGTTCTTCCTACCAGCGGGATCGTAATCTCTGGAGGAAAGCGTATCTGCAGCGCGCCTTCTGTCCACAAGGGGGACAAGGCGGCCCACCGGGCTTCAACGAAAGACGCAGCCGCACCAAGGTCCTCTCAAGAACCGAAAAGGTCGTGAGGAATATCTGCCAGACGGAAGAATACATTCCGCATTGGTGGTCGATAACAAGCTAATCCGCAGCGAGGAGGAACTATGGCTTTACCAGAAGTTGTTGTTTATTGGGACGCTAACTGGGGTGGTGATAGCTTTCGCACAAACCTCGACATCAACTACGTGGGAGACGAGTGGAACGATCAGATCTCTTCCATCGTCGTCGTCTCCGGAACCTGGCAGTTCTTCGAAAACGCTAACTTCGGAGGCGCCGCCAGTAATTTACTGGGACCCGGCTACTACAGTTTTGTCGAGAACTCAGATGTCAATATTGCTAACGACAGTATCTCGTCTTTCAAGATTGTTAGCTTCGATCCAGTCTAGAGAGGCAGTTGCTTCACTACTCTTGGTTACGAAGCTCACAGAGATGCAGTCCTGTCCGAAAAACCGGGATTTCGGTAACTTGCCAGGTCCGCCGCATGAGTGACTTGAAGTTACCGACATCCCATTTTCGTTCAACATCAATCCTCAAGTCCCTCTGATTCTTTACAGTGATGTAAACAGACCAAGTGCCTTCGCTCTCCGGAGCTTCAGCCGGTGCCGAGTCCAGAGCTGAAATTCTGAGGGATAGTGAGGGTCCGTCCGATTCGGAGTGCCGACGCTGCTTCTGCAGTCAGGCGAGGCGTGCCGGCTACACGTCCTTCTTTTCCACAACTGCAATCCCCAATTCCTTCAACTGGCGCTCGCTGACCGGCGTTGGCGCGTCTACCATCAGATCGACGGCCTTCGCGGTCTTGGGGAAGGGAATCACTTCGCGCAAGCTATCGGCGCCGGCCAGGATCATCACGATGCGATCCAGTCCCAACGCGATTCCACCGTGCGGCGGCGTGCCGTATTGCAACGCCTCCAGGAAGAAGCCAAAGCGCGCCTGCTGCTCTTCCGGCGACATGCCCATCGCCTTGAAGATCTTGCTCTGGATGTCTTGCCGATGAATACGGATCGAGCCGGAACCTAGTTCGGTGCCGTTCAGCACCACGTCATAAGCCAGCGAACGCACGGCGCCGGGATCGCTCTCCAGCTTGTCCATGTCCTCGTCGTGCGGCGAGGTGAAGGGATGATGAGCGGCGTTCCAGCGTCCCTCGGCTTCGTCCCATTCGAACATGGGAAAATCCGTGACCCATAGCAATCGAAAGTTGCCCTGTTTGAACGCGCCGTGCCGCTCGGCATACTTCTGTCCCAGCGCGAGCCGCAGTTGCCCCGCGGCGGAATGGACGGCGTGGGCTTGTTGCCGGGCCTTTGACGCGGTGGCCGGCTCGGTGCGCTTCGCGCCCGCGACCACAACCAGGAGGTCTTCGGCATTCGGCTTGGCAATCTCGCGGACCTTCGCCGCCGCCTCAGGAAACGATTTCTCCAGCCGCTTGATGTCCTCGAAGACCTTAGCGTCTTTGCGCTCGCCGAACATAGTCTTGATCTCGTCGCGTTCCTTGCGCGTGGGCTCGCCCACTTTCGGGATGACGATGGCCACGACGGGAAGCTCGGCATCGATGTGCAGCGCTTCCAGGTTCTCCGACGTAAACGCGTGGCGGACGTCGGCCATGCAAGGCAGGCGCAGGTCAGGCTTGTCGATGCCGTACAGACGAATGGCCTGGTCGTAGCTCATTTGTGGGAACGGCGTCTGCAAATCCACGCCGATGGTCGAGAACGCAGCTTTCAGAAATCCTTCAACGGTGTGAAAGACCATTTCCGGACGCGCGAAGCTGATCTCCAAATCGATCTGGGTAAACTCCGGCTGGCGATCGGCGCGCAAGTCCTCATCGCGGAAACAGCGCACGATCTGGAAGTACTTGTCGAAGCCCGAGATCATGAGGATCTGCTTGAACAGTTGCGGCGACTGCGGCAGCGCGTAGAACTCGCCCGGATACACGCGGCTGGGAACGAGGTAGTCGCGCGCGCCCTCGGGGGTGGAGCGCGTCATGAACGGGGTTTCGATTTCGTAGAAGCCTTGCGCATTCAGGTGCTCGCGAATGGCGATGGACACCTTGTGCCGCAGCTGGATGTTGCGCTGCAAGTCAGGCCGCCGCAGGTCGATGTAGCGATACTTCAGGCGCACTTCTTCGTTGGCCAGCACCGAATCGCTGGGCGAGAAGGGCAGTGTCTTGCAGTCGTTCAGCAGGCGCAGCTCGTCGGCGACCACCTCGACTTCGCCGGTGGAAATGTTCTTGTTGATCGTACCCGCATCACGCAGTTTCACGTGTCCGATCACCGCAAGAACAAATTCCGAGCGAACGGCGTTGGCTTTGTCATGAACTTCGGCGCCGGCGTCGGCGGTGACGACGACTTGGGTGATGCCGCTGCGGTCGCGCAGATCGAGGAAGATAATGTTGCCGAGATCGCGGCGGCGATTGACCCACCCCATGAGCACAACTTTCGAGCCGGCGTCGGAGGCGCGCAGCTCGCCACACATATGAGTCCGTTTTAGATCACCTAAGAAATCGAGCATGATGTCCTTACTATTGAAGGGGCGCAGCTTTAGCTGCGCCGTCGTGACTTCCCTCTTATATTGTCATCCCGACCGAGCGGCTTTAGCCGCGAGTGGAGGGACCTGCTTTTTGCGTGCGGGCCGCAGATCCCTCGGCTTCGCTCGGGATGACAAATCTAAAGGGACGAGCAGCGCCCCAACGACAGCTCTAATAAAGTCTCTTTCTATTTTCGCAGGTATTCGACGAGTTCGGGGCGAGGCACCTGCACCTGTTCACCGGTCGCAAGATTCTTTACTGCGAACTTGTCGGACGCAACTTCGTT
>PMWW01000168.1 GCA_003165795.1 Acidobacteriaceae bacterium
CGCCCGTGAAGGGCGCGACAGCGCTGGCAAAGTACAAGCATGTGCTCAAATTGTTTCAATCCACGCGCCCGTGAAGGGCGCGACATTACCGACGCAAACAATAACCGCTGCTCCATTGTTTCAATCCACGCGCCCGTGAAGGGCGCGACGGCGCGGACATACCTTGAGGCGCGTTTGTGGCCGTTTCAATCCACGCGCCCGTGAAGGGCGCGACGGTGCACCACTTTGTGGCCCGCCGTACGGTAGACGTTTCAATCCACGCGCCCGTGAAGGGCGCGACCCTGCAACTGGCAAAAGAAATTGGCGTCACTCAGTTTCAATCCACGCGCCCGTGAAGGGCGCGACCCTCCAGGGCATTGGCACCTGCCGCCATAGGCCGGTTTCAATCCACGCGCCCGTGAAGGGCGCGACGGCAAACACAAACACCAACGAGTAGCAATGTTTAGTTTCAATCCACGCGCCCGTGAAGGGCGCGACAGGGTGTGTTGTAAGATTGCCATAAATGATTGTGTTTCAATCCACGCGCCCGTGAAGGGCGCGACCGTGTGCTTGTGTTCAGTATGCAGAGTAAAGGAGTTTCAATCCACGCGCCCGTGAAGGGCGCGACGCAAGGGGATCGTGTTCACCGCGACACCCACCAAGTTTCAATCCACGCGCCCNNCGCCCGTGAAGGGCGCGACCGTTCAAGGTTAACAGACCCGCTTTTCAGCCAGTTGGAAGCATCTTTTCGCGAACCGCGTCAAGCTCATGGCGATTTCTTTGATGGGAGATGACGGAAGGGGTTCAAGCCCTGTAGTGACAGTAGCTTGCGAACGCCGCGAAAGAGGTGGGGTTTTGCTGTCCGCTTAGGGTACGCGCCGAGGGGAAAAGGCTTACACAACCAATGGTCCCTCTGGATCATATCCGGGGTTGGCGCCTACATGTTCCACTCGCCGTTTCCAATTTGCTCCGAGAAAGTAAAAGCGAAGACTGTCGACCTCAGGATTGATTGTGCTTGTCAGTTGATGTCGCAGCATAGTCCATTGCGCCGGGTCGAGCAAGCACTCAAAAACGGACTTCTGCACCCGCTGTCCGTGGTTCACGCACAACTTGGCAACTTGCCGGAGCCGTTTTCGTCCCTGTGGGGTTTCCGTATTGACATCGTAGGTGACTAAGACAAGCATGTCTATCTCCAGAAGAAGGCTGGATAGGCATCGAGATCGCCACGCAGATGGCGCGCCAGCAGCAAGGCCTGCATGTGGCAGACGTGGCCCCAACAAATCTTCTCTTCACAGAAGGGATGTTCCAGCTCTTCTTGCTTGCGCTTTTGCCAGGCGACCAGGACGGACTTGCGGGCATCGTCTTGCAGAAAGACGCCGCCGCCCTCGGGACTGCGAAAGTCCGACGCCGCAAGCTGCTTGCGATTGATGAGCGAGAGCGCAAGCCGATCGGCCAGAACGGGGCGCAACTCCTCCATCAGGTCCAACGCTAGAGACGGGCGACCGGGACGGTCCTTGTGAAGGAATCCAACCGCCGGGTCGAGTCCCACACACTCCAGTGCGGTGGCCACATCGTGAACCAGGAGGGTATAGACGAACGACAAGAGAGCATTGACATTGTCCAAGGGCGGACGCCGGCTCCGTCCACGAAAAGCGAAGTTCTGCCTGTCCGCAACGATCAGGTTGTCAAAGACGCCGAAGTATACCTTAGCCGCGTCGCCTTCAATACCACGGAGAAGATCGACGGAACCGCCGCGTTCGGCATCGTTCAGAGAAGAAAGTAGGCGAGCGGCGGCCTGTTGCAGGTTTTCGGCCTGGACGGAATCGGTTTGCTCGCGCGCCGCCCGCAGTACACTAATGCGGCAGTTGGCAATCTTGGCCAGTAGCAGAGAACGCACGATTGAGACGCAGCTTTCTTCGTTGTCGGCTGCTCGATACTGCGCCCGGCGCAGCAGAACGTTGCCATTGACGGGGCCGCTTACTCGCCCAAGGAAGCGGCCGGTCTCGGTGAGGAAGCTCAGTCCGACGCCGGTTTCGGCGCAAAGTCCGAAGATGGCCGAGCTACAAGCGACGTTGCCGATGCAAACGACACCGGTAAGTGTGCCTACCGGAACGCGCAACTTGATCTCTTCCTGTTGACGAACGACGATGGTCTCCCCCTCTCTCGTCAGATACGCCCCTTGCGTTATGACATAAAGCGTGTTGAGCAGCCGTTTCACCGGACGTCTCCTTGCGGCTGGTCCTGGCGACACAGACGAGTGCAGCGCCGCACAAACTGGCTGGCACTCTTACCCCGTGCGGCCGAGCCTGGCAAACAGATTTCCAGAAGAGAACAGCGATCACACTTGGGTTGGTACACGGCGGAAGGCGTGTGCCCGGACCTAAACAAATCGTGCATGCGTTGGGCAATCGACACGGTTGTGGCGCGCAGCGACTCGTCGAAGGTAACTGCCAGGCGCCTGCGGTTCCTGCCATAGAACAGGGCTCCAGCGGGAACGGGTTGGGCGAGCATCTCCTCGAGACACATGGCTTGGGCGCAGAGCTGAACTAAGTCGCTGACATCGGACTTCAGGCGGCCACGCTTATACTCAACGGGAAACGGGCCCGCCGTTCCGTCGGATTGCGGATGAAACTCGACTACGTCCGCCCGACCGGCAAGACCAAGCTGGAGCGAGCGAATCCGCACGCCTCGCCAGATCCGTACTCCGTCGCGCAGCTCGCAGGTATCGCTGTCGGCACGCTCATGCAGAATGCGCCCTTCGGCAGTGAGGCGGTTCTCGCCCCACTGCTGCTCCAAATGAATTAACGCCCACTGCCGCTCGCAGAAGACCAGATGTTGCAGTCCGGAAAGCGGCAGCAGTTCATCTTCCGAAAACACAGCTCAAGCCCTCTATACGTAGCGCCAGACGGTAACGCCAGGAACAATTTCAGCGCCGTCCTCGGGTGCGGATACGCTGTAGTCGGCAAACGTCCTGGCGGTCTTCGTCGACGGAATTGTGACACTCTCGAACAGGCGGTGTGCTGGAGCGTTGCCCAATTTGCTAGCGTGCTCAAAAAGGTAGAGCCCCCGTACCTCCATCTCCCCGTGCGAGGCGGAGCGGTCCAGATCGAAGAGGTGCTGCAAGGCCTCCCACAGCAGACCAAGATCGCGGCGGGCAAAGCCGGTTTCCTGGGCAAGAAACGGCGAAACGAATCCGTGCATGCGGTAGAGCGCATAAGGTACTGCATACTTGCGCCCCATCTGGCCGCTGGAAGCCTTCTCATCGCCGGTCTCGCTGACCACAGCCGCTTGACCGGAATCGGTCGCGTTGGTCAAAGCAACCCGGGTGATGGTGTGGCCAATGGCGAGAATTGGGTCGATGGAGCGAGCGAAGCCAAGTTGCACCGGGCCACGCACCTGACCGCAATTCCATAGCTTGGTCTCCCCACGTCCACGACGGCCCTTGTTAGCTTCGGCGTCGGACTCCATTTCGGCCTTGCCGGTTGTCATCACTGCTCCGAACGTACGGATGTCAAAATAATTGGCGCACATCCATTTCCGAGCCGCGTCGCTGGGTTTGTTGTCGGGATCAATGTTGAGCGCCTTGTAGGCGTCACGCTGTTCGTTGGCCAAGATGCCCCGTTCCTTGACGTAGATATTGTCGGGCGGCTTGTTGTTACGGGTGAGCGTGACGTAGTTGCGCACCTTGCGCTTGATACAGACGTCCGTCACCAGCCCATGGCCCGTCTCGGGATCGACACGTGGAGCATTATCAGCGTCGGGATCGCCGTTGGGATTGCCATTGTTGACGTCAAAGAGCAGAACAAGCTCGTAACGATGTTCCAGCGGTGTCGTGTCCTGTTGATCGAATACCGGGTGAGTCATTGGGTTCCTCCTTCTCCTCCCGTTTCCGTTGTGGTGGTCTCAGCTGAAACTTGCGGGATGGGGGCCTTGCGGTAGAAGGCCTGCCGCTGGTGGTAATAGCCAAGCGCGAACAGCCCTTGCTGAGGCAGATCGAGCGTGGGAGCAAACTGAGAAGGAAAGCCGTCCATGATCTCGCCAGTCAACTTGCGATACCAGTCCGGACTCCGGCTGGCTGGGACCTTCGGCAGATGAGCTTGATTGAGACGAATTAACTGCGGAAACACCGTACCAGGCCGGGTTGAGGCCGCACCGTAGAAACGATCAACGATGGTGGCATTCACTCCTGGGCTGGCCAGGGACTGCACTCTTTCGAGCACCGCGAACAATCGCCCGAAAAGGTAGCCGGGATCGCGAAACTCGGTATCGAGACTCATGTGTGGGACCTCCGGTTTGTGGTTGGAAAAACAAAGTTGTAGCAGCGCGGCACGGGCAGGCGTAACTTTCTGCTCGGCGCGATTGCGGGCGACGGCCGCGCTCAGAATCAGCCGCGGAAGTGGTCTTTGGAGAACTGCGTTGAGAAATACGTCGCCAGGGAGGTTGGGCGGCAGGCGGTCGAGCTTTTCCCGCGGAGCAAGAGATTTTAGCAGCGAATACAGGGGCAAAGGCTCGGCTGGGTCGCGTCCCTCCAACTCCAGAGCGGCGAAGTAATTGTGCAAAGCCTGTTCGACCTGCGCCACCGTTCCCATATGCATGCTGCGCAATATGGCGCGTCCCTGAGCGCCGGTCAAGATCAGGCAGTAAAACGCACCGTCCAGTTTCTCCAGCTGAGTGCCTGACCTGGGAGAAAGCAACACAGCTTTCAGATCCGAAGGACGGTCGAGAAGCCAGGTCAGTTGGCCCGCCATGTTCCACGGAGTATCGGTCCAGTAGACCGCTGTCGTGTTGCTGGAAAGCCGGACGGATTGTTGTCCCAGCATCTGGGTCGGATCGTGGGGGTTGGGAAAACGTTCATTGAGGCAGCGACGCAAACCTTCTACATAGGCCGTCATGCACGTACGACAAACGGGAGCGTTGTCGTTGCGTGAAAGTCCGTATTTCTCAAAAGCTGGCGAGTTGAAACTGACCAACGGTACACCACTCGTCACACCACCGGGAACCTTAAGCGAGTCATGGACGTCTACCGGCGTGCGTCGTTCTCCGCAAATCACGCATTGCCGGAGTTCAAGTTCAACATCGCTGCGGCTTTGTCCTGACCACCATCTGCGAATATCCGGATCGCCCTGCAGTTGCTTAAGATCACATGCGAATGTAAAGAGGTCATTGCTGGCCCATTTGCTTTTGTTCAACTCCGCAATGCATAGTTCACGCTGTTCGTCCCTCGCCAGAAAGGCCACTGCTGCATGGAGCGGAGGAAAATCTGTTTCCCGCGACGCTCTGGACATCAGATCGAGAAACGCCTGTCGACACTTTTCAGCTTTGTCGGCTTTCTTGGATACCGACTTGCCTTCAGGGGTGATACCCAAGACATATTCGGACTTATCAATCAAGAAGTCGGCGGCGATGTTGGATGTTTTGCCGCAGCGCCGTGGTATGGACATCATCACCGGCTGGGGCCTGGCTTTGCGACCTTTTTCATCGGAGACGGGGTCGGAGAGAGTGGATTCCAGACTGACAAAATCCCCCCACTTGTCGATGTGGATGACCCAGCGCACACCTTTGCTCTCGAAGGTGGGCTCGGAGACCAGCCCTTCCCGAATGGCCAAATTCCGCAGGGATGCGAGGATCATGACGCCTTCCATTCCGGCACGCGCATGACACCGTGCTCCAGGCGGGCTTCGAAGAAACGGCCTTCGTTCTTTGGGCCGAAAGCAATGTCATGGAGCATCAAGCCCAGTATCCGCGTCTCGTCGCGGGGATTCGGAGCTCCCTCGCCTGGTTCAACCCAAGCCGGGAACTCACGGCAACCAAGATAAGGCTGAAAGTGTTGCTGGCCACGCAGCAAACGTCGCGTGAATATGTCGTGGAACTTACTGGGGTTGTCTTCCGCTCCGGCACGCGTCGTCATGCGGATGGAAGCTTCGACTAGGTAGTCTACGTCGCGTAGCGCCAAGGTATTCCGTTGGGCGCGGTCCTCATCGGCGTAAAACTCCCGGAAAGTTCCACCATGCAGGGCTGCGGAAGCTGCATCCCTAGTTGACACTCGGCTATTGACTTCGTTGCGGCGGAACTCGATCCAGCGCACGGGATTCAGCAGGGCAATGGAATGGATTTCCCATCGGATCGCGGGTTTCCAGAGGATAGCCTCTAGCACTCCACGTGCTGAAGAAGGCGTCATGAGTTCATAGGAGACGCGCTCGGTGGAGAACTCGGGCCGCGTGAAGCAGGCAATCTCTCCGCGCACGCGCACGCGGAACGTCGAATCAGGCATCGACAATCTCCCATTACTTCAGGATGGGGTGAGTGTCCAATCGAGGGGAGGCTTCACGGGGGGTGACGCTTACAACCGTGACTCAATTGTGTGCATATCCTTATAAAGGTTAGTTCCGGAGATTCAAGGAAGCAAGAAAATAGAAAACAAGGAACCTAGCTGATCACGAACCTCTTACTTGCTACGCAATCATTGTTTCTGGTTCCGGAGTCATCTTACCTTGCCAGCCGAAACCAAAGCGATCACTGTAGATATATTCGGCTCCGTCGCGAACTGTCCACACGCGCTCGGCGTCTTTGTATAGTGGCTCGATCAGGCCGTTGCGTAGCAATTCGTCAATCTCGCGGTCATAGAGCTGGACAAAATATCTCTGTAGGCGACGCAGGTTGCGGCGCGTAGGCCCTTCCCATCGTACAGAAGCAACACGGCTCTTCCAGTCTCCATACGGCGCCGCAATGGAGCCACCGCTGGAGTCAATCATGTGAAATTTCGCCTCAACCTCAGGGAAGTTCGTCTCCATTTCCAACGTGCCAATACCAGGCGCATCCGTAGAGATTGTTTGCGGATCAAGAACAGCCCGGAAGTATTCCTGGAAGAGCCTTGGATTGTTGAGATCAAGCACGAAGCCCGGTCGCCTCAGAAATGCCATACCGATGGCAAGCTGCCTACGCAAAGCGTTGGAAGGTGGTTGCGAAGGCGCGCGAAAAATGTGAAACTCGCCCGGTTCCTCGCCGTCAAGTTCGCGGTTACAGCGACCGGCAGCTTGGGCTAAGGTTTCCAGTCCGGCTAGCGCCCGAAAAACGATTGGAAAACTGATATCGACTCCAGCCTCAACTAGCTGAGTAGCAACCAGCCTGCAGGGCTGTTTTGCCTTTAGACTCTGCCTTAGCTGGTCAAGGACTTCTTTGCGATGAGCTGCGCACATCCGCGCCGACAGGTGAATGCATCCGTCTACGCTCCTTGCCAATTGCTCGGCCTCCTTACGACTGTGCACAATCGCCATGACGCGAGAATATTGCATAATTTTCTTGGCCAACTCCTCCATCGCGAGAGGATCGTCGATGCTGCCTTCCATCACCACACGGAAGCGCTTAGCCACCACGGCAAAGTACGGCTCGGGACGCGTGACAATCGGACGCGGCTCGGGTGCAATCGGAGGGCCGATCATCTGTCCCTTCTCGGGTGTCGGCTGAGTGGCTGTACAGTGCAGAACCGACGTGCCGAACTGCTGAGTGAGCAATCCCAGCACTCGCCGAATCGGATCCAGCAGCCCAATAGGGAGGGTCTGAACTTCATCGAGGATTACAACACTGTTGGCGATACTGTGCAATTTGCGGCAGCGGGACTTGTGTGCGGCATAAAGGCTCTCGAAGAACTGCACACTAGTAGTGATAATGATTGGAGCGTCCCAGTTCTCGCAAGCCCGTTGGTGCGCGAGAGACTGCGTATCGAGATCGAGGCTGCTGTGATGCTCTACGATGTTTTCAGCTCCCAGCACGCCTCGATAGACCTCTGCCGTCTGCTCGATGATGCTGGTGTAGGGAATGACAACGATGACCCGTTCCAGGTGGTGTTGACAGGCGTGATGCAAAGCGAAAGCCAAGCTGCTCAGGGTCTTACCGCCGCCGGTTGGTACGGTGAGTGTGAATTGGCCGGGCGCGAGCAAAGCAGCCCGCAGACATTCGGAGAGCACGTCGGCTCGCATGAGATTGATCGGAGCGACGTCACGCCCCGTAGATGCCACGTGGGTGCTCTTGGTGTGGAGAAACGCATCGAGGCGATGGCGCAATTCACTAACTGGGGTATAGGTATTGGGTCGCTCACCTCCACTGCTCCACGCTTCCGTGTCCAGCAGGTCGGCATCAATCAGGGCAGAGAACAGCATGCGAATCCACAACGACGCCGAGCCCGAAGTCGTACTAAGAGCAGAAACCTCAGGGGGAGATGGGCGTGGGGCGTTCAGAACATTGAGCGGAATATTTTCCTGACACGCTTCGAGCAGAGGTATCCCCGTCGAGCGCACTTGCTCTACAAGATATGTCCTCGCGGCAAGCGAGCCGTGATGCGCGGCGATAACCCAAGCCAGGGCCAGAGAAACCGCGTCCCTTTGTCGTCCCGCGAGGGCCGCGCCGACAATAGAGTGTTTTACTTTGACCGGACGTTGTTCGTTCGATTCCTCATTAGAAGCAGCGAGATACGTCTGAAATTCTTTCTGATACTTTCCCGTGTCATGCCACAACCCAGCTAGATAGGCCCAATCCGGCGCAGCGGGAAAAAGCAGCTTTGCCCGTAGTGCGGTTCGTTCAAGGTGCGCATTGAGTGGGTCCCATTTACTTTGTGGCTCACCTGGACTGCTATGGGCGAAGAACATCATCCGCCTCCAAAGGCAAGAAACAGCTTGCGGGTGTCGGCCTCCAGAATATCTCGCCGCGACCGACAACAAAAGCCCAGCTTAGCAGGCCGTGGTGGAAGGAGCTGATTTTCTGCACAGCGGGCGGCGCAACCGGGTACGCGATTTTACGACGTACTTGGTAGTCGATGCGGAGACACAGCTGCTGCGACGCCGCAGCTCCACCACACTGACACCACCATGACATTTCAAAAAATATGTAGGGTTTGTAGGGCTGCGATTTTTCTCCTGGGGATGGCCGCGTTTTGCCTGCCAGCCGTCTCTCAGGTCGGCTTCCCGGGCCAGATCACCGCTAACACCAGCGCTCCCGTAACCCTAGCAAATCCGGTATATTACAACGAAACCATCACGAGCGTAACGGCCTCAACCGCGGGCACTTTGAGTTGCAGCACCTATCCCCAGATCAGCTTCTTTTATACCATTCTCACTCAGTTTGTCGTAAACCTCCTGCTTGAAGTCACCAAGGCTGAAGTCGATTAGCGCCAAGGCCGTCAAAGTTACTACCAACATCGCCAGTACTAATTTGTGAGCTGACCCACCGAGACGACTACAACAGCTGCACGGTCACAATGTCGCCAGGCTGTAAGGCGGTCACCGCAGGCACACCTGTCCAAATACTCCCCGCATCCGTATCCTGTACGGCCAGCACAGCTTCGACTCCGCCGAGTGCGGGACGACAATGCCTATCCCGAGTTAATGTGGACGTTTCATGAGGCGCGACCCCGTGTCGAAGATTCCCTGCAACGTTGCCTGCAGCCAGGAATTGGTCGCGGTCGTGTAACCCTATACTCGAACATTGATTGCCACCACTTCTTGCCCCATCTCTACGCTGCTTGGCAGCGCTCAGATTACTCGGCTTCCGGCAATAATGCCGCGCAGTCTAACCCCGTTAAGGTGAGCCCTGCCGTCCGCGAACAAATCCACACGGCAACGAGGCAGCATTGGGTGATTGAGGGGGATGACGAGGATCGACCGCCAGTCGTTGATATATGCGTTGGCAGGGAACCGGAATTAGAAACACTGGCCGGTACAGCAGTTTTTCGAAGTCGTTGATCATCTCATAACGTTCGGACCAGACTTCCTTCGGCGCCAGTTTATGCACCCGTACCACCAGCACATCTTCATAGTGCGAGCGGTTGAAGATGGCAACCGTTCCCTTGGCCGGAGCATGTGGATGAATTCGCCACAAGAAATCATGCTCCAGATCTTCGGCTGTCGGCCCCTTGAAACCCGTGACGGCTGTTCCTTGGGGATTCATTGCCGCCATCACGTGGTTAACCGTCCCGTCCTTGCCGGCGGCGTCGAGGGCCTGCAGCACGATCAGCAGCGAATGCTTCTTCTCGGAGTACAACAAATATTGCTGCTTGCTGATGCGTTGGCAGTCCTTCTGAGTTTCTGCCGCTGCCTGCTCCTCTGTGAAGTCCTTGCCTTTGTAGGCAGCGTCAACCTTGCTGAGCCTGACTTTGCTCCCCGGCTCGACTACAAACTTCTTGCGAAAGTCCACGATTTTCGATCCTCGCTTTTCGGCTGACACCATCTTCCCCTTTCTTCGGGACTACTGCGCGCGCAACGGCCTCAGCCACCTTTGCCACCGCGCCGTTCCGGCTCTACGCCGGTCGATGGACCGGTGAATGCCCATCTTTACGAAGTCCTCGATAAACAGCCACACCAGGTTGTACACCCAGATGAAACCGATCAACCGCCACGGAATCGCCGGAATCAGCCAGCCATTGGCGGCGATCAGGGCAGCGAACAACTGCGTCCCGATGATCGCCCAGAACAGCTTCGAGGCCGGGAATGGCAGTTTCCAGAACGGTCCCTTGGCTCGCGTCGAAAACAATAGCAGGTGACCGCCGATGACCAATTGCATGAACATTCCCGTTTGCACCTGTTCTAACGGCAACTGCAGAACCCGATGCAGGTGGTGGAGCAGTCCGATGCTCTGTAGGATCCCCACCACCGACAGGATCGAGCTGGTCAGCATCACTCGGTTCATATCCCACTTGACCGGTCTCGGATCAACGGTCGCGTTGTCGAACGCGATCAGCATCACCGGCACATCATCCAGCAGTGCCAGCACGATGATCATGATTGGCGTTAGCGCCTGAAAGTCAAACAGCACCACGCCCAGTACGATGAACACCATGATGTTGATCGTCATGGCAACCCGATAGTACGCGTACGCCATCATGCGCTCGAAGGTGCGCCGCGCTTCTTCGATACCGCGAATGATTACTGATAGCCCCGGCGCCGTGAGAATCAAGCTCGCCGCCGCACGCGCCGCCGCGGTTGCGCCGGAGACCGCAATCCCCACATCCGCCTGCTTCAGCGCCGGAGCATCGTTCACTCCATCACCCGTCATCCCCACGATGTGCCCCAATTCCTGCGCTGACTTTACAATCGCCCACTTGTGCTCCGGGAAGACTCGCCCATAGCCTTGCGCCGTTTCAACCCGTCGCGCCAGATCCAGCGGGATCTCGCCCTTCCCAACCTCAGAGGTAAAGATATCCGGTGCCGCCACGATGTTGCTGCCCAGCCCCAGTTCCTCTGCAATCGTCCTGCCGATCGCGACGTCGTCCCCGGTCACCATCTTCACCGTCACGCCGTAAGCCTCGGCGCGCGCAATTGTTTCCTTCGAATCCACACGGGGCGGATCGAACATCGGCAAGATACCCAGCAGCACCCACGCGCCGCTGTCATCGGTTCGCGCGGCAGCCAAGGTACGGTAACCTTTCGCAGCAAAGTCGCTCACGATACCCAGTGCCTTCGATAGTTCATCTCCGTCCAGTTTCGCCAAGGTGAAGATCACCGGCGGCATGCCCTTCGTCACCTTGAATATGTGCCCTGATTGCTCCTTGATCGTCGCCTCCGTGCGCTTCGCCACAGGATCGAACGGCGTGTAAGCAACTTGCTGGTACTGCTTCAGGGTATTCGGATTCTTCAGCGCCTTGAGTACCGCTAGGTCGATGGGATCTTTGTCCTCTGCCTTCGATGCTAGCGAGCTCGCCAGGATCACGTCTTCCGCCTTTGCAGTACCCCACACTACCGGATCGCCCAAGGTGAGGATGTTCTGGGTCAGCGTGCCGGTTTTGTCGGAGAATAGGATTTCGATCCCCGCGAGTTCTTCGATCGCCTCCAGTCGCGACACGATCGCTTTCTGCGCCGCCAGCTCCTTGGCGCCCATGGCCATCGTCATCGACAGTACCGCCGGCATCGCCACCGGAATCGAAGCCACCAGCAGCAGCAAGGTAAACTCCGCCAGCCTCAGGATGTTCGCATCGCGTGACAGCTGTACCGTAACCAACACCACCGCCAGCGCCAGCGCCAGCACAATCAGCACATCCCCGATGATCTCGTTTGCCCTAGCAAAGTGCGACTTCGAGCCGGCACTCTGCACCAAGCTAGCCGTGCGTCCAAAGAACGTGTTCGAGCCAGTCCCGATCACCACTCCGCTCATCTCGCCCTTCTTGATGATCGACCCGGAATACACCTCGCCCCCAACCCTCTTGGCAACGGGAAGCGATTCGCCCGTCAGTGCCGACTGGTCGGCATCCACGTAATCGCCTTCGAACAACCTCAGGTCTGCCGGAACCACGTCGCCCAGACGAATCCGCACGACATCACCCGGCACCAGCGTTTTGGCCGCGATCGCTCCCCATTTGCCGTCGCGCAAGACCTGGGCTTGTTCCGCCAAAGCGCTCTTTAGCGCGTCCAGCGCGTTCGCCGCTTGGTGCTCCTGCCAGAATCCGAGCCCACCGTTGAACAGCAGCAGCGCCAGGATGATGATGAAATCGACATAATCCTTCACCAGTAGTGACATGATCGCGGCGGCTTCGATCATCCAAGGCATCGGTCCCCAGAAATACGCCAGGAACATGGATAACTGACTTTTTTTCTTCTCCTCAATCGCATTGGGACCGTACTGGCCGGCGCGGGCCCTCGCTTCAGCGGAAGTCAAGCCCTGATGCATATCCGCATGCAGGTCGGTGAACACATCAGCGATAGGAGCTTTTTCTAGAGATATTGCAGGAGGAGCGGCAGCAGCCATACGCGACACACCTTTCTCATAGCTTACATTGGGTTGCAGGATTCCAATGTCCGCCACTATTCAAGGACTCTTGCGAGACAAGAGCCGAGTTTGCAGACCCCTACGCTGCGAAAATGCCCGCCGGAGACTCTATGTTATCCATCGATGCTCGCGGTAATGTTGTGACTAAAATCCACCCGAAGATTGATGCTAGGGGCGCAAAACGAGTACTGAACCGTGTGGGTAGACCCAGCCAGCCTCATGCTGGCACCAGTCTCCCACCTATTCTGTGATGGAAAACACTATCCTGTGTGACCAATTGGACTTGGCGCGGGAGCTACCTTAAATGGAGCTTCCAGTTCGATCATCGGTGCAGTCTACCGGTCTTTTTTGGGGAAACTCGCTCCGGCGGGACGAGTGGATGGGGAACGGTGTATCAGTTGGAACTGTCGGGTTCAAACTGGGTGGAGAATGTTCTCCACAGCTTTCAGATCGGGAGTGACGGAGTGATCCCACATTTCCGATTTGATCTGAGCAACTGAGTTTATGATGCCCTGGAAGCCTTGATGTACGAGCGCTCACTAGCGCATACGGCTCTCATCTCGGATGACTGGCGACGAAGCGAGCTGCGGGATAAGGATGGAGCACACGAGGTTGGGGAAGCCATTGTCCGGCGAGTGCAAGGCGGCGAGCCCACGTGGACTTGCTCTTTTGGCTACGACGCCGGAGTGCTTGCCCCCAAAGGCGAAGCACTCGGTCCCGAAAGACCCCTAGGCTATCGAGATTTCCCGGCACTGCGTAGTAGTTGAAGTAGCCTTGCACGACCGCCCTGAGCCATTTGCTGGTTTGGGGCACGGGATCATGCATGCGCTGGCGAAGTTGCTGCTTGATTTCCTGCAACTTCTTCCTCATCCGCTTGCCGATCGTCGTGCGCCGCACCGTGAAGTACCCTTTCCCGTTCTTCCCGCTGATGTGCGTGAAGCCAAGAAAGTCGAACGTCTCAGGTTTGCCTTCCCCTCTTCGTTTCCGGTTCTGTTCGGCAAACCGCCCGAACTCGATCAGACGCGTCTTGTCGGGATGGAGTTCCAACCCAAACTTCCGCAGTCGCTCCCGGAAATTCTCCAGGAAACGCTCCGCATCCGCCCGATGCTGGAATCCTAAGATGGTGTCGTCCGCATAGCGGAGCACTACCACCTCGCCGAGCGCATATTTCTTGCGCCAGACATCCACCCAGGCGGTCTCGCCGTTGTGACCGACGCCAGCTGTAGCCGGCTGCGGCGCTGGCGTTGCCACGGCTTGGCCCCAATCACACAGAGCATGCAGCTTTTCTCTGACGGTTTCGTAAACCGTCAGAGAAAAACGTAAGTGGATAGTCTGTCAATCA
Source organism: Acidobacteriaceae bacterium (assembly GCA_003165795.1). Taxonomy (GTDB): domain Bacteria; phylum Acidobacteriota; class Terriglobia; order Terriglobales; family Acidobacteriaceae; genus Bog-257. The sequence goes on from PMWW01000168.1 coordinate 14,072, forward strand.
GATGCAAAGAGCTGGGTGCAGGTTAGGTGCAAGGTTACCGCAGACGCACCCGCGAGGAAGTTCAGCAGCTAGTGGCTGAGTTTGTGAGCAGCGGCATGCGGCGCACCGAGTTTTGCCGGAGTCGGGGTTTGAGCTTCGGCACGCTTGATCGTCATCTGAAGAAGCAGCGCTGGAGGAGAAAGAGTAGAAAAGCTTCTTCGGCCGGCCGGTTGGTGCCGGTGGAGTTGGCCGCCAGGAAATTACTGACGCAGCGCGAAGGGAGTTGTGGGCTGGCGGTGGTGCTGCCAAGCGGGCGCCGAATCGAGGTACATCCTGATTTTGATACCAATACGTTCGAGCGCCTGGTGAGTGCACTGGAGCGGGCGTAAGCCGTGTTTGGATTGGGTCCAGCCACACGGATCTATCTGGCGGCCGGAGCCACGGACATGCGCAAGGGGTTCGAGGGGCTGTACGGTTTGGTCCGGGATCGATTGTCATGTGAGCCTCTCAGTAGGCACCTGTTCTTGTTCTGCAACGCCCAGCGCAATCGCTTGAAGGTGCTGGTCTGGGACGGAACCGGACTGTGCAATCCCTCTACAGAAAA
>PMWW01000208.1 GCA_003165795.1 Acidobacteriaceae bacterium
CGAATCAAGCGGCACAGTATCTTGTCCAGGGCGTTCCCTGACTTGCTTATATACGGTCTCAAACACGGCTAACCCCGCCTTTGAAAGGCCCGCCGCCTGCTTCAATCCAGCGAGGTAGAGCTTTACAAATCGTTCCTTGTCTACCTCTCCCACTCGTAGACCATCGCGCCGCCGTGACCAAGAATTTCGCCGGAGCCGCTATCAACAACGAGACCCCTCATGTCCGTACCAATTTGCGCACGTTTGCTGCGCTTTATTTCGGTCTCCGAAGGGATACTTGGGTTGCTTTGATATACAGGAACGCCGTATCTCTCATCAACAGCTCGGTTGGATTTTTGGTCGTCTTTGTTCATTTTTACTTCTCATTTTTGAGCAAACATGGACAGCACTCTGGACAAGTTTGCTCAATTTGACAAGGGAATTTTGAGCGAACAAAATCAGAATCTGAACAAACACGCGCAGAAATTGTCGCGCCCTGTCGAGCTATTTCAATAGCTTGGTGTATTTTCTCTTCTTATATATAAAGGCGACTTTCGGTAGGAGTTATCCACGCTGACGCCGTAGCGCGTTCCAAATGCGCTGGCGAAGGCGGCGGGGTGGATAACTCCGTGAAGAAGAAGCAGAAGCCAAATCCAGTCTCTGTATTTGCGTGAAGTGGAGCATCAGAGCAGCGTGCAAGCTCAAGGCCATCGAAGCCTTTCGCTTGCTAAGGAATGGGGATACCCCCTTCCTTAAACCTTCCCCCGCTCGGCAAGAAAATGAGTGAGGATCTCACCCCCTTTCCCGTTTCCCCCAAAGGGGGACAAGCGCACGGGGAGGGAGGCCCCCCACGCCGCCAAAAGAAGGCGGCTCCCCCTACAAGAGGGTTTTCAGAGCGCTTTGCTGAAAACCCCCTTGTTATCCCCCAGGAAGGGTCCGACCAGCTAGGCGAGACCGCGCTTGACACACGCTTTTTGGCCTCTTACGCTGAAAGGCATGGAGCCGACTATGGAGATGATCCCCCTGAAACCAGAGCGCAAGGCGCAACTGGACGAGTACGCCAAGCGACATTGCCAAGACCCCGCCGCCGCGCTCGACGACGTGCTGGCCGCCTATCTTGAATGGGAGCGCCAGGACTTCGAGGAAGCCGTTGAAGGCATTCGGCAGGGCCATGAGGACGTGAAAGCCGGACGCACCCAGCCCATCGAGGAAGCATTTGAAGAGCTACGCCTGAAGCATGGCGTTCCGCGTTGAAATCTCGGCAGAGGCAGGATAACTGCTCCGCCCAACGACCCAGACATGCGCAATTTCACATGACAACCCGTCGCAAACGACCTATACTCTGAGTTTGAAAACAGTATCAATAATTGGACCTAGACACATGATTCACAAGGCCAAAGACCTCTCGCCGGACCAGAAAATGGCCATCGAAAGCCTGCTGGGACGTTCGGTTGCTGAGGACGAAGCCATCAGCATTCGCACGATGGCATCCGCTTCCGCCCCGGAGTGGCTTCAGCAGTCTTGGGAGAGCGCAAGGCGGCTCGGCCTCGACAGGCTCTCCACGGAAGAGATCGATGCGGAGATCGCGGCTGCACGGAAGGCACGGCGTAACCGCCAGCAGTCTGTCGAGCAATGATTCGGATTGTCCTCGACACCAATATCCTGGTTTCTGCCCTGTTGAATTCCAAAGGACCGCCTGCGGAAGTGTTTCTGCTGACTGTTCTTGAACCGGACATGCAGCTTTGCGTGAGCGGCGACATTTATGCGGAGTATGAAGAAGTGATCCGTCGTCCTCAGTTCAACCGCAGTGACAGCGAAATCGAGGGAACGCTTCGCACCGTTCGCGAGCGGGGACTCTGGATCAGGCCAACCGAGAAAGTGCGTGCCTGTTCCGACTCCGACGATGACATTTTCCTGGAATGCGCACAGGCTGCCGATGCCCATTACTTGGTCACGGGCAATCTAAAACACTTTCCTTCTACGTGGGCCACGACGCAGATCGTGACAGCTCGCCAGTTTCTTGATGCTGTGGTGTGAGAGCAATGGCTGACCCTTCTCCCCGACGATTCCGGCCTAACCTGGGGTTTCTAGTGGCTGAGCCTATATCTTCCGCAACCATTATAGCGTCGTTATTCGAGTGACCAATTCTGGAAAATCGCGTCGCGCCTGATCAGCAAATGCCGGAGAAACAAACATCCGCTGGACGTTCGTAGCCTGGAACTTTACGGTTCCGGCCACGCGCCACTCTCGCTCCATGTAATAGTTGTCGATGTGATCAGGCGGCAACGCGGGATCAAAGAACTTTAGATGGCCGAAGATAAATGCCTCAATTGCGGTTTGATAGAACAATGTCGTCCGGAGATTCTTGACAATGTCGTTAACCTCGTCAACTGACGAGGCCAGGGGAAAAGCACGTTCCAGTGCCGAATAACGAATGTATGAGAGTTGATTGTGAAATCCGAAAACCTCATCGATAAGGGCAGCCCGATCTCCACTCTTGTGCTCCTCATAGTGCAATTCGCCAGACGTTGAGTGGTGCTCCCGAAGTGTTATTTCAAATGAACCGGGTTTTGGAATGTACATAACCGGAGACGCTCCTTGTGCAACGAGAAACGGCTTCGAGAACGCCAGCCCGAAGCGTCCGTACTTGGAACAGTGAATCGCGAGTTCTTCCAGCGGGATGTCACAGAAGCAGACGATCTCGAACTGAACAAGCGCATTGTCGCTGAGTTTAGATCCAAGATCGTGCCGAACATTTGGGTATGAAGAATACTCCACTCCGTCTGCGGGATTCCCCGGAATTACGACTCGAAAAATCGGATCCCTCCGCGCTACTTGCGAAGGATCGAGCAGTACACCATCGCGAATAATCTTGCAGAGAAGCTCATATCGGAGATGATCGGATGCCAACGAGCGCCCGATGAAGTGTGTCAGGTCGTTCGAAACGTATGCCATCGCATTAGCGTACCTTAGAGTTTTCTTTCGTCAAACAAGCCAAGGTTTCGGTAGTGTCGGTTTTTAGGTGCACTTTGTATATTCGTGTGGAGCGCCAAGCAAGGAACGAAAACCACCACCGCGAACCCGGCTGTCGCTGGACACCGCGTAGTACTCGATGAATCGAGATTCCCGCTCTTCTTCAAGGCCATCGATGTACTTGACGTACCCATAAACCCGCAGATGCAATGTGCCATCCTTGATTCTGTCCAAATCCCCAATCGGCAGTGGCGGCACGACAATTTTTCCGTCTGTCCTGTGGAGGTTGGTGAAATACTCTTGAATCTCTTCCGGGGGAATGAGAAATCCATCGAGATGGATCGGGCTTGGGTAGGCCGGAGCTGGGGGGAGATTGCAGGTCGGGTCATCTTCCACCAGCTCGTATCTGCACTGTGTCTCCAGAATTCGCGCCGTCAAACGGCCGCGATTCTCAATAGTCCACCAGAATCGAAATTGAAGATCGGTCTTAGGCTCATAGTCTTTCATCGCGGAACGAATGACCAGCCACGCACGTTGCCCTATTTTCTGAATCTCGATGCCCCGCGCCGCAGCCTTGGCCGAAATTGCCGTCTGGCGGGATTGTTCCGCAATAGTCAAAAGAGTCAAGATGAGTGCCCACACTGTTACGCCGTCAGTCCATCTAAAGACGCGATACCAACCCGGAGAGTGCCGCTCGGCATACTCTTCGCATTCATTGGAATTCTCGGGTTGCCCCGCTGCGGGAGACCCACTTACCTTGCCGTGGGCCCTGTCCTGCTCGCATTGCTCGGTGGCCTTTTGGTACTCACCGGATACGAAAAATGCGAATACCAGAACTGCAACGATTCCAGTTATGCACAACCCAAACATTATGCGGCTCAGCATGATTCAGCAATTGTACCCTCGGGCAGATCGCGCATGGTTTCATCCATTAAAGGCCCTGCAACCCTGTCCGACCTTTACTCCAGTACCAAGGGTTCCGACCAGATTGATGTAAAAATATCCTTTAAGGATGAGGATCAGCGAATCTGCTCTGGGTCGATGACATACTGGCCGTAAAGAATGACGTTCTCCCATTCGATGGGGCTGACATGCTCCAAAAGACTGAAGTCGATATCTTCGCCTTGCGGCACGCCCATTTTCAGGACGCGTGAGATTTCCTTGGCCTGCCAGTAGATCACACATGCCAGCAATAGCGTGAGGCAGCTACAGGAGTTCATCTGCTCGTGCAACTCGCGGGCGTTAATTCGGCCCCGCCGCCGCTGCGAAGCGACGAGTTGAGGGTCATTGGGGTTTGGTTGAAAGAACGCGCCAGGATGAAGCCGACCGGCAAGACGTTTTTTGTGAGTGAGCAGCGGACGCCTTTGCACCGATCCACCGTGAACCTCGCCCTGCGAAAATACAGCGCCGCCGCATCCCTGCCCCTGCTCGCCCATCCCCACATGCTGCGCCACGCTTGCGGGTTCGCCCTTGCCGATCAGGACGCGGATACGCGGCTCATTCAGGATTATTTGGGGCATCGGAACATCCAGCACACCGTCAAGTACACCGCAACCAACCCGGCGCGGTTTGAGAAGTTCTGGCGATGATCGACCTATAACCGTGATACTTGCGAAGGAACCCAATCATAACGTCCTTTATATTTGGCTACATTTTAGTTCAGACTGGCAACTTGGAGCGCTGAGGTCACGTTGTTTCAGTCGTGGACGGGGTTTGTTTCAGAAAGGCTTGCAGCGCTGCTTTCAATGCTTCATCGGGATCATCAACGTTGAGGCGGACCATAACTTCGTCCAAGAGCACTTCGCTCTCACCGGAGAGTTCGACACCTCGGTAGAGAGCCTTGAGCGGCAACCGGCGGCGGAGTGGTCCACTCATTTGGCTTCCCACGGATTGATGATGGCGACGCCGAGTTGGTAGAAATCTTTCACGTTTCGCGTGACGATGGTGAGATCGTGTTCGAGTGCAGTCGCTGCGATCATTCCATCCGCCGTGTTGAGGGGGGTTCCTCTTAATTGGCATTCGGCACTCAAGAGGCCCCAGCGGTTTCCGACGGGCTGCGTTACGGGCAGGATTCTGTCTCCAAACAATGGAAGAAGGTACAGTTCAAACCACTCTTCCAGCTGCGCCCGTCGTCTGCCTTGGGGAAGCAAGGTAAAGCCTTTGCGAATTTCCCCAACGCTAACGACGCTCAGGTGTAAGGAAGTGTTGTCCTGGGCATCGACCCAGTCGCGCACCCGAACATCCGGCGACGGCCTTGTTAATTCTGACGGTACATTGGTATCGACCAGAAAACCACGGCTCACGACAGATCGACCGGGCGTCCCGTGGAAGGGTTGCGGCTGAAATCAACATCGTCCGTCAAACCCCTCACCATCGCGCAGACTTCCACAAGGCTTTGTCCGGTTCGATTTTCGGTTTTGCCTTTGGTCTGTTCGGCAGGAAGATGGACGGCCTCTTCGAGCAGGCTGGCAGCATGTGCCTCAAGCGCACGACCACGGACGGCAGCCTGACGGGCAAGCTCGGCCTGAACTTCGGGTCGGATTTCAAGAGTGATGGTCACGTGCAGCCCCTCTATCAGTTTACGCCCAACTCTACCCGATGGCACCCCCTAGCATCAAGATCGTTCCGCACAACGTCCGCCATCTGACCCCTGCCCTGACGACCCTTCACCTCGCAACGTCTCACTCGCGTCGAAAATTCGGCTCGACACGAATCAGAGAAGGATTCACACTCCGCAGCCACGCGGCGCGGTTGCCGCATCTTGCCTAGTGAATTTGGAGTAGCGAAGCCCAGAAACAGCAAAGCCCGCCAGTGGCGGGCCGTACAGTCCGGCGTAAACCGGGAAATTCGTTGTCTGTCGCAAGACCGACTTTCCCGCAAAACCCGACCTAATGCAAGCGAAAAATCATCGTTTCGCTAACGGGTTGTTTTGCGCCAATTTTCGGCCCCTCCAGGCGGTTTACCCACAACCCCTCAAGGAGAGAACTTCCATGATCGAGAAGCAATTCGGGACCGAGTATGGCCCTCCCCTGCAACGCAGAGACAAGACCGTGTGTATCGTTAGCCTCCAGGCTGAGATCGACCGGCTCGGCGGCGTTCCCTATGGCTGGATGAGGATTTACGAGACGCTCCTATTCGGCTTTTACAATCCGCGCACTGGCCAGTGCTTCCCGTCTCACAAGGCGATAGCGAAGAAGGCCCGATGCGGCGTGAGAACCGTGCAACGTGCCCTGAAATGGGCGCGGGAAAACAACCTGATCCAATGGGCGCACGGGATTGTGAGGGATGGCTGGCGGGTTTTACGCACCAGCAACCGCTATGCCTTCGCTACCTTCCTGAGCATGAGCCGCATTGTCGCTTCGATTGCAGCCTCTAACGGCCAAAGACGCCGAGGAATACCCACCTCATATAAATCCCTTGCAGAGATTGACGCCAAAGCCCGTACATTTTCTTTCCCTCCTGCCCCTTCGTCTATTCAAAGACACTAGGCAGTAGGAAAAAGAAACCTCGGCTCGATTCACCGGAGCGGGGGAACGCGATAGGTCTGTCTGATCCCTGCCCTGACGCCGAGGCATAGCGCCGTTTACACGTTCCGTGCGCTTGGTGTAGTGTCGGTGGGCGATAATGAGAGAGGAGGCACCCTGCCATGACCATCGAGATTACGAGGCCTGAAGTCGAAGCGCTCATCAATCAGCGCCTACAGAACGGCGGATTCAAGGATGCCGAGGACGTTGTCTTGCAGGCTCTTCAGTCTTCACCATCGAAAGCAGCAACGCCGTCGAGCAACGCAGCAGTTGCAAAGGACATGGTTGAACTGTTCGCCCCCCTGCGAGGCTTGAATATCGATTTTGAGGCGGACAGGAGCAGAGACACTGGCCGGAATATTAACCTGTGAAGGGATATTTGGTGGACACCAATATTCCCTCAGAACTTACTCGCGAAAAGCCCGATACGCGTGTCGCTGCTTTTCTTAAGAACACTGACAAGAATAGTGTCTTTTTGAGCGTCCTCACGATTGGCGAAATCTGCAAGGGCATCGATACCCTCCCAGCCGGTCAGAAACGTACCTCGCTGCAAGACTGGTTTGATATGGATGTTCGTATATGGTTCGCCGGTCGGATATTGCCGGTCACGGAGCCTATCGCCGAGCGCTGGGGACACTTGGCCGCCGCCGCAAAGAAGCAGGGAATGACCCTGGCTGTTGTGGACGGCGTGATTGCTGCGACAGCCCTTCATAACGACCTGACTATCGTAACGCGCAACCTGAAAGACTTCGCCGGTCTAGGTGTCGAAATGCTGAATCCGTGGGAAGTATAACCTCGGCGACGCCCGCGATCATTAGTTAGAAGTCTTCGCCAAGGCTCCGAAACATATCCGCTCGGTTAGCGTCAATTTCCTCCGCAGACGGAGCCTGTCCGTACTTGGCGAACATGCCGCGCCCTGTCGTGAAGGGAGTAACGCGCGATTGTGCTTGCAGCGACGGCGCAAGGTCACGTTCGAGAACCTCACACACATAACCGGCGAGCGAAACGCCACGCGCGTTAGCTTGGGCCTTGAGGGCCGCTTCGAGCTTCTCTGGCAAGTCAAGGTTCATGGCTGATTTCCCTCTCTGTATCCGAATTGTAGCCACTTGCCCGACGCGGTCAAACGTTGCAGCGCGAGAAATATGGGCGCGGTGACCGCCTTGAGTGTCCACAATTCCAAATGTCCACTAGGCCACATGTCGGATAGTTCGTTGAACACTTGAAATTGCTGTTCTTGCCCTCTCCAAAGCCGGATTAACCCCTTGCGCCCGCCAGTCGAATCTGCCACAAGTAAGCATCACCACCAGTGGGAAAGTCCACATGTCGGAAAGTATGATTGTGATCGCCATCGTCGGACAGAAGGGCGGCACCGGCAAGACCACAACCGCTATCGGATTAGCGGTTGCCGCGTCCGAGGTTGGACAGACCGCCGTCATTATCGACCTTGACCCCCAGGCAAATGCCGCCAACTGGAAAGACCGTCGCCGGGTTGAAAGTCCCGCCGTCGTATCCGTCCCCCCAAGCCGACTTAAGCAAACCGTGGAGGCCGCAGCAAGCCACGGAGCAGATTTTGTGGTGATCGATACACCCGGCAAGTCAGACAGCGCCGCCATTGAAGCCGCCCGCGTCGCCGATCTTGTTCTGGTTCCATTGGGGCCACATATCTTCCACCTTGAGACTTTGCCGGGCTTGCGCGACCTCTTGCGCGTGGCCGGGGATAAGCCCGCGCTTGTGGTTTTGAACGGTCTACACCCGCAAGCGACAAAACAGGCCGAAGAGGCCAAGCGCATGATAGCCGAGATATTCGGTTTCCCGGTATGTCCGTTGCATCTCAGCCGCCTCGACATCTACGCGGAAACGCAGACGACTGGCAGCACACCGCTTGAGCAGGAGCCGAAGGGAAGGGCGGCTCTCGAACTGAGAAAACTCCACCGTTTTATTAGTGAACAAGTCAGCAAGTCGGAAAGTCCACATGTCGAAAATGCAAAACTTGCAAGAGGCGCTTAAGCAGAGCACCGGGAAAACCACACCCGCCCCGGAACAGGCACCTAGTATGCCTGCCCAAGCCCCTGTACGCGTCAGCCAGCCGCAGAGCAGGGCGGGGCAGGTGAACATATCGGCGTGGCTTCACGCAGACTTCAAATCGAGCTTGCGGCTCGTTCAGGCCCGTAAAGGGAGGAACGCCACCCTACAAGACCTCATGGCCGAGGCGCTCAATGATCTTTTTACGAAATACGACGTACCGACCATCCGGCAAGGTGCGGATCGTCACACGTGAAACATTCGTGAAACTGACCAGTCTCGAAGAACACCTTGAGTTGTCGCCGAGGGTGCTGGCGCGGGTGCTGAACGCAAATCCTTGGTCTTTTTGAGTGCTTTTGAGTGCTTTCCGTAGCCATCGGCGCACATGGTTTCAATGAGTTACGGTTAATGGTAAATTTGACACGGTAGAGGTCAGGAGTTCGAGTCTCCTCGTGCCTACCATTTCTTCAATCACTTACAGCCAACCGCTTTCTCCGCTTGGTAGCAATTGGTAGCAAATCGCCTCTTGCCGCCATCCGATTCTTCCGTTTGGTAGCAATTTGGTAGCAAAGTCCGGCTTGCCTTCTCTTACCGTTCACAGGGGCTGTCCTAAGCTCCTGGTACACGGAATCGACCATCTGCATCACGCTCTCCGGCAACTCCTGCATGTACTCGTTGGCCGTGGTGTCGGCTTTCGCGTGCCGGAGATGAGCCTGGATGTCCTTGACCGAGCCCTTTTTCTGCGCCAGTGTGGCCATCGTGCGGCGCAGAACCTGGAAGTTCAGTTTTGGCAGTCCAAGTTTCTCAGCGAGCGGGATCAAGACGCGGTTACGATAATTCCCCGTGTCAATGAACCCACGCTCTGAGTTCGGAAAGATGAAGGCATAGGACGACGAATCGGGACAATTCCGTTTCCATACCCGAAGATCATCCGCCAGTCCTTGCGGCAGATGGACATCTCCGAGGCTCTTATCCGTCTTGCCCCATGTGCGAATCCGGCCTCTGTAGACAGTTTCGGTAATCGTGAGTTTGCTGCCGTCGAATGATTTCCAGCGCAAGGCGAACAGCTCGCTCGGCCGTAGCGCGTCGGTCATTTCCAATGTCAGCAACACGCGATCCCTCACCGTCAGACTTGCCAACACCAGTCGGAGTTGGTCCCACGTCAGTACTGTCTTGTCCTTCTTGCGCAGGTCCTTCGGAATCGTGACCTTACGAGAAGGATCTTTCAGCAGGAAGTCCTGTTCAACTGCCTCGCTGAAGATCGACTTCAGATACGATCGAGCCTGCAACACCCGGTCCTTGGAGAGGATCGCGGCCAAGTGGTGGATGTGCGTTTGCAGCATGAACTTGTCGAAACTGTCCAGCGGCACGCTCTCGAACTTCTCCACCAGGTCCCTCTGAATCTGAATCTTCTTCACCTTGGCCGTTTCGGGCTTCCAGTTTGCCTCCCGCAGCGGCAAATACCGACTGCGTACAAACCATCCAAAAGTGACAGAGCTGTCGTTCAATACTCTGCCGCCAAGATTTTGACCGGTTTGCTTGATTACTTCGGCCGCTAGTGCTTCCCGTGCCTCAAATTTCGTCATTTGAGACTTGAGGCCGAGAATCACCGGCACGGCATCGACTCTCTGCTTGTTGGTAACTGGGTTGAGGGCCGTCCTACGGTAATAGCCGTACCACTTTTTCCCGCGAGGCACGACCCAACCCGCCTGATGCGACTTACCCATTTATTCCTCGGTTTCTGTGGGGGAACAAGTGGGCTGCGCTATTGTAACCGCTTGTTCTTCCGGCGGACATTGGTGAAGCGCTCTTGCTCGGTTATAAATTCTTCGATCTTGCTCGCCCGGTATCGCAGCATTCCGCCTCGGCCAGGACCATCACCGAAACGAATGACCGGCAGCAGAGGAGTCTTCCGGGTTGAATGATCCCAAACCCAATCGACCGATGTGTTCAGCCTCTTGGCCACTTCTTTGGGAGTGAGAAGAGGATCGTCCTCCTCATGCCGACTGGTTACCGCTTGATCGTCAATCTCCACAGAAACAACCTCCAGAGCAAGAAGCCCCGAGAATCACTATTGAATTGCGGACCGAGTCGGTCGCGAAGGGCTGCCCCATCCTTTACGACCGACGGGGCTACGACGTCCTGTGAAAGACGGTTTAGCC
>PMWW01000103.1 GCA_003165795.1 Acidobacteriaceae bacterium
TTATAACACAGTAGTACTAGGTGAGATGCGAGGGCCATGGAACGCTGCGCTTAAAATCGGAATGCATAAGCAACTCCCGCGCGATTTCGCAATTGGGAAGCTCAGCCACGACCACCTGCATTCCAGATTTTCTTCCGTACTTGATGGCTGGTACACAGTCCGTATCGTTGGACACCAGAACGACCCGATCAGCGTGTCGATTCTCGCAGTAGCTGGCGATATCGAGACCAATCTTGAGGTCAACGCCTTTTTGCTCGAAATCGAGATCGAAGTCGTTGTCGGTAAGCGGGGTCGATTGGTCGATGGGCGTTCGTTTTGGTTTGTACCCGCGAAACTTTAACACTCCCAGGCGTACCGCAAACAGGTCTTTGCAAGCCAGTTCTTCCAGCCATTTGTCCGAGCCGGCGAAAACGAATGGGGCACCAGAAACCGGAAGCCGGACAGTTCCTGAATACGGCACGCAGTCGTAGTAGAGCACCCGAAGGATTTCCTCGTCGCTGGTTTTGCAGCCGAGCGCGAATGCTTCGATAAAGGTTGGATCGTATTTCTTGCCCGCTTTGGCGGCTTTCACTCGCAGGAAAGCGCCATCGATCAGAACGACAATTCTCTTGGCCATCGACAAAAAACCCTCGGAATTTTGAGGGTTTTTCAGAAACATGCTCGCCTACGAGCGTAGCGGATATACCCTGACGATAAGCACAGCAATTCTAGCTGTCAACGGCAGACTGGCCGAAAGATAGAAGCCCAGCCCGAAATGGAACCAGTGCCGCGATGACCGCAAGTTTGTCTCACCGCGTAAAATAAACTTTTCGGCGAATCGCGCCTTGTCGCACTCCTTCGCCGCCCTGAATTGAGGCACCGCAATTATGTCGACATCCACCCGCGATAAAGAAACTGCCGCCGCCGCACTGAACGGCTCAACCGATCGGCCATCGAATTTTGTACGCGACATTGTCCTCGAAGATCTGAAGACCAACAGGCACGGCGGACGCGTGCACACTCGCTTTCCTCCCGAGCCCAACGGCTATCTCCATATCGGTCACGCCAAGTCGATCTGTCTGAACTTCGGTCTGGCCGCCGAGTTTGGGGGCAAAACCAATCTGCGTTTTGACGATACCAACCCCGAGAAGGAAGAGCAGGAGTACGTCGACTCCATCGTCACCGACGCCCGCTGGCTCGGCGCCGATTGGGGCGACCGCATGTTCTACGCCTCCGACTACTTCGACCAGATTCATGCCTGGGCAGTGCAGCTTGTCAAAGCAGGTAAGGCCTACGTTTGCGATTTGAGCGCCGAGGAGGTCCGCAAGTATCGCGGCTCGCTCACTGAGCCCGGCATCGAGAGCCCGTATCGCAATCGCTCCGTGGAAGAGAATCTCGACCTGTTCGAACGCATGAGGCTGGGCGAATTTCCCGACGGTTCGCGCACCCTGCGCGCCAAGATCGACATGGCCTCGCCTAACCTGAACATGCGCGATCCGGTGATGTACCGCATACTTCACGCCGAGCATAACCGCACCGGCGACAAGTGGTGCATCTATCCGATGTACGACTTCGCGCACGGGCAGTCAGACTCGCTCGAGCAGATCACGCATTCCATCTGTACCCTGGAATTTGAAGACCATCGCCCGCTGTACAACTGGTTCATCCAGCAGCTGGGCATCTTCCCTTCGCAGCAGATTGAGTTTGATCGGCTGAACCTAACCTACACGCTCCTCAGCAAACGCAAGCTGCTGCAATTGGTGCAGGAGGGCCGGGTGCGCGGCTGGGACGATCCTCGCATGCCGACGCTGTCGGGCATTCGCCGCCGCGGCTACACGCCCGAGGCGATCCGCAATTTCTGCGCCGCTATTGGCGTGTCCAAGACCAACGGCATAATCGAGCTGGCGATGCTGGAGCACTTCGTCCGCGAAGACCTGAACACACGCGCCCCGCGAGTGATGGCTGTGCTGCACCCACTGCGTGTGGTTATCGACAACTATCCCGAAGGCCAGGTCGAGGAACTAGAAGCGGTAAATAATCCTGAGGATCCGAATGCCGGGACCAGGAAGGTGCCGTTCTCGCGCAGCCTCTACATCGAGCAGGATGATTTCCGCGAGGATCCGCCGAAAAAGTTCTTCCGGCTGTTTCCGGGACAGGAAGTGCGACTGCGCGGAGGATACTTCATCACCTGCACCGGCGTCGTAAAGAATGACGCGGGAGAAGTCGTTGAGGTCCATTGCACCTATGATCCCGCAACGCGTAACGGCAACGCGCCCGATGGGCGCAAAGTGAAGTCGACGATTCACTGGGTCTCGGCGGAACATGCCATCGATGCCGAGGTGCGGCTGTATGAGAACCTGTTCGCGACGGAAAACCCGGGCGACGTTCCTGAGGGCCAGGACTTCACCGTGAACCTGCATCCGAACTCGCTGGAAATCTTGACCAATGCCAAGCTGGAGCCATCGCTGGCCGGTGCTATGCCGGGTGATCGATACCAGTTCGAGCGGCTGGGATATTTCTGTGCTGATCTCGATTCGAAGCCCGGAGCGCTGGTGTTCAACCGGACTGTGCCGCTAAGAGATACCTGGGCGAAGATTGAGAAGCGGGAGAAAGGGAAGAGCGGGTAGAGCGATACACCGGCACAGTTCGAGGCTAGAGTCGCTGCGCAACCCCAGAAGCATTGTCATCCCGACCGAGGACTTCAGTCCGAGCGGAGGGATCTGCGGTTTGCCAGCGTTGGTACCACCGCAGACGAACCGCAGATCCCTCGACTCGCTTCGCTCGCTCGGGATGACAATATTACATAACGGTGCCGCTATAGCCGATCTGTAGAGTCTCAACTCATTGATAATGACTCCAAACTTGAATAGCTCTGATTCTCCCCGCCTCCGCTTTGCGCCTTCGCCTACCGGCTACCTGCATGTCGGCGGAGCGCGCACTGCTTTGTTCAACTGGCTGTTCGCGCGGCATCACCAGGGCACGCTCGTCCTCCGCATTGAAGATACCGATCTCGAGCGTTCCACTCCCGAGATGGTGGAAGGCATTCTCGTCGGCCTACGCTGGCTGGGCATCGAGTGGGACGAAGGGCCGTTCTTCCAGACTGATCGAATGGAACTTTATCGCAGCGCGGCCCAAACATTGATTGAGAGCGACGCCGCTTACTATTGCTTCTGCACTAAGGAAGAATTGGAGCAGCAACGCACTCAGGCAGTCGCGGAAGGCCGCGTTCCGCGCGACCTCACGTGTCGCAGTCTCGCGCCATACGAAGCCCAGCGCCGTCGTGATATAGGCGGATCTGCCGCTATCCGCTTTACCGTACCCGAAGGCGGCAGCACGGCGTTCGATGACGCCGTGTTCGGCCGCGTCGAGTTCGCCAACTCCGAAATCGAAGATTTCGTTCTGCTGCGCTCCGATGGCGTGCCGACTTATCACCTCAGCGTAGTGGTGGACGATATCGATATGCGGATGACGCACATCCTGCGCGGCGCCGATCATCTTTCCAACACGCCCAAGCAGATCATGCTGTATGAGGCGCTGGGCCATCCGCTGCCGGTGTTCGCGCACGTGCCGCTCATCCTCGGGCCCGACAAAACACGGCTCAGCAAGCGCCATGGTGCGACCAGCGTCATAGCCTACAAGGACGAAGGCATCGTTCCCGAGGCCTTTCGCAATTTTCTGGCGCTGCTGGGCTGGACCCCGCCCGACTCGTCGCAAGAGATCCTCCATGATCGCGAGTTGATCGATCTGTTCGACCTGAGCGGCATTCAAAGGTCGAATGCCATTTTCGATCGCTCGAAGCTCGACTGGTTCAACAGCGAGTATCTGCGCGCGACTCCCGCCGCTCAGTTGTTACCGCTGATTGAGGAGGAATGGAAGAAGGTCGGTCTCATTCCTTTCCAGACCAGCCGCGAGGGGATGGAATCGACCGTTGATCTGGTCAAACCGCGCGCCCGCAACCTCAAGGACTTTGCGACTCTGTTTCGCGGCTACTTCAGCGACGAATTCGAAATCGATCCCGCGGCAGCGCAGAAGTTTCTGAAGGACGATGCGGTGCGCGAGATGCTGATGGAATTGGCGTCGCGTTATGAGCAGGCGGCGGAGTTCTCTGAAGCGAGCACCGAACAACTCCTGCGCAGCTTCGCCGAAGAGAAGGGCGTGAAAGCGGGTGTGCTGATCAATGGCGCGCGCGTCGCCCTGACCGGACAAGGGGTCGCTCCAAGCCTGTTTGCCGTGATGGCGAATTTGGGACAGGACCGGACCGCAACACGGCTTAAGAGGTCGAAAGAGCTGTAGCTATTTCTTGACCACCGTCACTTGGAACTGCACGGGAATGGTTTTCGGCGGATAGCAGGCGCTGTGGTCGCAGGCCTGGAACCGCAGTGTGCCGGTCACCGGATAGGTGCCGGCCGCAGCATTGGCAGGCGCCTTGATTACCGTGTCAATGGTGAAGTCGCCGCTATAGACGCTGAGCTTTTCATCTGGCGAAAACGGGAAGCTGACATCCTGGCCGGGAGGATATTTCACATCGGCCACCGTCACCTGATCGGGCGTGGTCAGCTTTATGGCTGTGGGTATCAACAATTCAGATTTGGGCGTGTGGGAGTTGATGTGGAACTCGGAGCCGATTCTGAAATCCAAACTGACGGCCGCGCTGGCGCCGGCGCGCACCTGAACGTTGCCCACGGGAGCCATGATGACCGAAGGCAGCTTGTCGCCGGGCGATTGTGCCAAGGCAAAGCCGGCAATCAGTAAGGCGATCAAAGGAACCGCAGGATTCTTCCTCATTGCGCGGCGTCCTTCACGGCGGGCTTTACCTCAGCAGTGGCCTGACTCTGTTGCGAGCTGGAAGTGGGTCGAGAGGTTGTGTTCAAGGTTTTCTTGACCGCCTCTTCGATGTCTTTCCGATCGAGCAGGCCAGTCATTTTGTCAACGATGGTCCCGTCGCGACTGATGTAGAAGCTTGTCGGCAGATATTGCACGTTGCCGTAATCATCTGACACTTGGTCGGTCCCCAGCAGTATGGGATAGTTCACGCCCATCTCGCTGGCAAATTGCGCGATCTTATCAGGCTCGGAGTCGTCCATGGCAACGCCCAAAATTACCAAGCCATCCTTGCCGTACTCTTTTTGCAGATCGGCGAACCAGGGCATCTCGACTTTGCACGGCGGGCACCAAGTGGCCCAGAAGTTCAGCAAGACAGCCTTGCCGCGAAAGTCCGACAGCTTGACTTTAGCGCCATCCAAAGACGGTAGCTGGAAATCTGGCGCCGGCAGCCCCTGAACATTTCCCACCAGTTTCAACGGGCCGTGTTTGCGGGTGCGATCCAGATACTTGCCACTGGCGAGCATAGCCAGGATGGCTACAAACAGCGCTACAAAAACCAATGCATTTCGTTTCAAAGCGAAGGCCCCTCTAAAGCGAGAACCGGTTCAGGAATGACAAATAGCCTGAAAGCAATCGCAAATTGTTCAAGAAGATCAGCACACCCACGGCGATCAGGAGTATACCGCTGATGACTTCCACGGTGTGCAAGTGGCGACGGAAACGGCCATAGAACGACAGAAATCGATCAACTCCCAAGGAAGTTAGCAGGAAGGGTACCGCCAGACCCAGGGAATACACTGCCAGCAGGACAATTCCCTTGAGTACGGTTTGTTGCGCGCCCGCCAACACTAGAATCGTAGCCAGAATGGGACCGATACACGGGGTCCAGCCGAAGGCAAAAGCAAAGCCCACGGCGAATGATCCGACGGCGCTGGAGCCGCCCTTTACGTCGTGCAGGCGCTTGTCCGCGTACAACGCTTTGATCTTCAAGATTCCGGTCAGATGCAGACCGAAGATGATGACGATGATCCCGGCGATTTTCGACAGCAGCGAGTGATATTCGTTCACCACCTGTCCGATGCCGGTAGCGACCGCGCCCAGCGCAATGAAAACTACGCTGAACCCGAGCACGAAAGTAACGGAGTGCAACATTACCGTGCGCAACATGCGGCGCTCGGGCGATTGCAGGTCCTCGACAGTGGCCCCGGAGATCAAGGACACGTAACCCGGCACCAGCGGCAGCACGCAGGGCGAAAGAAACGACAATATCCCCGCCAGGAAAGCCGCGAGGGGTAGGGGCAGGTTATGCATAGTTCATTGTAGCAATGTGGTGCACAACTCTATGTCACGAAAGTTATGGGTTGGCTCCACGCTAAACAGCCGGCGAGCAACCAGAAAAGTTACACAAAAGTACTGAACTTTGCGACCGGCCGTTGCGGCATGACGATCGTCGGCTTGCGCAGGCCGGACCAGGTTTCTGAAATAACGATCGAATCTCCCGGATTATGCGGGTCATACTTGACCGAGGCCGGCAGTCCCAGCCGGCAGGAGTAGAGATCGATAAACTGCCGCAAATGGGTGACGTCCTGTGAGGCCTCGTAGGTCACGCCCGCAACATCGTAGGTGTAGATCAGCAAGAGCATCTGCTGTCCCGATGTGTCCTCTTCCAGTTCCAGAACATCGATGACGTTGCCATCGATAATGCGGCCGCCGCGAGTCAAGTCCGTCCGGCGCTCCCACTCCAGCTGCTTGGCCGATTTCTTGTTCTTACGCGAAAGCAGGGCATAGCCAATGATGGCCGCCGTGGCGCCAAAGGCGAGAATAGGGTAAAGCCGGAACGAGTTCATGTGAGATCGCGGTGAGGGTCGCAAACCTTTGACATCAAGATAGCGGGATAGGATGCGCAAGGGAACAGGAAAATTGGTGGCGCGGTAATTTATTGGGAATACGGTGGGGGAGCGACTCAAGTGCCCGCGACAAAGAGCGAAACCGCAGGCCCTTCCGCTCCGGGCGGGACGACAAATGTTTGCCAGGAGTCAGGACTCAATCCACCAGGTCGACGACCGGGTTCGCCAGCGAGCCGACGCCTTCCACGGTCACTTCGACCGTGTCCCCGGCCTGCAAAGGACTAACGCCCACGGGCGTCCCGGTAGCGATCAGGTCGCCCGGTTCCAGGGTCATCACTTGGCTGATAAAACGAACCAGCACGTCAAGCGGAAACAGAAAGTCGGTCGTCGTGCCATTCTGCCGAAGCTCGCCATTCACGCGGGTTTGCACGCGAACGCCCTTCCAGGGATCGAGGTCCTCAGCCACCACTGGGCCGACCGGACAGAACGTGTCAAACCCTTTGGCTCGCGTCCACTGCACGTCCTTATTTTGCAGATCGCGAGCGGTCACGTCGTTGACGCAGGTGTAGCCCAGGATGTAAGGCCGCACGTCGTCGTCATCGCGCAAACGGTAACAGCGCCGGCCAATCACCACGCCCAATTCGCCTTCGTAATCCACGCGCTGCGAAAGCGATACTGGACGGCGAATCTCATCACCCGGGCCGATGAGTGAGGACGGCGGTTTCAAGAAGAACAACGGCTCGGTGGGAATCGGATGGTTCAACTCTTTGGCGTGCTCGCGGTAGTTGCGGCCAATGCAAACAATCTTGGACGGCTCAACCGGGGCCAGCAAGCGGACCGCGCTTAACGGAAGTTCGCAGCGTTCGGCCGCGTCGAATTCGGCCAACAATCGCGGAGGTTCCACCAGAGTGCGGGTAATGGCCGGCTGACCACCCACGCTCTCGATCCGGCCGTAGAACGCGACATCTTGATGCTGGAAGCGGCAGTACGACATGGTTCAAAATCCTTTGTGAATATTCGATGAATTACTTGCTGGGAACGGCCTCGCTCGCCTCGGCTGAACGCGGACTCTCATTGCCGCGCAGGTCCACCGCCGAAACGACGTAGAAGTATTTCTTTCCCCGCTCGATGGTTTCGTCGCGATACGAGGCAACCTGGATCAATTGTGCATTCAGCTTCTGCGGCTGCCCGCCCGGGAGCCAGCGGAAGATGTTATACCCGGCGAGGTCGCTTTCCATATTAGGGGCCCAGGTGAGGTCGATGAATGGCTTCTGTCCCACGCCGGAGAAAACTGCCTGCAGACCGGCAGGTTGGGCCGGCGGATAAATGTCGCGCGTGAAAATCTCGACCGGCTTGGAATCGTCGCCTTCAACCGCTGCGTTCAAGCCGTGGGAATTGACCTGGCTGAGTGTCGTGATGCGATATTCATACTTCTGTTCCCACCCGAAAGTTTTGTCGAGATAGGTTCCGGTCGCCGCCGGTGCTATGTCGTCCAGAACCACGTAGGCGGGAGCGCCGACCGGTCGCCTCATGATCCGGTATCGATAAGTAACTCCCGCCGGTGGCAGCGGAGGCGTCGGCCCAACCCACGAGATCCGCACTGCCTCCTCGCTGACTGAAGCCGACAATTCCTCGGGAGCCGGAATTGTGGGCATAACCGGAATCACCACCTGGTTTGACAGTCCAGAGCTACGGCCGCGCGAATTCACTTCTTCGACCGCATACGTCACGAACCCGGCGGGATTCTCCATGCCCAACTGCGGCGGCAGCTTGTCCACATAATGGATTCGAACCGCCCCCGGCGGCGCTTCGCCCTTTTGCTTCTGCGGTGGCCGTGGAGTTGGTGGAGCAATCTCAGCCACAATGTTGCAGGTTGCCATCAGAGTGGTTCCCTCGCGCCGGCAGATCCGGGTGTCGGGTTCGTGCTTGAGAAGTGTGCGATCGGTATTCTTGCGCGGCAGAGTCCAATCCAGATCCACCTCGCTGCCTCGGCGCGAGGCGGTGAGATCCTCAACCGGGACCGTCAGATTAAGCGATGGCAACGACGGCGCGCCGGGCGTCCCACACCCGGGTAGCGCCACGATCATCAGAAGACTTCCTACTAAACCGCCGAGCCGCAGTCGCATGAAACTAACAGGGTAACAAATTGCGCAAAACGTGGCCTCTTGCGCAACCCGGATATCGGCGCCGGGTTGAATCCTTAGCCGTCACCGCAAGAGTCCCGGGGTTTACACTCACAATGTCGTCAGGAGAAATTCATGAGTCGGCCCATGTTCGCTGTGTCTGTAACTGTTCTTATGGCGTTCGCCCTCAATGTTGCAGCACAAAACCCGCCAGTGCCGTCGTCCAAGGGCGCGAGCGCGAAGAGCAGCGGACCGGTCGACCAGGCATATTTGCAAAGCATCTGGGATGGTTGGGCGTCGAACGATGTTGAGAAACAAGGCCAGTTTTACGTGCAAGGCCCGGGCCACTTGTTCTTCGATGTGGCACCGCTCAAATACACCAGTTGGGAGCAGTACAAGGCCGGCGTAGCGCCGTCGCTCAAAGATTCGCCCAAGGTGACGTTCACGCTCAACGACGATATACAAATTCATCCTGAAGGGAAAATTACCTGGGTGGATGGAACGTTGAATATGGAAGGCGCGTCGCCGCAAGGAGAAAAGCAAACCCTGACGTTGCGCTGGACCGCGATTCTGGAGCAACAGGATGGCCGTTGGCTCATCCAGCACGAACATGTCTCGGTGCCGGCCGAGACGCCGCAACAGTAGGTCGTTCTGGCGAGCGCCGAATCCAGTCGAGAATTTCTGTATCCGGCGGTACGGGTAGTGCGGCGCTTCAGCGCCGCGTTCACAGCGAACCAAGAACCGCTTCAGGCTTTGCGCTCATCAGGATGCCTGACATACTATTGGGAGCGCCGATGAACGCCGGCCACTGAGTGGACGCTGCCATTTGCGAGCGGGTCGCCCTGTAATGGACTCTGCGCCTTATTCTTCCAACTTCTTCGCCAGCAGTTCGTTCACTAGCGTTGGATTCGCCTGCCCTTTCGATGCCTTCATTACCTGACCGACAAAGAAGGCGATGACCGTCTTCTTGCCTCCGCGATACTGCTCCAACTGTTTGGGATTGCCGTCCATCACCTCGTCGATGATCTTCTCGATGGCCGCGCTATCGGTGATCTGTTGCGGCTTCTCTTTCTCGTAGATGGCAGGAAAGTCTTCGCCGCACTCAAACGCCAGATCATAAAGATCTTTGAGAATTTTGCCGCTGATGGCGCCGCTCTCGACGAGATCAGCGGACATAGCAACACCTTCCATCGAGATCGGCGACTGCTCAATCTCCAAACCTTTGGCTTTCAGCCGGCCCATCAATTCGCCCTGCACCAGATTGGCAACCCGCTTAGGATTCTTGGCCGCTGCGGCAGCCTCTTCAAACTGGTCCGCCAGCGTGCGGCTGCTGGTCAGCGTGGCCGCGTCGTACTCGGTGATGCCGTACTGCGTGACCAGCCGTGCGCGCCGTGCCTCGGGCAATTCAGGAAGCTCAGCGATAATCTGCTGCCGCCAACTGTCATCCACTACCAATGGCAGCAGGTCAGGCTCAGGAAAATAGCGGTAATCGTGCGCCTGCTCCTTGGAACGCATGCCATAAGTCTTGCCTTCGCCGGAGTTGTAGAGACGGGTCTCCTGCACGATCTTGCCGCCCGACTCGATCACCTCTTCGTGGCGCCCGATTTCGTACTCCAACGCGTGCCGGATAAAGCGGAACGAGTTGACGTTCTTCACTTCCGTCTTGGTGCCGAGCTGCACCTGCCCGCGGGGCCGGATGCTGATGTTGGCATCGCAGCGCAGCGAGCCTTCTTCCATGTTGCAATCGCTGACGCCGGTGTAAAGAATGATCTCCTTCAGCCGCGTCAGGTATTCGTGGGCTTCATCGGGCGAGGAAATATCGGGCTCGCTGACAATCTCGATCAGAGGTACGCCGGAGCGGTTCAGGTCGATCGAGGTCCACTCGCTGCTGTCGGGCAGGCCATCGTGCAGACTCTTGCCGGCGTCTTCTTCCAGATGCACGCGGGTGATGCCGATGCGCTTGGGGCCATTCGCCGTCTTGATCTCGATATAGCCAAATTCGGCCAGCGGCTTGTCGTACTGCGAGATCTGGTAGCCCTTCGGCAAGTCGGGGTAAAAGTAGTTCTTACGCGCGAAGATCGAGGTTTCGTTGATCCGGCAATTGAGCGCCGTCGCCGCCAGCACGGCAAACTCAACCGCTCGCTTGTTCAGTACGGGAAGCGGCCCAGGCAATCCGAGACACACCGGACAGACGTTGGTGTTGGGCGGATCGCCGAAGTGGGTCGAGCAGCCGCAAAAGATCTTGGTCTTGGTCAGCAGCTGGACGTGGACTTCCAGCCCGATAACGGGCTCGTACTTGGAACCTGTGGCTACTGTGGCTTCCGGCGTGGCCATAATCCTCGATTATAGCGATCCCGGATTGCCTACCACGGCGTGATGTTCAAGCTGCAGATAAACGCGCTGCCCCAGACTACGAATCCGGCTGCACCCACCAGCAAGTACAGCCGCCGTTCCGACGCATTATGCAACGTAGGCAGCGGGAGAGGCGAGCCCATCGCACGGTGAAACGAAGTCACCAGCAATCCGCCAAATCCGATGAGGGTCATCGCGCCGCCAAAAGCCAAGCCCGCCATGATGAGCACATAACTGAAGCTGAACACGGCCCACCCCATTTCTTGCCCACAGGCTAGACCTCGGGCGAAATTTCCGCAAGGGCCCCTAGATCTGCTGGATTAGGTGCCACAAGGACAATGCTCGGCCGTTCGAGTGACCGCTTCCACGCTCCGGGACGCGAACAAAAAGACGAATCCTAATGCCAAAATGGCGGCGCCCCAGAAAGCTCGCCGGACGGACTGACGAATGAATACGTGCTCGATCGACTTGTCGCTTGTGAGCTTAATGCCGTCCTTGACGAGCTCTATACCCTTGAGATCGACAACAGCTTTCCACAACTGTTGCTGTCTCCTGAACTCCTGATCGCGACCAAGCGCATCCAACGCCAAGATCAATCCGCCAACGAATGTTAGAGTATCTCCAGCAAAACCCAAGATCGCAGCAATTGCCATAAGAATTGCTGCGGTGCAGCACGTCCTTCCTGTAATTGGACAGCAGGACTAACCAATCGAGGTCTCCCCCAATATCCTTCACCCGAGATGTCAGGCATTGGCCAGGGCGGGGAGTTCGACACACTTATCTGCTAGATCGACATCACTTCTTTCTCTTTGCCCTTGGCCAACTCTTCCATCTTCTTGATTTCGTCGTCGGTCAGCTTCTGGATCTGTTCCAGCGCGCCCCGCTCTTCGTCCTCGGTGATCTTCTTGTCTTTCAGCGCCTTCTTGATGAGTTCGTTGCCGTCGCGGCGTATGTTGCGCACCGCGGTGCGATGTTCTTCCAGCACCTTGTGCAGATGCTTCACCATGTCTTTGCGGCGTTCTTCGGTCAGCGCCGGCACCGGCACGCGGACCAGCTTGCCGTCGTTCATCGGGTTTAAGCCGAGGTCGCCGCTGCGAATGGCCTTCTCGATGGCCCCGATCAGGCTGACGTCCCAGGCCTGCACTGTAATGAGTTGCGGCTCGGGCGCGCTGACGTTGGCCAGCTGGTTCAGCGGCATCTGCGAGCCATAGGCTTCCACCGTCACGCTGTCCAGCATGTGCACCGACGCGCGTCCGGTGCGGGTGGAAGCCATCTCCTTGCGGAAATCTTCCACTGCTTTTTCCATGCGCGTTTTGAGTTGCGCAAAACTGTCTTTCAACGCCGGAATCGCCGCCATCGTCACTTGAGTCATAATCTGGTTCGCCTCAGGATGAAGTCAGAAACTTTCGATTATAAGCTGTCAGCGCTCAGCCGTCAGCTTTGAATTCCAGCCCACCGAACCCAGCGGAACACGCCACGCTGCAGATTGGAAACTGAAAGAGCGAACGCTGTGACTTATGGACGATCGGACCAGGTCCATTGCGATGCTTTCCGGGCTAAAGCTCTATTTCATATCGAATACCTACGGACGGCCTGAAGAGACTGTGTCGCAACCGGAATGAGATTGCCCTTGCGCTGATCGCAAGCTAATTTTCTTCTGGCCCTTGGTGGCCGACGCCTCCCCGGATCACGCGCGATTTCTCGCCCGCTATAAATGCCAGGCAGAATCGCCCGCCCAGCAACAGTGGCTTGTGTGCGGCACGCGCGCGCCGGGATGTCATCCGGGAGCGTCGCCGGCTTAACGGCCGCTTACGGCAACAATGGAGTGCTCCCGGATTCCCTCCATTTGCTTGCAATGCCGGCGTCTACTGCGCCAGATAGCGCGCAACCGCGAAGTTATTCAAGAAAAAGCCTCGTTGTGCAGGGGTCCCGCTGTTGCCGGCGGCGATAATCTTGCCGTCGCTCTGCAGGACAAGTGTGTTGACGAAAGAGGTTGTGCCCTGTCTCAGGGTCGTGATCACTATCCCGCTGGATCCGAAGGTGGTGTCCAGTTGCCCAGTGGCCGTGTAGCGGGCTAACACGAACGACGATGCGGTGAAAGTTTGGTTGCCGATTCCCGCCTGTCCCGCCACCACAATGTCACCATTGGATTGAACCGCCAGCGCGAAGGCAGAACTCGCCGGGAAGGAGCTTCCAAAGCCGGTGATGACCCCACCACCGCTGCCGATGCCGCCTCCGGGATTAAAGGTGGTGTCGACGCTTCCATTGGAGTTATAGCGCACCAGTCCGAATCCGGTCTGGTTGTTTACTAGGGTTACGCCACCGCTCACGGTTGTCAGGAGCGCGCTCGTGATGGTGCCGGCAACAACGATTTTGCCGTTGCTTTGGACCGCGATGGCCGCCGCCGACGCCACGCAAGCCGCTTGTCCGGAGACCGCGAAATTGCTATCCAGGCTGCCGTCTGTGTTGTAGCGCGCGATAGAACCCGCTAGTGGGACTGGCAAGAACTGTGCCGTGGTGAGTGTGGGCGGCGCGCCTACCCCTGTGGTTACCAGGATCTTGCCATCCGCTTGCAGCGCAATTGCAGTCACGAGTGGAGAACTCAAAGCGGCGATACCGGAACTGCCGAAGGTCGGATCCAGTTGGCCCGAGCTGGTATAGCGTCCGATAAGACCCCCTCCTGTGACCAGGATTTTGCCGTCGGCTTGCAAGGTCATAAAGCTGAGTGTGCCTGCCCCGGAATCTAGTGATCTCGATATGGCAAAGCCGCCGTTGCCAAAAGTGGTGTCCAGACTGCCGTCGGGATTGAAGCGGCCAACCGATCCGTCAAGTAAGAAATCTCCTACCGCCGCCGCCAGAATTTGTCCGTTGGGCTGGATAGCAACGGCAGTGACACCGGCGCCGTCCGTGATGCCAAAGGTGCTGCTGACGATGCCGCCCGTACCGAAGCTGGAGTCGAGAGTTCCATTGGTATTGAGTCGAATCAATGCGGCGACCTGCGATTGGCCGCTCGGTATCGTTCCACCGAGTACGATCTTGCCGTCACTCTGAATCGCTGCCGCGCTGTCGATCGTCACATCGTATTGGGTGAAGCTGGTGGCAAAGATTCCGCCTGTCCCGAAAGTCGTATCGAGACTGCCGGCCTGGGCCAAGGCAAAGGTTGACGAGGCGATGACGACAAACGCCGCGAAAAGTCTAAGCCGCCGGCTGGTCCGGAAGGCGAGTTGTGCGAGTCCACGATCTGACGCCGAAAAACAATAACTACTAGCAAACGGTTCCATAGACGTTCTCCTCATTTGTCGATTGAAGGTTAGCGCTGCGTCCCGTGAGTCGTCTCTCGTCAATCCGGCGCTGCTAGTCGAGACTAGACGCCCACTCGGCCTTGCATTTGTCACCAAGGTGTAACTTTCTTGTCAAATGTTCTGCTTCAAGGATCGCCAGGCTGGCGGCGACGGGAACGAAGAACTACGACGATGAGGAAAAGGGAAACTTTAGTTGGACAGCCTACACGGCACTACGTCCACATGCCTCTCCCACAACAGCAATGCGGCCGATGCCACCTAGTATTATGTCCCGCAAGTTCGTGGCAAAATTCAACCGTTGTGTTTGAAAGGGNNGTGCATGTATAGGGCGGCTTTAGAGGCTGAGGTGAGGACGTTCCGGCAACATTGTAACTCGGAGTTAGGACATAAAATTGCGGGACACCACATTAGGGAAACTCTGACTAAGTCCGGCTTCTCGAAGGGGACGGCCTTCAAGCAAAGATAGCGGGTGAAAACAGCCCTCTAACAACTAACGTGAAACCTGGGCAAGCTGGCAATGAATTGTCCCAGCCTTCTGGAACGGGCCTTCTGCCGAGTTCAAAAGGAACAGGTCCAAGACAAGAATTCAAAGCCAATACGAAGAGGCGCGGAAAAATCCACAGGGACTGGTCCGCGCCTCTCAGAATTTGTATGGCTTCTAGTAGCGGTGTGGCAGTTTCTCTTCCGTCTCCACCGAGCTCGTCAACGCTCCCACCAGATAACTAATGACGATCACTCCCACCACGGCAATCGTAACCAGGTCCATGTGGCGCCTCCCCACTCCGGCCGCTGTCGCCGGAGCCATGTTCGTCCCATGCAACTTCTGCTTTTCCGGCCGCCCGCTGGATACCCGGCGCACCGGAGGTTGTGCATTGTTGTAGCATGATTTCGCCTGCGCTTGCAGCACAAATCGTAACGGCGAACATAACTCTTGCGGCAGCGGGCACTCGCGCCGGTCACCGATCAATTTTGCAGGGCACGGCTTAACAAGTTGCGGAACGAGGCTGGGCTCGCTTTTGCTCCCTGGCTTTGTATCAGGGCACGGCTTCACCGGTTGCAGAAAAACTCGAGTTTTCCACTGTTTTGAAGGAGGCGAACCTTTAGGTGGGCCGTACGAAGCCTTTAGTTTGTCATTCCGAGCGGGCTTCAGAGACTGTGTCGCGACTGAAAAAGAAAGTTTGTGGTGGAACAAGGTGCTAGAAAAACCCAATAACCTAGCCGCGCAGCGGCGGCTATGAAGTCAGCCCAGCGCGTGACCGGGGTCCCCAACTCGCACCGCTTTTGTGCGAGTTGGGGTGGTTGAGCGCCGGGTAAAGTGGGAATAATCCCGAGCCGCGTAGCGGCGACAGGGGTCGCGACACAGTCTCTTCAGCCCCGGCGAGGGATATGCTCTTCGGCTTTATCCGCAGCCTGTTCAGCCGTGTCGCAACCGGGACAACCAGGAACCTTGCGTGGCGGACGGCGTTCTAACTAGGCCGCGGCCTGCGGGCCGGTCTCGCTGACCACGCGCACCAGCGCGTCCGGTCCGTCAGCGCCCACCACGTAGCGATCGGCCTCCACCTCCGGCCATTCGCCGTAGATGCGCACCACGTAGACGATCTTGCCTTCGCGCTTGGTGTCTTTGAAGATGCGGATGATCTTCCGCGCGGTCGCATCCGGCATCCGGTGACACATCAGCGCGACGTCGAACGGCACCTGTTTCTCGGCCGCTTCCAGCGCTTCCTTCTCGGTGCTGAGCGCGATCACGTCGTGGCCGGCAGTCTCCAGCACGCGCTGGCGGAGCAAGGCAAGTTCCTGGTCGGTGGTGAGGATAAGAATCTTCATGTAGGGATGCCCCGGTAGTGCGCTTGCCGGAATTCGGCTTCCGGAAGATTGCTCTTGCGGAGGATATCAAAAGATGAGGAGCTGGCGGGCGGAATTTGTGGACAAATATGGCGCCCTCCCGACGACCTAGGGGATGAGCTGCGTCGTTTCGTAGCGACGGGGGTCTGATCTGGCTTCACCAGCCCCGTTTCTGGTTTGTTGACAGATCATGGATAATGTCCTCGACCATGCCTATCGAGAGTTTTCAGCTCATATATACCGGCAGCGAAGTGCGCAGCGGTGCAATGGATGTTTATGAGCTTGCTCCTGCACTTGTTGCAATCGGTGATCTGATCCGCGATGCGAACCGTTTTCTCAACGGCGATCAGGCTTCGGTCAGTGTCAAGGTCGATTCCGACTTCAAGAGAGGGTCTTTCGACGTCCGCCTCTTGCTCGATCAGCAACTGCTGGAAACGGCTGGCCAGACTCTGGCGTTCGCATCCGTTATCGACGCCGCTGGCCTTATTCATGCCCTTTTCGGGATTGCCAAACAACACGAGGACAAGATAGTTGAAGGCATTGTAGTCGGGCTGTTCGCCATCTACAAACTTTTAAAAGGTGAGAAGCCGAAATCCGTTACGATCCGGGACAATCATGGCATCATCCACATCGGTGATCGGGAGATCAGGGTCGACGCTCGGGGCTCTCAGATGTACATGAACGATATAATTCGCGCGGACGTCGATCACGTAGCTCGTTCCGTAGCGAAGGACAGTATTGACAAGCTTGAGGTCTTGCAGGATGGCAAGCTACTAGACGACATCACCAAGGGCGACCTGCCAAAGCGCGTGATGGCGCTAGAGGAAACACAGGAATCTAACGAGCACGTCCTCACCGACAACCGGGAGGCACTTCTCAAGGTCGTCACCGCTAATTTTGAAAAGGGAAAGTGGAAATTTTCTGATGGTGGTTCGAAATTTAATGCCTCGATTGCCGATCCAGTTTTCCAGCAGAAGCTTGACGATCGGCAGGAGGGTTTTTTCAAAGGCAATGTTCTCCGAGCCGTAATTAAGACCGAACAAACGGAAAAGACGAACGGCAAGATTCAGACGCAGTACACGATTGAAGAGGTGTTAGAACACCGCCAGGTAGGAACCCAACAACGACTGCTTCCGCCTTCTTCCAAAGAAAAGTAGTCGAGGCGAACGATGGCGCAAGGGTTTGATTGTGCAACTTGCCATAAGCAGGGTTTCTCCGTACCTTCTGATCATGGAAGTACACTTCGCCCCGGATGTTGAGAAGAAGCTGAACGACCTCGCCGCGCAGAGCGGACGCGGCACCGACGAGCTTTTGCAAGATGTGCTGGCCGGATATCTCGACGAACTGGTGCAGACGCGGGAAATGCTCAACAGCCGCTATGATGAACTGAAAAGCGGCCTGGTGAAACCCATTGATGGTGAGGAAGCCTTCGCCCGCCTGAAGGCGAATACCGAAGTCCAGCGCAACCGCCGGGCGTGAGTAGCGGCTTCGCGCTCCACCCCGGAGCCTTCGCCGACCTCGACATACGTGCTTACATTTCGCAGGATAGCCCAGGAGGCAGCTGCGGGAGCTACTTTCCACTACCAATGGTTCCAGTGTTACCGTGTTGCTGCTATTAACGCCGGACCCGAAGTAGAAGCCGATTACTGACCCAATCAACCCTGTAACCGCGGGAAGTATGGTTTGCAGCATCTCTTTGGTCTGACTCCAATGAGTTGGCCAGGATGCACTCTCTATGGAGGCCCAGACAATTACCCATCCGAGCATTAAAAGAAGTCCCACGGTAACCACCATGCGTACGTAATCCCACTGCTTAACCTGAACGTATGGCTTTAGTTGGATCCGTGGCTGTGGTTGCGTCTGGGGATCGGTGACAGTGAGGGTTAAGGGCGGACCACCCGGAGGCGGGGCAACTGCCGAATCACCCCCTGCAGGCGGAGCGACCACCGGACCACCCGGAGGCGGAACAGCTGCCGCTCCGCCTGCTGGCGCTGCACCTCCCGGAGCGGGTTGATCTTGGGTCAGGTCCAGAGTTAGGTCAGTATCACTGGTGGGCTCAGCGCCCGAATTGTTTTGCGGCATTGGGAACGCATCCCCGGGCGTTATCTCACCAGTTTCAATTCTTGAACGTTATTGCCTTGCTTTAAAAGAACTTGCGTATTTGCATCAGCATTGGCGTCTACGATCAGGCTGCTCAAGCTGATAGCCTGTCGAAGGGCATCTGAAAGCGTGATGTTCTGTTTTGCCGCCAGACTCTGCAATTTCTCAAATTGGTCGGCAGAGAAAACCACATTGACCCGCTTGCTTCCAGCGGGGGTCGGGGTGGGCTGACTATCCTCGGGAACTACTTTTTCGGAAACTTCTGCGTCCATCTTCATACCCTCTATACGTAAAATATACGTAAAACATACGTATGTCAACAGGAAAATTCGGGGGAAGCCGGGGACTAAGAATCTCTCTATCTCCTTAACAAATCAGATCGTTGCTCTCTTTCCCTCCAAATTCATCATCCTTCAACCACGGCCCGAATCTAATCACGTAAGTATCAACTAAGTATCAACACATCCCTCCGAGGAGCTGCGGGTTTTCATGCGCCAGCACAACCATCAACCTTAATCTGAAACTATGCTTGAAAAGATACAACTGAAGAAGCGCTACATATTCGCCAGCGATTTTGACCAGACCTTGAGCTTCAACGACTCGGGCTACGTGCTGGCCGAGCTGCTGGGGATTTCCACCAGCGAATTCGAGCGCAAGGCCACCGGGATGGCTAAGCTGAACCTGGTGCAGCAGGGAGGCGAGCTCGCCTACTTGCTGCTGCACGATCCCGAATTCCGCTCTCGCGTGCGCCGCGAACATCTGTACCAAGCCGGCAAGGCCGTTCGGCTGAAGCCCAACATCGACTCGCTCTACAGCTTTCTGTCGGACGAGGTCGAGGGTTACCACTTCGATTTCTACGTGATCTCGGCCGGCCCGGTGGAAGTGATCCGCTCGGCTCTGGAAGGCATCATTCCGCCCGAGCACATCTACGGCACCGAGTTCGAGTACAACTCCGACGGCGAGATCGCGCGCATCAAGCAGGTCACCGCCGGCTACGGCAAGGTCGCCGTCATCGACCAGTTGCTGGAGAAGCTGCGCACCGGTCCTGACCGCATCGTCTATGTAGGCGACGGCAGCTCCGACATTCACGTCATGCTACACGTCAACCGGCGCGACGGATTCACCATCGCGGTGTCGGAGAACAAATATCTGGCGCCCATTGCCAAGCGCTCGGTCATCAGCGACAGCGCGCTGGCCATCCTGGTTCCCATTCTCGAAGAAGTAGTGGGCTGGGATTCGGCGTCGATTCGCGACCTGTTCGAAGCCAAGGGACTGCTGATCCAGCAGTGGGACAAGGTGCAGACCGACATGCTGACCATCGTCCCCATCGCGGTTCCTCAGGAAGAGATGGCCGAAGAGCCAGCCCGCATCGCCATCGCCGACTAATCGAGCTGCTCGAATTGTCGACGGGCTGGAAGGGGCGCGGCTTCAGCCGAGCCGTAGAAAATCTCATCTTGAAGGTGTCATCCTGAGCGCAGGCGGCGCTTCGCCGCCGGAGTCGAAGGACCTGCTGTCGTCCCTAGGTCACAAACTTTCGCTACGCCGCGGCTGCCCGCGCAACCTCATCCCGCTGCTTGAAAATCTTCGGCGCGATCATCATCATCACCGCAACCACAATGGCGTAGCACGCCACCGTCGGCAAGGCATCCCGGTTGTGAATATATTGTCCTGACAACAGCAGCGCCAGGCCCACATGGCGATTGGCATTGCTGACCTCTAACGTGCGTACCCCGATTCGATCGATACTCATCAGCAGGCGCATCGCCCCGATCGACGCGACCAATAACAGCATCGCCGCCAGCACCACCCACGGCGTCACCCTCCTCAGCTCCGGACCCATCTTCCACAGCAAAATAACAAACACCAGGGTCAGCACCACGTTGCCCAGCAGGTTCATCTTCGGCTGCGCTTTCTTCGCGAACGCCGGCGCGAAGTGGGCCAGCGCCATGCCCACCAGCAGCGGCACAAATTCCTTTTCCACGATCTGCACCACCAGCGCCATCGGTGGAATCCAGATGTCGCGCGCGTACAGCTTGGCCGCTCCGTAAACCAGCAGAGGAATCATGATCGGCGTCATGACCGCGCCCCAAACCTGATAACTCGCGGCCAGGTGCATGTCGAAGCCGCGCCGCGCCAGGTTGCGCGTGAGCAGCGGGGCTCCCGGCGCAGCGGCCACCATGAACAACCCGGCAGTTTCGGAAAGATTCAGCGGCAGAATTCGTGCAAGCAGTAGCGCCACCGCCGGCGGCACGATGAAGGTCGCCAGCAGCAATCGCAACCACGCGCCCCACGTCAGCCCTCGCCAGTTGGCTACCAGCTCGCGCCAGTGCAAGCTCATGCCGATGGACATCATCAGCACGAATATCGAGGCAGGGAGAAGAGCTTTCATCGTAGGCTCGCCGAACCTTTCGATTTCATCTTCAATTCTGGCTGAAGTTAGCATTATCGCAGCCAGCTTTGCGTCCGATACGACTTAACGCTACCTGATACATGAATTGGTTCGTGTCAGGGCACGACTTCAGTCGTGCCGAAAACCCGAATGAATGTGAGGGCTTCAGCCCCTGCAAAACATCTCCCTGGGCTAAAGCCCGAATTCGTTTATCGCTTTTACGGCACGGCTGAAGCCGTGCCCTGGCACAAACCGCAATTCGTTTACAAACGGCGATTCCCAGATACATGTCACATCCCGATGCGATTCATGAGACGACTTACACTCGAAACTTGGAAACTCGCAACTGCTTCCAAGAACTCGAACCTCCTATAATCACTCCTTATGCCTTCTTTCCCCGAGGTTGATGAGCAGCTGGCCTACTTGCGCAAGGGCGCGGCCGAGATCATTCGCGAGAGTGACCTGCGCGAGCGGCTGGAAAAGTCCCGCCAGTCCGGCAAGCCTATGCGCGTCAAGGCCGGTTTCGATCCTACCGCGCCCGACCTGCACCTGGGCCACACCGTGCTCATGCGCAAGCTGAAACACTTTCAAGACATGGGCCACACCGTCATCTTCCTCATCGGCGACTTCACCGGGCTCATCGGCGATCCCTCGGGCCGCTCCGTCACCCGCCCGCCGCTCACGCGCCAGCAGATCGACCAGAACGCCGAGACCTACAAGGCGCAAGTCTTCAAGATCCTCGATCGCGACCAGACCGAAGTCCGCTTCAACAGCGAGTGGCTCGACAAGCTGGGCTACGAAGGCTTCATTCGCCTGGCGGCAAAGTTCACCGTCTCGCAAATGCTGGAGCGCGAAGACTTCCACAAGCGCTTCATGGAGGAGAAGCCCATCGCCATGCATGAGCTGCTCTATCCCATCGCACAGGGCTATGACTCGGTGGCGCTGGAGGCTGATGTCGAACTCGGCGGCACCGACCAAAAATTCAACCTGCTGATGGGCCGCGAGCTGCAGCGCCACTATGGACAGCCGCCGCAGATCGTGCTCACCACGCCGCTGCTGGAAGGCACCGACGGCGTGCAGAAAATGTCGAAGTCGTACGGCAATTACATTGGCATCACCGAGCCGCCTCAGGAAATGTTCGGCAAAGTCATGTCGATCTCCGACGAGCTGATGTGGCGCTATTACGAGCTGGTCACCGACGTGAGCATGGCCGACATCGAGCGCATGAAAACCGAGGTCGCCAGCGGTGCGGCCCATCCGATGAAGCTGAAGCAGGAACTCGGCAAGCGTATTGTCGCCGACTTCCATTCACACGAAGCAGCTGAACAAGCAGCGCAGGATTGGTCGCGCATGTTCCAACAGAAGATCGTAGCCGGAGACATTGAGTCGGTGCGCGTAGAAGCCAGTAGAGTCCGCATTCCCTTTCATGAAATAGTGGGGGACGTGCAGGCAGAGGAGGAGTTCGGGCATGCGCAAGTTGAGGAGGCAAGTCGTCGTGTCGAGCGCGGAGGGTATTCCGGCGCAGTTGGCATTTATTCCGTGGTTAAGCTTATTCGAGAACTCGGACTGGCTTCCGGTACGGAGGCAGCAAAGCTGATAAAAGCCGGCGCAGTTTCTATCGACGGGAAAAAACAAACCAGTCTCCAATACCATATGACAGGCAAGCCAGGGCCTACTGCATCCGCCCCGCATCGGCTAACGGTGCGCGTGGGAAAGCGGGCGAAGGTAGCGATCATTCAATAACCGGGGGCGAGCGCCATGGCCCCGGCATCGGAGCAGGGTTAGTCGTGCATGTTCCAGAGGGACGAAGCTTCGGAAGACCTGCTTCACATCAGCGTGTTGTTCGCTGATGTTGCCGCGCCGAATGCGTCGAACGTTGGTGGTAATGTTCAAGTGCGACTCGACAAGTTGCTCGCCCGCACCGGCCTGGCGACCTCGGTGACCGACGGCCTGCGCAAGGTGAAGCAGAACGCCGTGAAAGTTGACGGCGAACTCAAGACCGAACTCGTGGTTGCGGTGAGGCTGGGAACGGAGTTCACCCTGCGCGCGGGGAAGAAGATGGTGCGAGTCGCGATCAGCAACTAGGACCCATCTCACAATCGTTTCTGGGTCGTATCAGGGCACGACTTTAGTCGTGCCGAACGAAACGCCGCAAAGGTCAGGGCTTCAGCCCCTGCGAAAAAGGGTTTTTCAGGGGCTGAAGCCCAGGTTAGGATGAACTCGCTTGCGGCCCGGCTGAAGCCAGGCCCTGATACAAAACGATTTTATGAGAGATAGGCTCTAGGAGTGATGGGTGATTCCCCGCACATCTTTCCGCCAAGAGATGAGAATCCGCTAATGTTCCTGCGAGAATGTTGCACTCGTCTGGTCACTCGATTGCTCCAAGAAATTGGTATCTCCAATTGTCCCGGCGGGAGGGAAGATGCCTCAAGCGATCGATTGCCCGGCGCAGAATGCCGACGTCTCCGCGAAAGAGAACGAAACGCTTGATCCAAGCGACTGGAAAAACCTCCGCACGCAAGCCCACCACATGCTGGACGATATGCTCGATTACACCGAGCACATTCGCGAACGCCCGGTGTGGCAGCCCATGCCAGACGAGTCGCGGGCGCGGTTTCGCGGCGTGGTTCCGCGGCTGCCGGCCGATCTTGCCGCCGTTCATGAAGAGTTCATGCGCGATGTCCTGCCCTTCGCCGCAGGTAATGTTCATCCCCGCTTTATGGGCTGGGTGCATGGCGGGGGTACGCCGGTTGGCATGCTGGCGGAAATGCTGGCCGCGGGACTGAATGCCAATCTGGGAGGCCGCGATCAGGCGCCGATCGAGGTCGAGCGCCAGGTGGTCCAATGGACACGCGAGATCTTCGGCTTTCCCGAAACGGCGACCGGCTTGTTCGTTACTGGGACTTCCATGGCGAACCTGATCGCCGTGGTCATCGCTCGCGATGTGGCGCTGGGTTTTGAGGCGCGCCGCCGCGGCATCTCCGCAGCGGGGATGCGGCTGACCGCCTACGCTTCGACCGCAGTTCATGGCTGTATCCAAAAGGCGATAGATCTCTGTGGCGTGGGCAGCGATGCGCTGCGGCTGGTCCCAACTGACAATTTTTGTCGCATCGACCTCGAAGCGCTGGAAAAAGCGATCCAGCGAGACCGCGATGCCGGCTTTACGCCCTTTTTGGTGGTCGGAAGCGCAGGCACGGTTGACACTGGGGCGATTGACGACCTTGCCGGTCTCGCCGATCTCTGCCGGCGCGAGCAGGTTTGGTTTCATGTCGACGGCGCCTGCGGCGCTCTGGCTAGGCTTGCTCCGGATCTTGCGCCGCGACTCAATGGCATCGAACGGGCCGATTCGCTGGCCTTCGATTTTCACAAATGGGGACAAGTGCCCTACGATGCCGGCTTCATTCTGGTGCGTGACGGGACGCTGCACAAGCAGGCTTTCGCCTCTGCGGGGGCATACCTCAAGCGGGCGGAGCGAGGATTGGCTGCCGGCTCATCCTGGCCTTGCGACTTTGGACCAGATCTCTCGCGTGGCTTTCGCGCGTTGAAGACCTGGTTCACGCTGAAGGTTTACGGTAGCGACGCACTGGGAGCGGTTATTTCCCGCACCTGCAAATTGGCACGCCATCTGGAACGCCGGATAGCTGAGACACCGGAGCTCGAACTGCTGGCTCCGGTGGAACTCAATATCGTCTGCTTTCGCTATCGCGCCGAGAAGCCTGACCCGCTCAACCAACAGATCGTCATCGAGCTCCAGGAGTCCGGCATCGTCGCCCCCTCTACGACCACGATCAGCGGCCGCCTGGCGATACGAGCGGCCATCGTCAACCACCGCACCAGTCGTGCTGACATCGACGAGTTGGTGGACAGTACGCTCACCCACGGTCGCGCTCTGCAGGACCGCGCCGCCCAAGCCAAGGCCAGTCAACCTACTAAAGAATTCGATGCCCACAAGGTTTTGCAATCACGATTGGTAAAGGTAGAAAAACAGCTAACGTCGCGGCCAGACTCCGTTGCTCTTCTTTTTCAGCGGGGCAACCTCTTGCAACAAATGGGCCGCAGCTTGGAGGCCAGAAACGCCTATAAGGAACTGCTCGATCTTGATCCCTCTCATGTGGGAGCCATGAACAATCTAGCAACCCTTCTGGTCGCTGCTGGGAACGAAATGGAGGCGCGAAGACTCTACACCGAGGCCGTAGCCAAACATCCGGATGACACTATGAGCCGGGTGAATTTTGGCGCTCTCCTCATTCGGGCCAAGGAACCGAAGAACGCTCGCGAGCACCTCGAGCACGCCCTGAAAATCGACCCGGACCTGCGCCAGGCGCATGCCGGCTTGGCATACGCGCTCGCCGATCTGGGAGAGCCGGAGCAGGCACGCGGCCATCGCCGCACTGCTTTCCAGCGCCAGTGCGTGATCCCGGTAGCGTACCGCGGCGAGCGGGAGCCAATCGTGGTGTTGGATCTAATTTCGGCCACTGGAGGCAACGCCCGAGTCAACAACTTCCTGAGCGACCGCGTTTTCCAGAGATACCTTATCGTCACCGAGTTTTACGACTGCAATACTGCTCTGCCTCCGCACCAGCTCGTCGTCAACGCCATCGGCGATGCCGACGCGGCTGCCGAGGCGCTGGTGGGCGCGCAATCCCTGGTTGCTCATACCGCGGCTCCAGTCATCAATCCTCCGGCCGCAGTGCTGGCGAGCGGCCGTTGCGACGTCGCCCGGCGTCTTTCCAGCGTGCCGGGAGTTATCACTCCGCAGACCATGACCTGGTCGCGGCAAGTGCTTGCCGCACCTGACGCTGGGTCCAGGCTGACCCGCCACGGTTTTGAGTTTCCACTTTTGCTCCGAACGCCCGGCTTTCACGGTGGAGAGCACTTTCTGCGAGTGGAAAGCCGCAATGAGCTTCCCGCCGCTCTGGACAAGCTGCCGGGTAGCGATCTAACCGTGATCCAGTATCTCGATGCCCGCGCCCCCGATGGCAAGACGCGCAAGTATCGCGTCATGATGATCGATGGACAGCTCTATCCTTTACACGCTGCGATCTCGAGTAACTGGAAGATCCATTATTTTAGTGCTGAGATGGCGGATTGTCCGGAGCACCGGGCCGAGGATGCCGAATTTCTGGTGAACATGCCAGATGTGCTCGGACCTCGTGCCTTGGCCGCGCTGGAAGAGATTCAGAAAACGCTGGGTCTGGATTATGGTGGAATCGACTTTGGTTTGGATGGAAAAGGGGAGGTCCTGCTCTTCGAAGCCAATGCGACGATGGGGGTCTTTCCGCCCGAAGCGGACAAACGATGGGACTACCGTCGTCCTGCCGTTGAGCGGATTTACCGGGCCGTGCTGGAAATGCTGATTAATAGGGGAAGTGAGGTTTCGCGCCGTGATTCGAAGTCGCATCTTCCCGCTTCGCAGCAGGTGGCATAACCCGAAACTGGAAACCAACCGATCACGCCGCTATCGCCATAGAGTTGGTGGCGGCCGTCGATCTGACTGGAAGGACATTTGAATAACTAAGTCCCCTCTGCGGAATGCCGGTCCCAAAACCGCCGACGGCACGCGGCTGGCCAAGCGCAATGATGCGTTCAGCCTGCGTACCCTGCGCCATCAAGCCTACGCTTCGCAACAGGTACTAATGATGGGCGCGGCCCGCTGATTACAATTGCGCAACTCAGCGGAACAAGGTATCGTCACGCCGAAGGCGAGGAGGGCACGATGCGCTTGAATTGGGCTGCGATCCTGTTGGCGGGAGTGGTGGACTGGCTTCTGGGCGCCGCTTGGTTTACGGCGTTTGCCAGCCGGTGGAAGGCTGGATTGCGCATGGCGCCAGAGGAGATGCAAGCCTATATGTCTCATCCCAACTTCTGGCCTTACATCATTGCGCTGGTTTGCAGCATCTTCATGGCTTATGCCATCGCCAGGCTGGTCAGCACCTCCGAAACGCAAGGGCTTTTCCGCGGAATTGTCGTGGGCATTCTGGTGGGCCTGGCGGCCGCTCTGGCCATGATCACCGAAATGGTCTTCGAAATGCGCGCCGGCTCGTTCATCCTGATTTCCGCGGCTTACCCGTTTCTGGGCAGCATCTTGATGGGGATCATCGTCGGTGTGTGGAAGCCGAAAGAGCCAGCAAAGTTGAGCCACCTGGGGCCGGCATGACCATGAAGATTGAAGGCAAAATCGTGCAAGGCTATCTCAAGGCTCTGACCGGCCTGGATCGGCTGCCCCGTCCCAACGGCGAACGGTCGATCGAGTTATTTCGCCACGGGACATTGACCGTGAAGCTCTACGCCCCGCGCGGCAACGATCCGCAGACGCCGCATACGCGCGACGAGATTTACGTCATCGCGAATGGAGCGGGCCGATTCCAACGTGGCGCTGACGAGACTTCGTTCGGACCCGGCGACATGCTCTTCGTAGGGGCCGGCGAGGAGCACTGCTTCACTGAGTTCACTGACGACTTCGCCACCTGGGTATTCTTCTATGGACCGGAAGGCGGAGAAGCCGAAGTGGCCAAGCGCTGAACGTGCCACGCATCCCGCGCGTCCTCGTTTTTTGCCACCTTCGCAGTAGGCTAACCGGGTCCAGGGAAAAGCAAAAACCGCAGGTCCCTCGGCTCCGCTTCGCTACGGTCGGGATGACAAAATGAAGAGAGTTGCTCGCAGCTGCTCCCTTTCTACTGCATCCTTACTTCCCTCCATAGCGCACGCGCCAGATGGAATTCGATGCGTCGTCGGTGACCAGCAACGATCCATCTGGGGCCACCGTGACGCCCACCGGCCGTCCCCAAACATCGCCGTTGGGAAGCACGAATCCGGTGAGGAAGTCTTCATACTCGCCACTCGCCCGGCCGGTCTGGTGCAGCGGTATGCGAATCACTTCATATCCCGCGCGGGGGTCTCTGTTCCACGAACCATGTTGCGAGGAAAAGATGTCGCCCTGGTACTCTGACGGAAACTCCTGACCTTGGTAGAAGGCCAGCTCCAGCGATGCATTGTGCGGCTGTAGCAGCACGTCGGGGACGATCACCTTGGCCTTCAGCTCAGGATGCTTGCCCTTGAGCCGGGGGTCGGGATTGCCGCCGATGTAGTAATACGGCCAGCCGTAGAATCCGCCCTCCTGCACGTGAGTGATGTAGTCGGGCACCAGATTGTCGCCCAACTGATCGCGCTCGTTGACCGAGCACCACAACTCACCGGTCTTGGGATTGATGGCGAGGCCGCCGCCGGCGTTGCGAATGCCGTAGGCGTATACATGCATGGCGGAGCCATCGGGATTCATCACCAGAATGTCAGCGCGGTTCTTCTCATCCGGATGGGTGTCGGGATCGTTCGCGTTGGAAGCCGATCCCACTCCGACGAGTAGCCGCTTGCCATCAGGCGAGAACACCAGATCGCGGGTCGAGTGCGCGCCTCCCGAGGGCAACGCTGTCAGCTGCTGCGGCCTGCCGGTCGCCTTCAGATCTCCGTTGTGATAGGGGAAGCGCAGCACCGCGTCGGTATCGCCGATGTAAACGTACTGCGGATTTGGTCCCGGCGGATAAAAGGCGATGCCGTAGGGCTCGGTCAGGCCGGTAGCGAAGGTTGCCGTCTGTTGCGGCTTTCCGTCAGCCGTGATGCCACGAAAGACTTTGATGTCGCCGTTGTGGGTTTCGGCCACGAAGAAGTCGCCGTTGGGAGCGGCGAGGATCAAGCGCGGCTCTTGCACGTCGGTCGTGTAGAGCTCGACCTTGAAGCCGGCAGGCGCCTGGGGCCAGACATTCTTCGGACGGGTTACCACGTGCGGGCCATTCGTCGCCGACTTGGTCGCATACGGCGCAGGCAGGTCCTGGGGCGTAATCTTGCGAGTGGTGCCCGGCTTTTCGTAACGGTAGTCGGTGAAGGGAGCTTTCGGCGGCGGCGGCGAAGCCGGACCATCGGCAAATGCGGGACATGTCAAGAGCGGAGCAAATAGAGCGAGCGGGATTAATTTCTTCATTGAATTTTCAGCCACAATTGGTAAGGCCGCGAACCGGAGTCTTACGACCGGCATGTGCTTTAGATGAGTGAATGCGGTTTTGGTATGTGAGAAAGTGGCGCAGTTTTGCCGACATAAAACGGGTACCCGCCTGGTAGGATATGCCTATTATCGGAGCCGGGGTGGTCCGCGTTTCCGGTTGAGTTGATGGCGACCCCCTGGGCGGTATAACGTCCCAGCCGATGTGGCCCGTGGCTTAGACCGATGGTTCCGTCCAGGTGCTGGTCAACCGTCACGTTGCAACCGGCCAGCGTTGCTCTCCAATGCACTCGTTCAATCTGCAGCTGCAGGTTCTGAAAGCTGACGGTATTGTCGCGGTTCACCGTGCGCTCAAACTGCAGGGAGAAGATCAGGTCCAGATTCTTCCGGGGGCAAGGCAAAAACGCGTTGCCGCGTGGTGCCGGCGCCACCTGAAAGCGGCCATTGAACTCGGCGATGTAGGGTGCCCGTAGAAACTCATTCGCCGCTTCCAGTGTCTTGACCCCATGCAACCGCAGCTCCTGCGGTAGCCGACCTTGCCAAGTACCAAAGCTGCGCTCACTGCGGCCACGCGCCTGCGGCGAGTAGGCCGGAATCATCTGCACTCCCAGCTCGCGCAGCGCCCGTCCCACCTGGGTCAGGCGATGGGGATCGACCTTGCCGCCCACCTTCGGCGTCAGCCAGAAATGGCTGCCGCGATCGCTGTACAAGGCGCAGAACAAGCCTTGGCGCTCGATCACTTCCCGCAACCCGGCCATCACCGTCGCCGTCGATTCTTCTTCCACCAGCTGCGCATAGTAGATCTCGCTGGTGGCGTCATCCAGGATGACGATCAGGCAAAGTGCTGCTGGTCGCAATCGATCCTACGTCAAAACCAAAGAAGTGATCAGCGCAGGTGGCACCGGCCCGAACACGTTCACTGGCTGCAACCCTGCGGCGTTGGTATACGAGGAGCGGCATCATCCCAGCTGACACTTGCGCTCTCGGCTGCGGTACCGCAACATTCTTAATCATGCTGCTCGACCTCGGCGATGGTCTTCGCATTCGGCCTTGGCGCAGGGACGATCTCGATGCGCTGCTGCGCCACGCCAACAATCCCAAGATCGCGGGCAATCTTCGCGACCAATTCCCCCACCCTTACACCCGGCGCGACGGCATCGATTACCTGAACTATGTACGCGCAATGGATGTTCCGATGTCCCTTGCTGTGGAGTACGAAATCGAAGCGATCGGGGGAATCGGATTCAAGCTTGGGGTAGACATCGCGCGCCTCAGCGTGGAGATGGGCTACTGGCTGGCGGAGCCGTACTGGGGGCGCGGGCTGACCACGCGTGCGGTCATCGCCGCCGCGGACTGGGCTTTCGGCAACTACGGGGTTGTCCGTATCTTCGCCATCGCCTTCTCCCACAATGTGGCATCCATGCGCGTGCTGGAAAAGGCCGGCTTCGAGCGCGAAGGGCTTCTACGCCGCAGCGCCATCAAGAATGGCTTGGTTCTGGACCAGGTGATGTATTCCAAGGTGCGGTGAGAC
This sequence comes from Acidobacteriaceae bacterium, assembly GCA_003165795.1. GTDB lineage: Bacteria > Acidobacteriota > Terriglobia > Terriglobales > Acidobacteriaceae > Bog-257. Next base: position 30,283 of record PMWW01000103.1, read on the forward strand.
AGTTTCAAGTTTCGACTTGTGATGACGAATGGCAGTCCAGCCTTGAGGACCCGCTTTTCCCACAAATTGCTGCCCGGCATAAGAAAGGCAGGGTCGTCGCTTCGCTCGTAATGACAATCCTCAAGACATTGGCAATACGAAAGTGCCACGAAATACGAAAGGGCGCCACCGTCGCGCCCCCCGATCAAACATTAGCCCGAATCCTCTAATCTTCCATCATGCACTTCGACTGATGCTGCACATAGTTTTGCAGCTTGCCTTTTCTTTCCAGAGAAATCAGATTATCGAGCAAGGGATACTTGGCCGAGGGATCGAAGCGCTGGATGGCGCGATACGCACGCAAGGTGCCCGCCAGTCCAGCCGCTTGAATGGCGGCCGAGTCCTTTACGTCGGGATGCTCCAACTGGAAGGCGGCCTGCGAGTACATTGCCTGCACGCGCAGCTGGTTGGAATAAGTGTTGTTCACCTCGTCCAGCGACTGCAATTCCTTGCAGCAGACGTTGACGGTGAGGTCGGGGACCTGCACGATCCACTCGGTCAGCCACATTCTTTTTTGCAGACTGTCTTTAGCGAGCGGATGATCTTCCAGGCTGTGCGTGTAATCCAGTACGCGTTCGCGGTCTTGGGTTGCCGTGGGACCGTGCATCTTCGCCGCGCACGGTAGAGAAATCGCGGTAACGAGCACAATCAAGAGGGCAAGTATTTTGCGAGCCATAGCGCTTTCTCCCCACGAACTGCACGACTCGGCCTGCGGGTTTACAAATCATACATCCGTTAGGGGTACGGAAAGCAAGGGGAATTAGATTGGTCAACCGATTGAAGTGCGGTTTGTCCCGCGAAACGCGCGGCTGGTCACGGGCGAGTGATGAGCAGGCTCTGATATGAAGTGCGTTGCGATGGCCTCCGGGGCAGCTCCCGCCAGGCCTTTCTCCTTGAACGCCGACAGAAACAATCAATCCCTCGTGGGATAATCGCAGAGTAGGTGTGCTTGATGAAGCGACTGGTCCACGCAGCCTGCCCGCATGATTGTCCCGACGGTTGCGCTGTTCTCATCACCATCGAGGACGGGCGGGCCACGAAGATCCAAGGCGATCCCGAACATCCCATCACCCGCGGCTTCCTGTGCGGCAAAGTTGCCAAGTATCTTGACCGTGTGTATTCGCCCGACCGCGTTCTCTATCCCATGCGGCGCGTCTCGGCGAAGGGAACGCACGGCGACGGCGTTTTCCAGCGCATCAGTTGGGACGACGCATTCAACGAAATCGTCGCGCGGCTGAAAAAGATCAGCACGGAGTTTGGGCCGGAAGCGGTGCTGCCATACTCCTACGGCGGCAACATCGGCGTGCTCAACAACGGGTCGATGGACATGCGCTTCTTCCATCGCCTGGGCGCATCGCAACTGCATCGCAGCATCTGCTCGCAGGCGGGCGGCGACGCTATCATCTCCATCTACGGGCGCAAGATCGGCACCGAGCCAGAGCAGTTCCGCCACGCAAAGTACATCGTCGCGTGGGGCGCCAACATCCACGGCAACAATATTCATCTCTGGCCGTTCATTGAGGAAGCGCGGCGCAACGGCGCCAAGCTGGTCGTCATCGATCCTTATCGCACGCGCACCGCGCGCGTCGCCGACTGGCACATTGCGATCAATCCTGGGACCGACGTTGCGTTGGCCATGGGCTTGATGCACATCATGGTGCGCCAAGGCTGGCACGACGCGGATTATATTTCGCGTTACGCTGAGGGATTCGACGAGTTGCAGAAGCGCCTGCCGGAGTACACGCCGGAGCGCGTTGCGCAATGGACCGGTATCGCCAAGGACGACATCGAGCGGCTGGCGCGTGAATATGCCACCACGCGGCCGGCGGCAATTCGCCTGAACTACGGCATTCAGCGCTCGCAGAATGGCGGCGCCGCGGTGCGGGCCGTCTGCATGTTGCCGGTCATCAGCGGATCGTGGAAAGAAATTGGTGGAGGACTGCAGCTCTCGACCAGCGGAGGCTTTCAGCTCGACCGCACTGCCCTGGAGCGGCGCGACCTGATGCTGAAAAGTCCTCTGGGGCGACCGTCGCGCACGGTCAACATGGTGCAATTGGGACGGGCGCTTACCGAGCTCGACCATCCTCCCGTCAAAGCGCTGGTGGTGTACAACTGTAATCCTGCGGCAATATGTCCGGAACAGCAACTGGTGACGCGAGGACTACGGCGCGAGGATCTTTTCACCGTGGTACACGAACAGTTCCTCACCGACACCACCGACTATGCCGATATCGTGCTTCCCGCGACCACATTCTTCGAGCACAAAGACCTGGTGCAGGCCTACGGTCACTATTACTTGCAGGTTTCGCATCAGGCGATGGAGCCGCTCGGCGAATGCAAATCCAACGTGGATTTTTTTCGCGAGCTGGCGCTGCGCATGGGCTTCGATGACGAATGCTTCCGCCAGCCGGTGGATGCGATGATCGACGCCGCGCTGGCCTCGGGCGTGCCGCAACTGGCCGGCATCAATCGCGAGCGGCTGGAGCGTGACCCAAGTGTGCGTCTCAACTTGAATGGCGACGGGAACGGCGAGCCCTGGTTGCCGTTTGCCAAGGGATTTCCAACGCCCACCGGAAAAGCTCGGCTTTATGATGGTGAGCTGATCGCTCTGGGAATGGATCCCGTTGCATCGTTCGTTCCGCCGGAAGAGTCGCGGCACCAATCGGCAGCCAAGCAGTATCCGCTGGAATTGCTGGCGCGCAAAGCCGATAACTTCCTGAACTCTACGTTCGTCAATCATCCCGGCCATCAGAAAATGGAACAGCCGCACAAGCTGGAGATGGCGCAGAGTGACGCCCAGCGCCGCGGCATCGCGGACGGCGATCGGGTCCGGATCTTTAATCAGCGGGGCGAAATTTTTCTACAAGCTCGGGTTGACGGATCAGTGCCGGCGGGCGTTGTCGGCGCCAAGCTGGGCTGGGCAAAGTTGTCGGAGGGCGGTCGCAACATCAACCTGCTCACTTCCGACCGGCTCACCGACCTGGGTGGTGGTGCTACGTTCTATTCCACTCTGGTGGAAGTGGAGCGCGCTGACGCAACTTCCACCGTCACCGAGGGTTAGCGTAGCCGACGACTGCCAATCATCGGGTGGTTTTGGTTTCCGAACCAGAGCGCCCTTACCGTATAATTGCGCTTTCATTAAACCCTGGTACCGAGGTTTCCGTCATTTCTTGCCACCGTCAGGGAAGACCCGCGAGGCTATGGGTTCGCGGGACACGTTATTGCGCCGCGGCGATCGGTTTTTTCCTCGCAATCCTATTACTCGCCGGGACCTGCGTAGCGCAACAGGACGTGGTGGAAAGTATCGTGATCCATGGCAACCGCCGGATTCCGGCGGAAACCATTCGTGCCCGCATGTTCACCAAGCCGGGCGACGTGTATGACCAGCAAGCCCTGGAACGGGACTTCAATTCCCTGTGGAACACCGGCTATTTCGACGATCTGCGAATCGAACGCGAACAGTCGACCAAGGGCTGGATCATCCATGTCTACGTCAAGGAGAAGCCCACCATCCGCGAGATCAAGTATGTCGGCCTGAGTTCGGTTTCGCAGAGCGACGTGCTTGACAAGTTCAAGGAACAAAAGGTCGGTCTCACGCAGGAGAGCCAGTACGATCCCACCAAGGTAAAGCACGCTGAAGTGGTGATCAAGCAGTTGCTGGCCTCGCACGGCCGGCAGTTCGCCACCGTGCAATCGGAAGTGCGACCCATCCCTCCCGCCGCCGTGGCGTTGACCTTTGTGGTGAAAGAAGGTCCCAAGGTCAAGGTCGGCAAGATCAAGTTTGAGGGCAACAAAGCGCTCAGCAATCGCGAGCTGCAGAGCGCAATGAAGAACCTGAAGCCGATCGGCATTCCCCACTCCATCTTCCTGGAGAACCTGTTCGCACGCACCTACGATTCCACCAAGCTTTCAGAAGACGCCGAACGCGTGCGTTACTTCTACCAGACCAAGGGCTACTTCAAAGCGCTGGTGGGCGATCCCAAGACCCAGATCCACGACACCAGCGGCGTCCGCTGGTACTTCCCCTTCAAGTCGAAGCCGGGCAAGGCCGTGGACATCACCATGCCGGTGGAAGAGGGCCAGCGCTACCGCCTGAAGGAAATCACCTTTACCGGTAACAAGGCGGTCAAGAATACGCAGGCGCTACGCAACCTGTTCAAGATCAAGGACGGCGACGTGTTCGATACCGAGGCCGTCCGCAAGGGTTTGGAAGCATTGCGCAAGGCCTATGCCGGACTGGGCTATATCAACTTCACTCCCGTGCCCAATACTGACGCTGATGACGAGAAGAGAACCATCAGCCTCCGGATCGACTTGGACGAAGGCAAACAATTCTACGTCCGGCGTATCGAGTTTCAGGGAAACACGACTACCCGCGACAAGGTCATCCGGCGCCAGCTCGCTTTGGAAGAAGGCCAGGTCTACAACGGCAATCTGTGGGAGCTCAGCCTGCTGCGCTTGAACCAGCTGCAATACTTTGACGTGCTCAAGCCGGAGCAGGATTCCGAGATCAAGCAGAACGTGCAGGACGGCACGGTTGACATCACGCTAAAGGTCAAGGAGAAAGGTAAGAACAGCATCGGCCTGACCGGCGGTGTCAGCGGACTATCGGGCGCCTTTATCGGCATCAACTATACGACTAACAACTTGTTCGGCAAGGGCGAAAGTCTCTCCCTCGAATTCCAGATCGGGCAGTACCAGCGCAATGAGACGCTGTCCTTCACCCAGCCTTATCTGTTCGACCGTCCGCTGCAGTTTGGCTGGTCAGTGTACCACCGCAGCTACAACTACAATCAGGCTGCGCTGACGTCGATCCAGCAGAACCAGCAATTGAACCTGCCGCCCAGCTACCAGGCGTTGCTGCAGAACTTTACCCAGACCAGCACCGGATTTACCTCATCCTTGGCCTACCCGATCAAGCGCTCGTTCAAGCGCGTGGGCATGACCTACTCGTTCGACGATTCATCGGTGCAGACGTTCAGTGCGGCCTCCACCGATTACTTTGAAGCGCTGGAATTCCGAACCATATCGGGCCCCAACGCGCTCACCGGAATTATCACGAGCAAGGTCGTACCCAACTTTTCCTACAATCGAATTGACAATCCGCAGCGCCCGCATTCCGGCCAAAGTTTGTACTTCGCTACCGAGTTCGCTGGTCTTGGGGGCAATGTGAAATACATCAAGCCGGTTGCCGAATACAAGAAGTTCCTTCCCGTGAACAAGGGCCGCAACACGCTTGGGTTCCGCATGCTGGGCTCGTGGATTACGGGATATGGAGGACAGGTAGCTCCTCCGTTCGATCGTTTCTACATGGGCGGCGACACTGACATCCGCGGCTTCGACATCCGGGCCATCTCTCCGGTCGCGTTCTTCCCCACCGCAGTGACCATTCCGCTGCAGAATCCCGATGGCAGCAGCGTTCCGCTGAATCCGGCGAACCCGCGGCAAGGCACTTACAGCATCACGATTCCGGTGGAGCAGATTATCTTCCCGGGCGGCGATACCAACGTTGTGACTAACCTGGAGTACCGCGTGCCCATCATTGGACCGGTTACGATCGCCCCCTTCGTCGATACCGGATGGGACTTCATCTCGGAGCCCGCGCAATTGCGAATTGCCGGGCCGCAAGTGACCGCGCTGCAGACCACGGTCTTTGGCTGTCCGGCCCTGACTTCGAGCTACGGTTGCGCTGGTGGCTCGACCCTCCCGTTCAATCCCGTGCTCAATGCGGTCTCCGGCACGAACTACCAGACGCGCATGTCTACGGGTATCGAGCTGCAAGTCCTCATGCCGGTGATCAACGCGCCATTCCGCATTTATTGGGCTTACAACCCGATGCGGATCGATGAAGTGGTAAGCTCGCCCAATCCCATTACTCGCTCCATGTTCCCGGCGGGCGAGGCTGGCAACTATACCTATGCCCAGGCGATTTCGATTTACCAGCCCAAGTATCTTTTGGCGGAGCCGCTCAAAACCTTCCGCTTCACCGTGGCTACAACGTTCTAGGAGAGGATGCGCGTGAGAGGCATTTCCGCCGCTGTGACGCTCTGCTTTATCTGCGGACCGGTGGCCATGGCGCAAACTCCGCAGGCCACTCAGGGGCAATCGTCGCCGGCCGCACAAGCAGCGTCCATGCCCACGCAACAGCAGCAGATGATGGGATACTTTGCCGGCGACTGGAAGCTCGCGGGCACAGTGAAGATCAGCCCTAATAGTCCGGGCACACCGTTTACCTCAACCGAGCACGCCGAGTGGGTGCCGGGCGGCTTTTTCCTAGAAACCCATTCTTCGATGAAGGGCCCCATGGGCGACGTTCGTGGGACCCGGATGATGGAATACAACGCCGCCGACAAGGTCTATACCTACAACGCCTATAACAGCCTGGGAGAACACGTGATGGCCATCGGCAACGTCCAGGGCAGCACTTGGGTGTGGAACGCCGAGGAGAAGATGAATGGCGTCATTACTAAGGGACGCTACACCGTTACCTTCATCTCTCCCGATTCGTACGGCTTCAAGTCTGAAGTAGCCAAGCCGGGCGGCGGCTGGGCCGTCGTCATGGAAGGTAAGGCCACGCGATCGCAATAACGTGAGCAGTCGCGTATATCTGGTCGTGGAGATGCGGCGTCACAGGCTGCAGAAGAAAGCGCCGTTCGGTTTGTATCGGGTTCGTATCGGGGCATCGCTTGACCGTAAGGCTCACTTATCCAAAGTCTGGAGGGTCTTCGCTTGTGTGAGAAATGACTTTGCGTTTTCGGCACTGGATAGTACCGCGAGAAACGAGCGCCGTAGGCGCGGAATAGCTTAGCCCAGCACGTAGCCGAAGGCGGAGTGCTGGGTAAACGGGCAAACAAGTCCGAGTCCCGTTAGGGACGGCACCAGTTCTGACACAGACTCTTTATCTTGGAGGGGCTTTCGGGTATTTGTGAGACGGCGTGCAGCATGTTGAAAGTAAGACTCTGGTGACTGGTTGAATATGGCTGATTGGTTTCTCAAGTATTACGAATGTCCACATTGCGGCACGAAGTGGGTGGATGAGCATGTTTGCGTCTGTAATGACCGTTGTCCCCAGTGCGACTTGGAATGCGAACCTGTGGATTTTGAGGATCGGACTGATACGGTCAAGAACGCTGCCGCTGGAGATGATGTTGCGGCGGAACTGAACTAGAAGCCATCTCATAAATCGCATCACGCTGATTTGTATCAGGGCCTGGCTTCAGCCGGGCCGACAAGGCCCGTTCTCGACTGGGTTTTAACCTGTCCTCAGCGGCTGAAGCCGCGTTTTTGGAGCGCGGCTCCGCCATGACTCGAAGTCGTGCCCTGATGCGCATCTGACGTACAACGATTTATGAGATAAGTTCTAGACAATCAGCGGCGAGGAGCGGTCGGGTGAACCTTCAGGCGACGGTCGACGTAGCCCGAGGATTTCGGTCACCAAGCCAGGTTGCTCGGGTCATCACCGAGAACTGGTGCCGCACAGAGCTCTATTGTCTCGCTTGCGAAGGTGATGAGCTAGCTCCCGAACGAGCAAACTCCCGGGCTTGCGATTTCACCTGCCAAAATTGCACAGAACGATATGAGTTGAAAAGCGGCAAAGGTTGGAGCCGCGAAAGGATCATCGATTCCGGCTACGCCGCGATGGTAGGCGCAATTCGAGCTGATCGAACGCCGAACCTCCTGATCATGCAGTATTCGGAAAATTGGTTTGTCCGGAATTTGCTCTTGATTCCGCGTTATTTTCTGGCCGAGTCAATCATCGAAAAGCGCACACCATTGGGGCCTCTGGCACGCCGAGCCGGATGGATTGGTTGCAACATCCTCCTAAAAGGGATTCCTCACGAAGGCAAGATCGGCATCGTTGAAAGCGGTATCGAATCGGACCATACCGAGGTTCGCGAGAAGTTTTGTCGAGCTAAGTCGCTCCAGTCCCTGTCCGTCACCGATCGGGGCTGGACGGTGGATGTTTTGTCAGCTGTGCATAGCATCGGCCATCAGCAATTTTCACTAGGTGATGCGTATTCGTTCGAGGAGCAGCTTTCGCGCCTGCACCCGAACAACCGCCATGTTCGTGCGAAGATTCGACAGCAACTTCAGGTCTTGCGAGATTTGGGTTTCTTGCGATTCCTGGGAGGCGGTCAGTATTCCTTCTAAGCAGAGACTAGTCGTGGGGCGCTAATTCTTCTGGTTTGACGCTGCCAAGCGCGGTTCCCTATAATTGAAGTATCCGCACCGCCGAATTTTCCGGCCGGGAGGCGTGGTCGTCCGCGTTCCATGTGGAGGACCGTTTTCCGGCAGTCCAGATCAAGACGCAGATGGATCGCGTACATCCCTGGAACATCTGTGGAATTCCCGGAGCAGTTCAAGGAGCTACACCAACTCAATGAAGCGCACGTTCGTAGGCACAGCCGTGTTCGCTCTCGTCTTGGCAATGACGGCCATGGCCCAAACTGGTTCGGCCGCCGGCACCGCTGCCGCAACCCCATCGGCTTCCACCACAGGCGGTTCCGGTGGAGTCAAAGTCGGTATCATCGACATTCAGCAGGCCATCATCGGCACCAACGAAGGCGCTCGGGATTTCGAAACCTTGCAGAAGAAGTTTGAGCCGCGCCGCACTGAGCTGTCGAACCTGAATACCGAGATCGAGAACCTGAAGAAGCAGCTCAACACCCAGGGCGACAAAATGAACGAGGAGGCCCATGCCACCCTGGTGAAGTCCATCGAGACCAAGCAGAAGAGCTTGCAGCGCTCGGCGGAGGATGCCCAGAACGATTATCAACAGCAGTCCAACGAAATCGCTCAGCGCATCTTGCAGAAGATGGCGCCGGTGATTGACAAGTTTGCCAAAGCCAATGGCTATGGTCTGCTGTTGGACTCGTCCAACCCTTGGCCGCAAGGTCCGCTTCTCTGGGCGACGGCTGGTGTCGATCTAACCAAAATCGTGGTGGACGCCTATAACGCCCAGTCGGGCGTCGCTCCTCCACCGGCCAAGCCCGCCGGTGCTGCCGGCGCCGCGACCAGCAGGCCGACAACTCCGGCTATGGCCAAGCCAGCCGCGACCACTCCGCACTAAGTTCCTGGAATTCAGAGGAAAGGCCGCCCACCAGAGGCGGCCTTTTTGGGGTTGCTGCTGGTTCGAGAGGGCCATTCGGAACAACACTTATGCGTCTAGCTTTTTCAGTCCCACGCTGTGGGACTTTTGCATGTCTATGAAATGTATCGTGCTTCTCCTGGTCGGTGGCTGAAATCAGCTGCCCAAGCCAAACCCTCGATCACAGGAATTCCTCAGATCTGTGGAAAACTCTGTGGAAGATTCGCCCGCCTCGCCTGCAGGGCCTATTCTTTCAGCCACTTACCTGATTTGCCCATCTCATGCTACACAATTGAAGCGTAATTAAATCATCAACTTAGCCGACATTGGAATGTCTAGGTAACGGGTTTCCAGCGGGATCGTCGCCCAGTGTTCCGGTCAGAGGTTTTGCACAATTTCGACCGCTCGGACCTTGGTACTAAAGTGCCCTGCCGGCTTCCGCTGTCCCCGTCAAATTCCCGATCCGCCCTCAAATACCTTTTGCATCTGGTAGGGGTAAACGCGATACAAACCGTAGTTAATTCCGGTGTCGGAGTATTGGCGGAAGAGCAGGTCCCCGCGCCCGTTGGCATCGGCGTCCACCGCATCGATGATCTCCATGCGCGAGAATGCGTCTAGGTGATTGCTGTCGGTGACCGAGCTGAAAATCTTAATCGGCGTGCCGTTGATGTCCTCGCGCGCCACCACGGTAACGTAGTAGTTGAAATCGCCAACGCGCATCGCCTTGGCGCCGGCCACCGGCAGCGTGGCGGTGAAGACCAGGGTGGGCGAGTTGCTGTAATCGAGGTCGAAGCCGCGCAGATCGTAGTCGGTGATGGTCGCGGTCTTGGGCAGAGCGGGCGTCTTGCGCTGGCCAATGAACTTCCTGATGTCTTCCAGGGCCAAGGCGCTCATCTCTTGCGACTTGTCCACTCGCTCCGAGGAACCCATGGCGTAAAGCAGGGACCGCATCTCGTACTTGCCGGCATCGGAGACCGCGGGATACGAATGATGTCCCGGAGCAGCGTTGGTGCTTACCGGTTTTACTTGCGCCGCTCCGTTCGCAGCCGGCGATTTTGCGATGCTGGCTTGCGCCGGTTCAGACTGATCCGCCTCTTTAGCAGGCTTACCGCGCCGGAGCAGCGGACGGCTGGGATCGTTCTCGTTCGTGTCATTGGACGACGCAGGCGAACTCGATGTTTGTGTGGCTTCGGTTGTCTTCGGAGCGTTGCCAGTCGGCGTTGGTGCCGAAGAGGCCGGTGCGGAAGACGTGGTGGCAGTGCTCGGCGAGCTGTTCTTCAGGGTCGGCCGGTCTGGATCATTGTCGGACGGCGGAGGCGTGTTGCTCGAACTTCCGGAGGTCGCGCCGGAATTTCCGGATCCCGAAGAGCTATTCGATCCGGCTCGGTGCAGCACTGGCCGGTCGTCGTCAGAGTTGGACGGAGCTTTCTGCTTCGGCTGCTTGGCGGCCTGCTGCGCCAGCTTCTCATCCATTGCCAGGTGCGGAGTCCATCGACCGTCAGCCACCCAGCTTCCATTGACCTCCTTGGGGGTTACGACGGTAAACAATCCCGTTGGCTCGCCGTAGTCCGTGGCTTGGTAAACGGTTTGGGGCTGCACCGCCATCGGTTCCGGATTGGCGGCATAAAGACTGGCATCGTAGAAGCGGTCGTCGATCCAGATCGCAATCGGGACCAGCCGCGTTCCGCCTCCCGGCAGAAACTCGACCACAGCAATGGCGCGCGGGCCACGCTTGGCATTCTTCGCGGGACCATGGTTTTGATCGGTCGGCGGCGGCTGCTGGCGGCGAGTGTGGTCCTGCAGGACCTGCGCCGCACTGCTCATTCCAAAGCCGAGCGGCGCGACCGCCAGCAACGCCGTCATAGCCTGTTGGCCGAATTTGCGGTATAGATAGTGCGATATGGAAATCAACTCGAAAGCTCCCAGCTTCACTCTGCCCGACGAAAACGGTAACCCGGTTTCGCTCGACCAGTTTCGCGGCCAGAACGTGGTCCTGTTCTTCTATCCCCGGGCCGATACTCCGGGTTGCACCATCGAAGCCTGCGGCTTCCGCGACGCTTACAAAAAGTTGCAGAAGGCCGGGCTGGTCGTGCTCGGCATCTCACCCGACACGCCCAAGGCCCAATTGAAGTTTAAAGAAAAATATGACCTGCCGTATACCTTGCTGGCCGACGACAAAAAAGAGGTGGCCAAGAAGTTTGACGTCCTGAAAGAGAAAAACATGTACGGCAAGAAGGTGATCGGGATCGTCCGCAGCACATTCTTGATCAGGCCGGATGGAAAGATCGTCCACATCTTCTCGCCGGTCAAGCCCGAGGGCCACGCCGAAGAGGTGCTGGAACTGGTGAAGAAAAAGGGCTAGTTCGGCCTGTGCCCGCTATTAACGGTGGGGGAGAGTCGAGACTTTTCCTTTCTCCCCCTATCTCCATTCATCAACTCCCAATCCCCAATTCATTCGCAATGGTGGGATACTGGCCATTGGCATAGCGTATCAAGGCATCTTAAAGGCGTCGTTTTGCAGCCTTTTTTACTTGACAATGCATTGTTTATACCGCATTATCTAAGACGTAAAGAGCTTCTCCAAGGAGACACACTATGGCAGAGAAAAAGCGGCTGACGTTGGATTTCGATCCAAAGGCGTACGAGATCCTTTCGAATTTGTCCGCAGAAAGCGGAAAAACGCTTGCAGGCGTAATTCGCTCGGCGGTCGCACTGTACGCTATTACCCAAGAAGAAGAAAAAAAGCATAATCGCCTTGCTGTCGTTGACGCAGAGGGCCGCCCACTCAAGGAAATAATCATCACCTGAGGAGTTTTAGATGGAAGAAAACGACCCGCAACGTCGCTCGTCCTCGCTTCCCAGAATTCGGGTGGAAGATTCGTCTTTGTATCGCGACCTATCGCTGCGGGAGCCGACGCATCGCGAACGAACCGCCAGCTACGTTGCATTTGTC
>PMWW01000044.1 GCA_003165795.1 Acidobacteriaceae bacterium
TTTCGTGTCTTCATGATCATGAATAATGCGGGCTAGTGTGTTGTCCCGCGATTCTATGTCATAGCTCCGAAGTTACAACGTTGCCGGAACGTCCTCACCGCAGCGGCTAAAGAGGCTGCTGAAAAAGTGGTCGACGCCAGAGTGTCGCCGGCTGAAGCCGGCCCGGAATCAAGAACATAGAACTTAGACGCTGGCCTGAAGGTCAGCTCTACCCGAGCTTTGACCTCCAACGAGTTTTTCAGCAGCCTGTAAAGTCGCCCTATACGTGCACTTTTGCGGCACGGCTGAAGCCGTGCCCTGGCAAACACACCGGTTGAATTTTGCCACGAACTTGCGGGACATGATACTAGCCACTGACCACGGTTCTCCGATACCATAGGCGCTCGGCCCGAATTCGCGCCGTCCCAAGAAAAAACTAAGGCCTCTGATGAAGGAATTCTACATCTCCGATTGCGCCCGCCAGGAAAACCAGACCATCACCTCGCTGTTTGTGGTCGCGGTCAAGCAGGTTAAGTCCAAGAAGAACGGCGAACTCTACTTGTCGGTCGTCCTTGCCGACCGCAGCGGGCAACTGCAGGGCAACATGTGGGACAACGTGCAGGATGCACTCACCGCCTTCGAGCAAGACGACTTCGTCAAAGTGAAGGGCGTTATCCACAAGTATAACGGGCGCTGGCAGCTCACTATCCACAAGATGCGCCGGCTGGAAGACTCGGAGATCGACCACTCCGACTATCTTCCCAAGACCCCCAAAGATATCGAGCAACTCTGGCGCACACTCTGCGACTACATTGCCAGTTTCGAGAACCCCTGGCTCAAAGCGCTGCTCAACGAATTTACGTCCGACGAGGCAATCGTCACCGCTTACAAGAATGCGCCCGCGGCCAAGACGCTGCATCACGCCTTCGTCGGCGGCCTGCTCGATCACGTGGTGTCGCTGTTCACGGTGTGCGATCTAGCGGCGCGCAACTATCCCCAGGTCAATCGCGATCTGCTGCTCAGCGGCGCTTTCCTGCACGACATTGGCAAGCTGCACGAGCTTACCTATCAGCGCTCCATCGCCTACACCACCGAGGGCCAGCTGCTGGGGCACATGATCATCGAGCTGGAAATGTTGCACGAAAAGATTGCCCGCGTGCCCGGTTTTCCACCGGAGCTGAAGATCCTGCTGGAGCACATGATCATCAGCCACCACGGGCATTACGAATTCGGCTCGCCCAAGCTGCCCATGTTTCCCGAGGCGCTGATGTTGCACTACATGGACGACCTCGACTCCAAGATGGAGAGCATGCGTGCGCAATTCGAGCGCGAGGCGGAGTTCGACAGTCCGTGGGCCAGCTACAATCCATCGCTGGCGCGGCCGCTGTTGAATACCAGGAAGTTTCTCGACAAGGGATTGGCCGCGTCGCGAACTGCCGAGACCCCGAAGCCAGCGGCAGCGACGGCAAGCCCATCGCCGGAGGTCACTACGGATGAGAGCATCTCCGCAGAAGGGCCGAATGGCAATGCTCCGCACGCCGCCGCTCCGGACGCCGCCGCCCAGGCTGCGGTGACTGTCCCCAGCGAAAAACCGGCGCTATCTCCACTGGAAGCTTTGGAGCAAAAATTCGCGGCCCACAAAGTGACTTCCAAACCAAGCTAGACTAGAAGCCGTCGGAGCCGTCTCAGCAATCGAATGAAGCTGCGATTTGTATCAGGGCGCGGCTACAGCAATTCGCCGTGACAGAGACCCAGATCGGGCCCGGCTTGTGACACCTAAAGATATGTCCGGGGAGTTTGGATCCGGCCAAACTGGCGGACCACATCACCAATCCGTACGGGGTGAAGAACGAAGAGACCGGCGACCGTGCTGACATCGACGTTGGCCGCCAGCTTCGCCAGACCTGGCCCGACTTCCACTACGACGGACAATCCACTCGCTTTGCCGTCCCCTTATTCAAGAGATTCTCTCCGGCGCCGATGGATTGGCCAAGGAGGCACCATGGCATTTTTCACTTGGAACAATTCCTATAGCGTCGGGGTCCAGCAGTTCGACGGCGAGCACCAGAAACTTTTCAGCATCATGAACGAGTTGTACGACGGCATGAAGGCCGGCAAGGGCAAAGACGTGCTCGACGGCGTGCTGCAAAAGCTGATCGGCTACACCGAGCAGCACTTCTCCAGCGAAGAAGCGATCATGGGCCGCGCCGGATATGCCGGCCTGCAGTCACAGGTCGAACAGCATCGCCAGTTCACCACCAAGATGAAGGACTTCCAGACCCAGTATCGCGCCGGGGCGGTGGCTCTCAGCATTCAGCTCTTGGACTACCTACGCGATTGGCTGAAGTCTCACATCGCCGGAGCCGACAAGAGCTACACGTCTTATCTGAACGCCAAGGGTGTGCACTGAAGCGAGGAGGAGCTGCAATGGCATTTCTTACCTGGAGCAATTCCTACAGCGTCGGGGTCCAGCAGTTCGACGCCGAGCACAAACAGCTTTTCAGCATCATGAACGACGTCTACGAGGGGATGATGGCCGGCAAGGGCAAGGATGTACTGCAGACCGTTCTAGAGAAGCTGATCCGCTATACCGAACAGCACTTCAGCAGCGAAGAAGTGGCCATGACCCGGACTGGCTATGCTGAGCTGCAGTCGCATGTCGCCCTGCATCGTGCCTTCACCACTAAGGTGAAAGACTTTCAGACGCAGTATCGTGCCGGAGCGGTGGCTCTCAGCGTCCAGCTTTTGGACTTCTTACGCGATTGGCTCACCAACCACATCGGCGGCGTCGACAAGCGCTACACCGCGCATCTGAACGCCAAAGGCGTGCATTGAGGCACCGTAGAGAACCAGGAACAGACTCAGATCCGCATGGGCATCACGACGTACCGGTATTTGAAGCCGTCGTCGTTGGCGTCGTCGGGACGCATCTGGCCGGCGGACTGGGCGTCTTTGAACTCCAGACGAACTTCGCCGCCATTTGATGCTTTGAGGAAGTCGAGAAGATACTCGGAGTTGAAGCCGATGGTCATGGGATCGGCGGTGTAGGCGGTTTCGATGGAGTCTTCCGACTCGCCCGCATCGGTGGAAGAGGACGAAATTTTCAGCTCGTTCTTGTCGAGCTTCATGCGGATGGCCCGCGACCGTTCGTCGGCAAACTGCGCCACGCGCTGGATGGAGGTGTTGAGGTCGGCGCCGTGTACGACGACGGACTTGGTGGTTTCGCGCGGCAGCACCGCTTCATAGTTGGGGAATTGCCCGGTCAACTGGCGCGAGGTGAGCAGCCGCTCGCCGATGCGGAAGAAGAGTGTCGAATCGTCTTTGGCAAACTCGATGGCGTCCACTTCACTGTTCTGTAGCAGCGAATAGATCTCGCTCATGGCTTTCTTGGGGACCAGCGTCTTGTTCTCGCCGCTGACCTCAAACTGCTCGCCCTGCTTTTCAATGTGGGCCAGGCGGTGCCCGTCGGTGGCCACCATGGTGATGGACTCCGGCTTCAGCACCATCAATCCGCCATTCAGGGTGTAGCGCGACTCCTCGCTGGAGATGGCGAAGATGGTCCTGCCGATCATGCTGCGCAGTGTCTGGGCGGGGATCTTCACCACGCCGGCTGAGGGGAAGGTTGGCAGTCCAGGAAAATTGGCCCGCGCCATGCCGACCATCTTGGTGTTGGAACGGCCGCAGCGAAGGTTGACCCAATGGTTTTCCAGCAGCTTGATGGAGATCTCGCCATCGGGCAGCAGCCTGACGTAGTCGTAAAGCTTGCGCGCCGGGATGGTGCAGGCGCCTTCGCGCTTCACCTTGGCCGCACACGAGGTGCGCAGGCTGAGGTCGAGGTCGGTGGCCGTGATGGTCAGCCGGTCGTTGCCCGCCTCAAACAAAAAGTTGGAGAGGATGGGAATGGTGGTCTTGCGTTCAACCACTCCCTGCGTGGCAGTGAGTTCGCGCAGCAGCTCGAACTTGCTGACACTGATTTCCATTGCTGTACCCTGGATCGCTCCCGTTGCTTCGGCAGCCATAAAGTCACACCTCGGCAGGCGTCATGCCCGACCCTCTTATACTGCTACTTCTTATATCAAATGAAAAACATATAAAACCAGTAGTAACAGTAGGCGCTCTGGAAAAGTGGAAATTTAGAAGAAAACTGCGGAACCAGCGGCGCAGTCGTCATTTACTCCTGTCCAAAACCGCCGGTCGGGTTTGCGGACTGCGGTGGCGAATCGGGCAGTGATCAAAGTGGCGCCCGCGTCTTCCACCCGATTCACAGGCCATCCACAGGAAGCGGATGACAAAACTCTCTCCGGTAGTGAAAAACCGCGCTGGAGCGCAGTTCATAAGCCTAAGCTCTCGGTGAGCTTATTCAGCACCCTGTTTAAATCCTTGTCGGTTTTGCGCTGGGTGTCGATCTTGTCGACTGAGTGCAAGACCGTGGTGTGGTGTTTGCCGCCGAATTGCCGGCCGATTTCGGGCAGCGACGCGTCCGTCAGGTGCTTGGCCAGGTACATCGCAATCTGGCGGGGAAACACGATGACCCGCGAGTTGTTCTTGAGCTTGATCTCGGCCAGGCGCAAGCCAAACTGCTCGGACACTGCTTTCTGGATGGACTCGATCGTGATCTTGCGGACCTGCGAGTCGATCAAGTTCTTCAGGACTTCCTGCGCCACCTGCAGGTTGACCTCGGCCCCAGTCAGTGAAGCATAAGCGGTCAGACGGATCAGCGCCCCTTCCAATTCGCGCACGTTGCTGCGAATGTTGGAGGCGATAAACAGCGCCACGTCGGTGGGTAGCATTACCTGCTCCGACTCCGCTTTCTTCTGCAGAATGGCCACCTTGGTCTCCAGATCAGGCGGCTGGATATCGGCGATCAATCCCCATTCAAAGCGGCTGCGCAGGCGGTCTTCGATCTCGGCCAGTTCCTTGGGCGGGCGATCGCTGGCGATCACGATCTGGCGCATGCACTCGTGCAAGGCGTTAAAGGTGTGGAAGAATTCTTCTTGCGTGCGCTCCTTGTTGACCAGGAACTGGATGTCATCGACCAGCAGTACATCCATGTTGCGATACTTGTCGCGGAAGCCGGTCATCTTACTGTAGCGGAGCGAATTGATCATGTCGTTGGTGAAGCGCTCACTGGAAACGTAGCAGATGGATTTTTCCGGCGAGCGCAACTTGATCTCGTGCCCGATGGCCTGCATCAGGTGGGTCTTGCCCATACCGACGCCGCCATAGAGAAACAGCGGGTTGTACGCTTTGGAAGGACGCTCGCCGACTGCGCGCGCCGCGGCGTGGGCAAATTGATTTCCGGAGCCGGTGACGAAGTCATCAAAGGTGTATTTGGGATTCAATTGTGCTGCTCCATCCCAATCGAAACGTTGCTGAGTTACGGGGCCCGGCCCGGGGTTGCCGGAAATCGGCAAAGGCTCGTGCCGCGGTTCAGCGGCGCGCGCAGACTTGGCATTATTGCGCTGCTCCTCGTCGGTTACGAACTCCACGTCCTGGAATTCGAGGCCGAGGTTTTCGATGGCCTCGCTGATCAAATCGCCATAGCGTTCGCCGATGTGGCAGAACTCGGGGTTGGGTACGCGCACGAACAGAACAGCGCCCTGGGCGTGATCGTAACGCGTAGGCTTGAGCCAGGTTTCGTAGGAATTCCGGTTGACTTTTTTTTCCAGTGCGTCGAGCACCCGCACCCACGGATTAGGGGAGGCAGTTCCAAAGGCTGAAGACATAAAATAGAAGTCCCGAGGCGAACCATGCCTCTCACAAAACTAAATCGTTATTAGAGGGAAAACAGAGCCGAGCACAGAGCCACAAACCGCAGCACAGTTCAAGCGGAAATCGTAGGTCGCAAACCTGAGTCGTACGTTGTTCCGAAGCGTTGCACCCGCATTCGTGCAGTCGGTTTTCTTGTTGGCTGGAGGCGATACTAGCACGAAAAAAAATTCGCGCCATACAAATTATTGCGGCTGCGTTTCGGTTTTTTCGCGAATGATTGATTCGCTGAAAGTTAACGTGCAAATTTTTTTTGAGTGCTGCGCGCATGGTGCAGTGTTGCGATTCGTCAGTCGGCAACGGTCGGGAAGGGCCACCAATCACTGTTGCGAGCACTCACCTTCAGGCACGCGCGAATGGGATTCTGATGACACTGCGGTGGGTTGCATCGGGCCGAGAGGTGCAGGTTCGCCGGGTCATGAAGACCACTCGGTAAAAGCAATCAGCAAAGACCGGCGAGCGAAATGTATGATCCGCGCCTGCGATTTCACCGGCAACAGTTGGGGTGAAAGGTTCGTATTGAAAAGCGGAAAAGTTCCAGCCAGAGCAGGGTTGCCGATGCAGCCGACGGTTCGATGATCGCTTCAATTCGCTCAGACAGTAGGCTGAGCCTGGTTGGTGAGAGGCGAACGATTCCGGCGCTCTGAAAGCGCTAGAAATGCAGCGCCCGGGGGCATCGTTTCGGGACGGTGCTGAGGGCGTGGGATGAACCGCGTCGTGCTGCTACATTTTTTGTGGAACTTCTCGCAAGTTACAGGGTCTATACTGGTGTACAAAGCCGATGTCCACGCCCGTAAGCCCAAAACCGGCGAGTGAAGCGGTTCCTATCGTTGCGCCAGAGGACCAGGTGATTCCCGCGCTATTCGGCGAGGGCGAAGGTCTCTACCCGCAGCGCAAGGACACGTTTGTCTACTCGTTTATCGGCCACATGCTGGCCGTGGCCATCCTCATATGGTCGGGACACTGGGTCTTCGAGCACAAGGACGAGATCAAACAGCAAGTGATCGGCGTGGTGACCGACATTAGTCCCTACATGCCGATGCAAGCTTCCAAGAAGCGCGCGGGAGGTGGTGGGGGGGGCGGCGACCGTGACAAGTTGCAAGCTCCCAAAGGCGCTCTGCCCAAGCTTTCCAAGGACCAGATCGTGCCTCCGGCGATCGTCATTCGCAATGACCATCCTAAGCTGGTGGTGGATCCGTCCGTAGTTGTTCCTCCCGAGATCAAGCTGCCGACGGTTGGTGCGTTGGGCGACCCACTGTCGAAGGTGATTGGACCTCCGTCAAATGGCACAGGCTCAGGCGGCGGAATTGGCAGCGGCAGCGGCGGCGGCGTGGGATCTGGCACTGGGCCGGGCGTGGGACCGGGACACGGCGGCGGCTATGGCGGCGGCGCTTATCGGGTCGGCGGCGGCGTCAGCGCGCCCAAAGTTGTGTATGACCCCGATCCGGAATATTCCGAAGAGGCGCGCAAGGCCAAGTATCAGGGAACTGTAGTTTTGTGGTTGGTGGTGAGTCCCGAGGGCAAGCCGCAGCAGATACAGGTACAGCGTTCGCTGGGCATGGGACTGGACGAGAAAGCCATCGAAGCGGTACGCCAGTGGCGCTTCGAGCCCGCCAAGAAAGACGGGCACCCCGTGCCCGTCATGATCAACGTGGAAGTGAACTTCCGGCTGTACTGAGCGCCAGCCGCGAAGCTTCGCGATGAACTTTCCGCGGCAAGCACGCGTGTCAAACGGCTTGGGAAGATATGTCTAAGTAAGGCGACTTGCAGCAGGCAGCCGCAAGACAAAACAGCTAGGGAAACTCTGATTAAGTCACAGCAATTCCCTCAGCGGCTGAAGCCGAAGTGATTCTGCGGC
>PMWW01000045.1 GCA_003165795.1 Acidobacteriaceae bacterium
GAGAGGTGTGGGAGTGTTGATGAACACCTCATACAACTTGAAAGGGGAGCCGATCGTCGATACCCCTACTGACGCATTGCGAACGTTTTCGTACAGCGGGCTGGACTATGTCGTTCTCAACAATCGTATCGTATCGAAGGATTTTTCGCTATGACTCAATTGAGTTCGCAGGCTCGGACCGCCGTCGTCTTCAATCCGCCAGCCGACATACACGTACCCACCTCCAGGCAGATCGCTGAAGCCTTTCGGCTTCATACGACAGGCGTCAATAGTTTGACTGTAGTAGCGCCGTCGGAAGCACTGCCGTGGATTGAAAACTATCTGCCCGACATCGCGGTAGTGGATCCTGGCGTTCTGATGTCTAACAACTTCGAATCGATTGTGTTTGTGCACCCCTTCAAGGATGCAAAATTCTACATCCCGCCGTTCGAGCCGTCCGGGTGGCGTTCCTCCACACATCGAATCCGATTTTACGCGATAGATGCGAACGGACGCTTGCTTCCCGCTGGCCGTAAATATGATGATCGAGATGCGGAGAATATGGACGCCCATATNNTATGGTTACCTGTTTCGATATCCCGGGGTGGGACCCATCAATCAATTTGGATTCCGGGTGCCAGACGATCTTTCAGCTTTCAAAAACAGAGACCCGGAACACAAATTGGTCCTGTGCTATGGGGGATCCTCCGGATTCAGCATGTTTACGCTCCATCATCAAATGTATACCAGTGTCATGGAAAGAAGCTTAAATAAAAAGGCCTTGGAATCTGGCTCAAGCTTGAGATTCACAGTTTTGAACTTTGGCCAGCACGCCAATGTCGTGATGAATTCGATACTGACATATGTTCTTTTCAACTTCCAACTCAAGCCGGATTTCATCGTTGCGCACGATGGATGGAATGATATAGTATACGGTATGGTGCAAGATCCGCGTCTCCTCAAAGAGGGCAATTTTGCCTATCAGAATAATCTTGAGGGCTGGTCGCAAATCATTCATGAAACTGCGGAGTTGCAACAGACTCAAACAGGAACGCCTTTCCGTCCGCTAGGCGCGGCGCCGGCGGTCCTTGGACAATATTTCACGCGCAAGCGTCAGTTCGAATCAATGGTTCGAGCGAATGGAGCGCAATTTATCTGGGGGCTGCAACCGGCTTCATGGAATAAGAGGCATTTGCATCCGTTGGAGGCAACAAATATAGAGGTCTCGGAGAAGAACAATGCTTTTATTGATGTGATCAGACTGGCATTCCCGTTATTCGAAAGAGCCTCTGAGCAACTAAACAAGATGGATGTGCCAAAAATGGACTTCTACAAGGAGTTTGGAAAATATGGCAAAGATGATTACATGTTCGTTGATCCGGTCCATCTTAGCCCCGACGGCGATGAAATTGTGGGTCAAAATTATGCAGATGTCATCGCGAAGCTTTGCGGCCTGAACTGAGAGGGGTTTCTACAATGAACAAGCGGGATAAGGTAGTTGGTTCAGCCAAAACCGGCTTGGTTCTGTTTGTAAGGTATATAAATTTAAAGATTATGGAGCTATATTGGACGCTTTGCACTCTGTTCGGACTCAGGCATTTGCATGACGGTTCGAAGGCTAGAGTTTCTTTAATGGAAGAGGCTTCTATAACGAACGAGGCCGTGATTTTGCGGATCAAGACTGAGGAGGAGGAGCGGATCAACCGCCTTATCGATGAGGCTACGTCCTTGCAACTCTCTCGATCATCGGAATACCTGCGCAGCCATAAACAAGATTTGGTGCTGGTCGCAGTTCGAGAACGGACCACTCCCGAGCCATCGAAGGTGCCATCGCCGTTTGTTTACGCTATGCAATAAAGGGCGCCGGCAAGTTAACACTGGATGGTCAATTTTTACATTCCATCGGATGAAGAAACGGGCTCATTATTCCCTCGCTCGTCATCATCTCTGCCCGGCCGACATGATCGGCGGTCTGGCTCTATTCCGAGTTCCTCTGTGAGCGCGTTCGACAGGGCTGTTAAGTTCTCTGATCTTTGATGGCGGTTGGGGGATTCCCGGCGGCCGGGATGTGTGAANNGTCGATCGCCGGGGTCAGCGGACCCAACTTCGGCCGCTCCGGCGCCTTGGTGCGCATGCAACCGGGCGGAGCCGAATAGCGGCACATCTTCGCCACCGTGTCCTGGCCAACCCAAAAACGCGCGCCGCCTCACGCGGGCTCTTTCCCTCAATGAAAACAAAGCATCGAACCGCCGCGTAGGTCTCCACCGCAAACATCCTCGGCCGCCCTCCCGAATCAAGCTTCGGTAAGGCTCAGCCTAAAACTGGCCGGGTTTTACGCCGCCACGCGGCCGCACCATGCGCCGCTCACCGGGCCGATTATTGCGCCGCCCCGTACACACAGTGCAGCTGCCAAAGCCAAGCGTTTCGTTGCAACGAGAGCCCCCTTCACATAGCTCTTGTAAATATCCCGGCCAAGGAATATTCGCGGAAGATACGTTCGGGTGATCCACTGGGGGTTAGGGGCCGCAGGAAACTAACGCTGGTTCTGGATCGACAAAGGCAAGCGCTTCAGGCAACGATGCGCTAAGACGTCATCCGAACCCTCCACTGCGGCCGATCAACTTATTGAGGGGCATGGCATGAAAATCGCGGTAATCCTCGCGAATTACAATCACGCAGCTTTCATCGNNCGCAAGCATTGGAGGGTGTCCTCTCGCAAACCTACCAAAATTGGCAATTGTGGGTCGTTGACGATGGTTCGACGGATGACAGCTGGGCGATCATCGAACACTATCGTGACCGGGATTCACGGATTATCGCCGAAAAACTTCCGCACAATCGTGGGGCTCATGCGGCCGTTCGGCGCTGCCTTGAGCTTTGTAGCGGTGAATTGGTGTGCTTGCTTGCAGCCGACGACTATATCTCAAATCCTCGCTACTTCGAGCTCGTCGTGGCCGCGCTGCAACGTTTCCCGCAAGCGGCGGTCGCCTATGCGCGCACCGCGGTCATTGCCGGCGACGACGGTCGGCCATTAGGCTTGATGGGTTCATACATCCCGGGTCGGCGCGGCCATGCCTGGGTAGAAGCCAGCGCCATGGGGATTCCCATGCGGTTCATTCCGCCGCAAGAGGCGCTGACGAGGTTTGTTTCTCATCATATGGTGATTCCTGGCTTCTCGGCGATTGCGAAGCGCGCCTCTATGGCGGAGCTTGGCGATTTCGACGAGGCGCTCGGCCCGCAAAGCGATTATTTCCTATTCCATGCGTTGGCCGCCTTGCACGGGACCGTGTTCATCGACACGCCAGTCGCCGTCATGCGCATGTCCAAAAGCACCTACAGCGGTTCCGCCAATGATGAGGACTATTTCCGGCGTCACGCCTTGGTCGAGGAAAAACTCCGCACGCTCCCCCTTCCCTACGAGACCGACGAGCGGCTGTGGGCGCAATTCCGGAAGGCGACGATCAACTGTCGCACGGCCGAAGCTTCCCAGCGGGGGCTGTTCGAGNNCGGATATTGCGGTTCTGTGCCCCCCGACCAGTTGGAGATGTTTCCGTCCGAGCCGGCCGCTTTCGTCAACAGCTTGCAGAAGGGTTGCGCGCGCCTGGAGACCGCGCTGAACGACCAGATCGAACGAGGGCGACAAATTTTCAACGAGGTCGCCGGGCCAATCGCGGCTCTTCCGTCGGACCTGGAATCTGGTCCGCGTCCCTGGTTGAAGCCCGTGGCGGAATTCTTTCTGACGGCCGGTAGGGTATTGGGCAATGCTCTCACTAATTTCGGCAATTGGCTTTGGAAGGCTTGATGCTTCTCAATGCATGGCGGCGCGGCAGAGCTCCGCAGCGATATGTAGTGCGCCTCGTTGTGGCAGTGGGCGGCCATTACGCCGCGCTCGGCTTGCAAAGCGGTTGCATTCGCAATCATGCACGGCGACTTTACACGCGCTCGCGTTGATTGATATGGTTTCCGGCGGATCGCTTCGAGTGTACGATTTTCGGCCCACCCGTTGAAGCCGGCTCTGCCTTCGATNNCTGGTGGGCCAAGCCTTTGGCTGCCGGACAAAATCTCAATTGCTCGCAGCTTTTGTTCATGCACAAATGAAGCTTGATCGGCGCCGCTCATGGGGGCGATTGGCCGGCCGTTCGACGAGAGCGACACCGCGGCAGGCGTCCAGGCGGATGCCGTCCATCGCTCGAAGACCTTCTGGACTGGGAAAAGGAAACCCATGAATTTTCGTATCGTGATCTTCACGCGGGACAGCGCCCGATGGATTGGGATTATCGCACGGGCCTATAGAAGGCTTGGGTTGCGCCCACTCTATCTTGTTCATGATAAGACCACTGACGCGACGAGTTCGATCCTTCGCGAACTCGGAGAAGATGCGAGGCCGATCTCCTTCCCGAAGAACTTTGTGGAGTCGGGACTTTCGCAATTGCCCGACTTCGTCCAGGAGGAATGGGTTTTGC
>PMWW01000146.1:0-6409 GCA_003165795.1 Acidobacteriaceae bacterium
TCGGCGTCGTTGGAGGTCTGCTGGTCGCCCTCGATGACGGCGATGGCATGGCGCGGCGCCAGGGCGGCGATGGTGCGCACCAGCAGCGCGGTCTTGCCCGAGCCAGGCGAGCTGATGAGGTTCACGCACAGAACGCCGTTTTGCTGGTAGCGCTCGCGAAGCTGTTCCGCTAGGATCTGGTTCTCGTTCAGGACTTTCTTTTCGACGGCGATGCGATTCATTCATCCACTTCCATGTAGGCGATGTCGAGCTCTTCTCCGCTGATGCACTCGGTGGCAAGTTCGCCGCACAGCGGACATCGCGGATCGAAGTCGGTCATACGGAAATCATAGGCGCATTTCGGACAGCGCTGGGTGCGGGGAATGTATTCCAGATCCAGCACCAACTTCTCCCACTCAGTATCTTTCACCAGAACTTCAAAGCCGAACTGGAGAGCATCCGGGTCGACGCCGGCAAGTTCTCCAATCTTAACCCCGACCTTGCTGATGCGAGCGCCGGCGTGACGCTCGGCTTCTTTCTGTACCGACTCTAGGATGGAAGCGGCGATACCTAGTTCATGCATACAAGCGTTGAGATGCGACTCAAACGCAGTGTAACAGCGGTTGTCGTGATTGTGGGCGCGGCGAGGAACCGCAGATCCCTCGGCTTCGCTTGGGGATGACAGTAGAAAGGCTTCGCGCGAAGGAATAGCCGCTGCGTCTCAAATGTCCACTAACGGACGACGCCAAGACCGAAAAACCACGCCCATCACAGCTCGTTCGTGCTTTCGCAAGAACTTTGTCATTTTTAGGAAACATCTGTCGCAGGATTTCGTCTATCACTCGGTAGGTGCAGCTCGTCTTCGTTTCTTTTGGGGTTTAACGCAGAACAGGTAGCTCACCATGTTGAAGCAGTGGGGCCGCGTCTGGGCCATTGGCTTTGTGCTGTGGACCGTACTGGCTTTCCTCAGTGCCGCCGGGGCGCACGTATATACGGCGTCCATGGGCGGTCCGGAAAGCTGGGCGCAGCTGCTCGCCTGGAATATCACCATCTCATTCGTGTGGTCGCTGCTGACGCCGCCGATTTATGCTCTGGCCAAGCGCTTCACCTTCGATCGCAGCAATTGGAAACTGGTGCTACCGATGCATCTGGCGGCCAGCGTGACCTTGGCATTTCTCGGCGCTTCGCTCATCGTCTGGGTCGAGCCTTGGGTCACCTGGACTCCGGAACCTCACGTATCCTTTCTGGCGCACACGCTTTCCCGCGCCTTCATGGACATCCAGCGCTACTGGTACATTCTGCTGATCACGCAGGCGATCGCTTATTACGGCAAGTATCGTGAGCGCGAACTGGAGTCGTCGCAACTGGAGGCGCAACTGGCGTACGCGCAGCTTGAGGTGTTGAAGATCCAGCTGGAGCCGCACTTCCTTTTCAATACGCTGAACTCGATTGCCGCGCTGGCGCGCAACGATGGCCCCGCGGCCGAAAACATGACGCTGCAACTGGCCGACCTGCTGCGCTTCTCGCTCGACGCGGTGGGCGTACACGAAGTACCGCTTAGCCGCGAGTTGACCGTTCTACAGAAGTACATCGATATCCAGCAGACACGCTTTCAAGATCGTTTGCAGGTGGAGCTGGACATCGCGGCCAACACCTTGCCGGCGCTGGTGCCGAACTTCATTTTGCAGCCGCTGGTGGAAAACGCCATCCGTCACGGCATTGGTCCGCGCCTGGCGCCGGGACGCATTTGCATTAAGAGCCGCCAGGTTTTCGACGAGCTGTGGATGGAGATTTGCGACAACGGCCAGGGGCTGACTCGTTATCGGGGAGTT
Organism: Acidobacteriaceae bacterium; assembly: GCA_003165795.1. Taxonomy (GTDB): domain Bacteria; phylum Acidobacteriota; class Terriglobia; order Terriglobales; family Acidobacteriaceae; genus Bog-257. Next base: position 1,812 of record PMWW01000146.1, read on the forward strand.
GTCCCGCCCGAAGGCGTGGGGCTGCACAACACGCGCGCTCGTCTGCAACAGCTCTACAGCCACGATCACACCCTGACTTTGGAAGATGCGGCGGGCGGAGGCTGCATCGTCAAAATCCATATACCGTTCCGCAGTAGCTCCGAGGAGACCATTACCACCCATGCCCATTCGAGTGTTGCTTAGTGACGATGAAGCTTTGGCGCGCGAGCGCCTGCGTGGCTTGTTGGAAGACGAACCCGATCTGGAGATTGTGGCCGAGTGCGGCGACGGCAAGTCGGCCATCTCGCTGATCAAACGCGAGAAACCGGACCTGGTTTTCCTCGACATTCAAATGCCGGAGATTGACGGCTTCGGCGTGGTTTCGGCTTTGCGCGAGGGTCCCCTGCCGCTCACCATCTTCGTTACCGCCTATGATCGCTATGCGATGAAAGCCTTCGAGGTGCACGCGCTCGACTACCTGCTGAAGCCGGTGGTGAAGGAGCGCCTGTCGGAGGCGCTAGACCACGCCCGCAAGCAACTGCAGCATCCCTCGGAGGCGATGTTCCAGCGGCGCGTGCTCGACATGCTGGGCGATCTCGACTCGCGGCAGAACGTCCCGCAGCGCATCGTGATCAAGGCTGACGGCGAGATTGTCTGCCTCAAACCCAATGAGATCGACTGGGCCGAGTCGGCGGGAAATTATGTCTGCCTGCACGTGGGAGCGAACACTCACATCCTGCGCGAGACCATCACGTCGCTGGAGACGCGGCTGGGACACCGGCAGTTTCTGCGCGTACACCGCTCCACGCTGGTCAATGTGGACCGCATCAAGACGCTGCGACCGTCTCTATATGGGGACTACGCGATCCTGCTGCGCGATGGCACCAAACTGACCCTGAGCCGGGGCTTCCGCGAGAACGTGCTGAAACGGCTGGGGACAGCGTAGAAGAGCCGCTGTTCGCTTTTCGCTCTTCGCCTTTCGCACGAGCGATAGGGCTACCGTCCCGCCTGCTGTTTCTGCGGGGATTCGCGGCTGTGGGAATGCGCCTGCTGGGTCGCGGCGTGCTGTCCTTCGGCCTGCTCCAATTCCAGCGCGATCGAATCCACTAGGCTGGCCTCGTCCATCAGTACCTGTCCCACAATGACGGAGTTCGCATCGGCGTCCGTCCACTTGTGCTCTTCGATGGCCTCGCGGACGGCGGGAATCGTCTTCACCGCATAACCGGTGTAGGCGCCGGGAGCATAGATCTGGTGCTTGAACCATGGCCGCTCCTTCAATCCCTCACCGGTGGTGAAGGTCCGCTCCAGCAGCAGAAGCCTGGCGTTGATGTCCTTCAGGTCTGGAGACTGCCAGGCCGTTCCGCCACCGTCATTCAGTTTCGCAACTGCTTGACGGTAGCGCTGTGCGGCGCGACTGTAGGCCTCGGCTCCGTTTTCCAGGGGAGCGAAGTTCAGATACGGCGCCTCCGGCTGCTTGGCCGGCGGAACATACGGCTTGTCGGGATCGGCGGTCGCGGTGAAGACGCCCTCGTCGATTTCGCGGTTGCGTTCGCGCACTTCGTCCTGTTGCTGCTTGAGTTCCTTCTTCAGTTCGGTCACATAGCGCTTGATGGCGTTGGCGGAACCGGAAGGATCGAAGGGCAACAGGTCGGCGTCAGCGAAGCGCATCACGGTGCTGCCCGCCATCTGCGCCAGCGCCCGCTCATACACAAACGAGGGATCGCCGAAGTGCGTGTACCAGAAAAAGTCGTCGTAAATCGAGTGATAGACGCCGCCCTCACTTTCGCCGCCGAATCCCATGTTCAGCGCAGCCACGCCGGTATGATCGAGAAACGCAGTGTAGTCGGAGCCATCGCCCAGCGCGCCGATGCGAAGGTCGTCGCGCTCGCGAAGTTCCGCCCGGTCCTCGGCGTTAACGGCACGCCCCACCCGGCGCAGGTAAGAGCGCTGCCACACGGAAATGTGTTTTTCCGGGTCCTGAATGTCGCGCTCGACCTGATTCACCGCACGCTCCAGCGTGTGCGAGCCGGAAATGCCGAGGTAGCCACGGGCACTGGAGTCGGAGTTCAGATACATCACCGCATGCTCGCGCAGCTCAGAGTCGTGCTCCTCGACCCACTCGGTCGAGCCCAACAGGCCCGGCTCTTCGCCGTCCCACGCGCAGTAGATGAGAGTGCGTTTGGGACGCCATCCCTGCTTCATCAACTCGCCCAGCGAGCGCGCTTCTTCCAGCACCACCACCATGCCCGAGACCGGATCGTCGGCGCCGTTCACCCAGGCGTCGTGATGGTTTCCGCGAATGATCCATTGGTCGGGAACTTCGTTGCCCGGGACTTTCGCGATGACATCATAGATGGTCTTCAAGTCCCAATTCGACTTGACCAGCAGATGCACTTGCGCCGGGCCCGGACCGACGCGGTAGGTGATGGGCAAAGCGCCGCGCCAGGAGTTAGGAGCGACCGGCCCGCTGATCGCCGCCAGCAATGGCTGAGCGTCCCCGTAAGAGAGCGGCAGCACGGGAATCGTCGTGATCGTCTTGGCGTCCTTCAGCGCGAGCCGTTTGGCATCCTTGGTTGCGCCCACGCCGGGAGTCAGCGGGTCGCCCGGATACTGCGTATCCATGACGCTGCCGCGCTGCACGCCGCCTTCCGGACGATAGGGGCCGGCGGGAAAATCCTGTCCTTCGAAATAGCCATCCTCACGCGGATCGGAATAGATGAGGCATCCCACCGCGCCATGTTCGGCGGCGAGCTTGGGCTTGATACCGCGCCAGCCCCCGCCATAGCGCGCGATCACGATTGCGCCCTTTACCGAAACGCCCAGCCGTTCGAGCTCTCGGTAGTCGTCACGCATGCCGTAGTTGACGTAGACCAACGGCGCGGTAACGTCTCCATCAATTGAGTAGGCGTTGTAGGTGGGAAGCTGCTCGGCAGTCTGCTGCGAAGTGGGATCGATACTCAGCGCAGGCTCTTGCAGTTTGGCGACGAAATGCGTGGGCGCAAGCAGCTCGACGTGCCGCTCCTTGGGAGTGGGAAAGAGCACGTCGAAGGTTTCGATGTGCGCATCGAAACCATATTCCTGGAATTTGGAGAGAATCCACTCGGCATTCGCTTTGTCGTAAGGCGAGCCCACGTTGTGCGGGCGCGCACTCAAGCGCTGCATGGCGTCGCGCATCACCTTGGGATCGGGGAGACTGCGGAACTTCGCTTCCCAATCGCGCTCGACGGCGGCGTGGGCCGGCGAGTAACCGTCCATCGTTTCGGAGGAATTGGCGGCGCTGCCCGATTGCAACAGCGTGAAGACAAGTGTGGCCAGACTGATTCGCTTGGCAAGCTGCATTTCCCCTCACCCCGGTGGATGTGCCGCGCCCCGATGCAAATCCCACCTAACAGCAAGGTTGCAGATTATACGACAAGCGTTCGCTGTGTGTATCACCACGCAAGTGGGCAAGGTAAAATTGAGGGCTTGCGTGACGCACCCTGACCTATTGACAACAGCTTCGACGGCGGCCTGAAGGCCGGCTCTACCCGACCGTTGACTTCACCGAGACTCCCTACAACAGGCCGGCAGTTTTCGTGGTCAAGATGCTGAGCGCCATTTCCAGATTTGCGATGGCTTCTTCCAGGTCAGGATGTTTCTCCAGGCGCAACCGCATTCCATTCAAGATGCGGTGCGCTTCAGCAACATGTTTGCTCGCGTCGGTCCCTGGACTAGGGTTGGCGCTGGGGGTCAAGTTTTCTGGGCTCATGATTCACCTGCAGCAACATCATAACAAGCGGCAGGATAGAAAGGCCGGCGCCACGCTTCGATCCGGCCAAACGATGCAGTTGAGCAATCCCGGCATTGCGTCATGGTTCATCGCCATGCCGAAGTGAGCTGCGCTATTTCGGAAGCCTCTTACACCATGCGGTAAGAACTGGTTCTTCGGCTGTGCTCCCGCCCGGTCCGCCACAGCAACGGACCGGACGGGCACTCCCGCGCGGCAGCGCAGAAATTCGCGCGGTGGAATTGTCGTAGTCGGGCCCTGAACAGCCAGGTCATAGTCTGCCGGGGCTGAAGCCCGAACTAATTACCGCAGTTTAGACGCCGGCTTGAAGACCGGCTCTGTTCCAACTCTCGAATTGTTCAGAGACTGCTTAGTTCAATACGTGAATGTTCTTCTTCTCGCACATCTCCTTCAACACTTTCGGCCATACGGTGACGCTGACTTCGCCAAGGTGAGCTTTGCGCAGCAGCAGCATCAAGGTGCGCGACTGGCCGATGCCTCCGCCCACGCTCAGCGGAATCTCGTGATTGACGATTGCCTTGTGATAGGGGAAGTTCAAGAAACCGGTCTGGTGGGTCAGCTCTAGTTGCTTCTTGAGCGACTCGGAATTGACGCGAATGCCCATCGAGGTCAGCTCATGCCGGCGCCGGGTGATGGGATTCCACACCAGGATGTCGCCGTTCAAGCCGTGACGCACGTGGCCGTCGTCGGAGCGGGTCTCGGTGACCCAGTCGTCATAGTCGGCGGCGCGCATCTCGTGCGGGTAGCCATCCTTCAGCGTCCAGCCGATGCCGATGATGAAGACCGCCGGATATTTCTGCAGGATGGCGGTCTCGCGCTGCTTGCGCGGCAG
>PMWW01000146.1:6489-90961 GCA_003165795.1 Acidobacteriaceae bacterium
TGGAACTGGATGGGCGTGCGCGAACCGTCGCGGTCCAGATAGTCGTTGACGCCCGATTCCTCATCGACGATCAGAGGCACGGTGACCATCATCAGGTTTAGTTCTGTGCAGAGGTGTTCCTCGATGTAGTTTTTCACCTCGAAGATCGCCCTCTGGGTGTCTTTGGGTGACAGCAGCGAGCTGTAGTCCGCCGGAAGCACCTGCTCCAGCTCGGTGTAGTCGCCAATTCCGGGGCCAGCGAGATCTGCTTTCTTGTCAGCCATGCGGTTCTCCTTACGATGCGGTCGACGTGTCTGCCCATTTCGCGCCAAAGCGGCGCGAAACGGGAACCCGCGCGGCGAAACGCTGAGTGCGGCGTTGTGGCCTGGGAACGCACGTCGCCACGTATAGGAAAGCACCGTGCGGGCGGAGAGGCAGTAACCTGCGTCACCGGGCCGTGTGCGATGGGGGCGGTGGCTATTAACATACGGCTTTTCGGCCCGGCTAACTGACCAGAAAAATCAAAGCCGCTTCAGCAATTCCAGGACTGGCTGTATTCGCGTTACCTGAATCAACTTCGCTTTGTCGAAGACCGCCGGAAACGCTCCGACTTGTTCCTTGATACTTTGCGTCATATGGTTACTGCTGACCCGCTCACTTTCGAGAAACTAACGGCCGCCTACTTAGAGCCTGTGCGCGACGGTCAAGCGACGTCTGTGCGTTAGCGCTTCCCGTTCCAATCGCGGCGTAACCCGGCAACTCGCATAGGTGGGAGACAGATTTGCGGGACAATCTTTCGCTGGCGATGCCACGCGAAACTCCAACTGGATATGACCGGAGCATTTCACTTTGACGTTCGGAAACTAGAAGGTGAATCGTGCGGAGAACTGGAGGACGCGGGGAAGTCCGTCCGGACTAATTTCCTGCNNAATTCCCCGGGCCCGGGATCCAGTGCCAGCAGCTTGACCGCCCCTTCGAGCACGAACAGCGCCTGAATTCTTACAAAGCAGGCACAGCTTAACGCCGCTCCCGACCTCGACAAGAATGAGCGGCAGGTGGCGCCCGATAACCCGCAGAATGAGAAGGAGCCGCCGCGTCCACCTTCGCAGCCCTCGTATCCGCCGACCCAGCCGCAGCGATGGCGCTGTAAGTGGCGTTCGACAGATTTGATTAACTTTCGAACTATGCGTCCCCATCATCAGTGACGTGCCACGGGTCGCTGCCCAAGAAACATCGTCCGTTGTGTATAGTTACCGATCAATTACCACCCTAGTGATCAAGTCTTTCTGGAATTGAAGAGCCATTTTGAACAGCTTGTCCATCTCATCACTGGAATTGGTTTCAATGTCAATGCCGTCAGGTCCCACCTTCAATCGCAATTTTCGTCCACTTTTGATGTGCAACCACGCTCCAATGACGGCGGATACAGGGCCTGCAACGGCGGCGAGTACCCCCAAAACTATGCCAGCATGTTCAAAGCCAGCAATCGTTTCTGTAATGACTCCAACACCGCCCCTCCCACCCTCAGCAGCAGTCTGTTCGATCCAAGCGCGATTTGAACGCGCGATAGATTCTAGTTCGTGCTCAATCTGGCCCTCAACCTCCCAACGGGAATCGCTTATGGCCGGGACAAGGATAAGCAACAATTCGTTCATGTTGGCACGGCCACGGCGGTACCTGGCCGCGATTTCCTTGGCCGCAACTGCCGCACCGGAAGCAGTCTCGCTGTAAACGTCGGCGCCAATCTGATGGCAATAGGCTTGGCTGATTGGAGCGCCACCGACCATGACCTTCACCTTATCGCGCAGGCCACCGGCCTTGAGCGCTTCGATGGTGGTCAGCATCTTCGGCATCGTGACGGTTAACATGGCAGACATCGCCACGAAGTTGCAGTTCTGGGATTTTACGGTTTCAACAAACGCTTCAGGTTTCACGTCAGCGCCGAGATCGAAAACTTCGAACCCAGCGCCTTCCAACATCGCTGCGACCAGGTTCTTGCCGATATCGTGCAGGTCGCCTTGGACCGATCCGATAGCCACACGACCGGTGGGCTGAATGCCCTGGGCCTTCATGAGTGGCCGGATCAGGTCAAATGCACCGCGCATGGCCCTGCCCGAAAGCAGCAGTTCGGGGACGAAATACTCTTCCTGTTCGAAGAGCTTTCCGACCTCGTCCATGGCGGGAATCATGTGATTCTGGATGAGATCCAATGGCTTTGTTCCCTCAGCGAGGGCTGCCTTTGTGACCTCAACCGCCTTCTTCGCGTCGCCGTCGACGATCGCTTTGTTCAGTTGTTTTAGGTCTGTCATGAGTAGTTATTCTCCGTGAGTTCGATTAGAGGGTTGGTATTAACATCGAAAATATTGAGGAATGGAGTGCTGCAAACTGCGGTGGGCCGGGCAGTAATGGAAAAAACTACAACACCCGCGTTTCATCATATGATAAGGCCAACGTTTTTATGTTGCGGCGCGGGAAACGGTAAGTCAACCCCAATGTTGGCCACCGCACCAAAATTTTGGGAATACAGCCCATTCTGGGAAGGAAGCCGCAAATTCGTGTCATTAAGTAAAGGAAATTTCCTGGCACAGAAGGACTACGCAAGGGCGGACTGGAGCATCCCCGGCCGAGCGCTGTCTATTCAATATTGCTCACTTTGGCCATAAATTAACTCGAAGTCCCAAGTGCCGCTTCGAGTAGGCGTACGTTCTCCCAAGACAAGGGAGCCAATGCAGTTGGGCTCACCACGCGCGAGACCATCGTGCGCCGGTCTTGCTATTAGCTTCGCGCAACGAGCCGCTGACTCCAGCATCCAGTTCCAGCTTGCGGCCGAACAGCCAGAGTAAGTCGGAGAGTCGATTAAGATAGGGCAGAACGTCCGGGTCCACAATCTCGCCGGCATCAATCAACCGCACCACGCAGCGCTCGGCCCGCCGGCAAACGGTCCTGGCCACATCATAAGCGGCGGCGGCGGCGTGCTCGCCGGGTATCGACCAGTCGGAAAGCATTCCGTCAATGGCCTCGAGCTGATGAACCTGGTCGGTCAGAGCCTCGATCATGGCGGCGTTCAATGGAGGTTCGCCCTTGCGTTTTTCCGGGGGGGTTGCGATGGCCGAGCCGACCTTGAACAGCTCCCGTTGAATGAGTTTGGTGCGCTCGCGTAGATCGGCATCCTCGCAGATGGAGCGGGCGAAGCCCATGGCTGAGTTGGCTTCGTCAACCGTGCCATAGGCGTCGACACGAATCGATGACTTGGAGACGCGGACTCCGCCGGTAAGGCTGGTCTGTCCGCCGTCGCCCTTCTTGGTGGCAATACTGCTCATAGTGTCCTTCCTTATCGAACTGATGATGGTTTTCGTGGGAAGCTTGCTATTCTGTTTCGGCATTCATCCGACAGCATGAGACCAATCCTTGGTTGGAGTAATGTGTCCTTCCGCTTCGCTTCGCTCCGGTCGCGATGACAATAATCAGTGTATGGCGGCAATGGCAAGAAGAGCCAGAGCGGTTGCACTAAGGCCGACGATGGTCACCAGGATCGAGGCCCGTCGCACGTCGGAATCGTCGCCGGCGGGAGGATCGCTGGCATCTCCCAACCATAGCTCTGTCACCAACTGGCCGTGTCTCCAGATCTGGCCTACAAGGCGGCGCTGCATCGCGCCCGCGGTGGTGGCTTCGCTCCAACCGGAATTCGGACCGGGCATCAGCGCATGCTGACGCCATCCGATGCGTAGCGCTTTGCTTGCGGAATAGCCCGGCAAGGGCGAAGCGCAGAGGGCGATCAGCAACCAGCTAATCCGGGCCGGCAACCAATTCATCACGTCGTCGAGACGGGCCCCGCACCAGCCGAAACGCAAATAGAGCGGTGTCTTGTAGCCAACCATGGAGTCCATGGTGCTGACCACTTTGAACAACACGATGCCGGGAAGGCCGGCGACGGCATACCAGAAGATTGGACTCAGAAAGCCGTCGGTGAGATTTTCGCTGAGGCTTTCAATGGCCGCCCGCCGGCAAGCGGCAAAGTCCATGCGGGTGGTGTCGCGACCAACTAGTTGCGCTATGCGGTGCAGGGCTTCCGGCAAGTCGCCTTGACGTACGGCCCGTTCTACTGCCCAACCGTGCTGCAGCAGGTCACGCAGCGCCACCAGAGAGTATATGAGGAAGACTTGGGCGGCGAGTGCGATCCACCGGTTCCAACGAGCCAGGGCGTATAGCAGTGCGGCAGTTCCGCCGCACCACACGGTGGCCAGCAGCAGGAAGAGCAGGACTCCGCCGGCATAGCCGTCCAGCTTGAGCGAGCGCAGCAGTTTTTCAAATTGGGTCAGGGTCCATCCCATCAAGCGCGCGGGATGAGCAGGGTATACGGGATCGCCGAAAAGGAGATCCAGCAAGACCGCTGCTGCCAGAAGCGGCGCCGAGGGACGCAGAATCTCTAGGACCACTTTTTCGACCAACCAAGGGCGATGGCCGCCAGGATCAGCTTTTTGGGCTCTTCGACATCCACTTGGGCAAGACTGTCGTGAAACTCGGGCCAGCGGTCCAGCCGGCCCGCCAGGCTGGCAGCCAGAGATGCCGCCTGCTGACGCAAGGCCTCCTGCGCCGTGGCGGCGGGGAAAACGCCATAGCGGCAGCGGTCCAAAATACTGGCGATGGCGTAAGCGGCGGCCGATACCATGGGTTCGTACATCACCGCGTTGCGGTTGTTCTTCAGCAATTCCAGCTCGCCGTCCGTAAGATAAGGCCCGATCTCCTGGAGGAAGTGGTCTTCCTTAACGCCATAGCGGCCGAGCACGTGGAAGACGCCGCGGGTGTAGCTGGACTCCAGCCCGTTGTGCCAGCGCAGGGCCTCCAGGGTAGCGTCGCGCACCGCGACGCCGATATATTCGCCCAGCTTGATGCCGGTGCTGGTGAAGCGGCGCGGCGTCTCTGTCCGCAAGGGAGCGGCGATACAAAACTGGTCGGTGGTGGTGCCCGTGGCCAAGTCCGTGGAGTACCGGCTGCGGACGGCCAATTGTTGCAGCGCCGCAGTCTTGGCTTCGGTCATGGTGACAACCGCTCGCGCCAATGCGCCCTCGGTGACCGGACAGTCAAGCAGCAGTTGTACATTGATGGTGCCAGTGCAGAGCGCGGTTTCGGTCACGGACTCCGGCGTTTCGCGCCAAGTGGTGGGATCGCCTGCGCAGGCAGCGTTGCCCTGCACCCCGGCAGTCACGACCGCAGTCACCCATATGTCATCCTCACCGCGCTGGACGGCCATGGCATAGTTCATGTTGGCCGCGGTCCCCATGGTCGCGACGCACTCCGGATCGAGATCGAGCTCCCGGCAAACCGCGCGATGGTACTCTTCCAGCCCCAGCTTCATCATGCAAGCGTGGCGCTCGTGATGGGCCGATCCTTCGCAACTTTGGTGGTTCACTAAGTAACGTATGCTGTCCGACTGACCGCCATTGCAAGCGGAAGTGCTGAGGACGCGATGAGGCGTCAGCAGCGCCATCACCAGGAACCGGCCCGAACGGCGGAGGGAGAAGGCCGGACCTTCGAGTAGAGTTTCCCAGTGCATAGGAACCATAGAGATCATAACAAGCGGTAGTCCGTTGATGGACTTGGCCGACCGCCGGGCAGCCGCCGGATACTCGGGAAAAAAGGTGGCCGTCAGCGAAAAGTGGTGGCAAGAAAGTCAGCGGCCGCTCTCAACAGCCGCTGACCGGGTCAGGAGATCGAAGATCAGTCGTTCAGTCTTACGCGTTCGCGTTAACCGGGAGGGCCCGCGCCACCTTAGCCATAGCCGTAATGTGGGCCGGAGTGCTCCCGCAGCAGCCACCGATAATGTTGGCGCCGGCTTGCACCAACTCGGCCACAAAGGAAGCCATGAGTTCGGGCGTCTCCTTGAATACCGTCTTGCCGTCTTCCATGACCGGCGGACCGGCGTTGGCATGGATAAGAATCGGTACGTTGGGCGCGGCAGCCCGCATTTGCCGCGTGATTTCGATCATGTTGGAAATGCCATTACCGCAGTTGGCGCCTACGATATCGGCTCCCGCCGCTGCCGCTACCTTGGCCGCGCGATCAGGCTTGACTCCCATCATGGTACGGAAACCCTTGATGCCCGGCTCGAAGGCGAAGGTGCAGATCACCGGCAGTTTGGTATTTTCCTTGGTGGCTTTGATGGCCTGCTCGGCTTCCACCACAGAGGACATAGTCTCTATGCAAATGGCGTCAGCCCCACCTTCGGCCAGAGCAACTACCTGGGCCTTGAACGCTTCATACAACTGCTCGGCGGTGGTATCGCCGCCCTCCTCGATCACGATGTGCCCGGTTGGACCCACCGACGCGGCTACATAGCCCTTGTCGCCCATGGCATGTTTCGCCAGCTTAGCGGCGGCAACGTTGATTTCATGGACCTTGTCGGACAGTCCATAACCCTTCAGTTTGAACGAAGTGGCGCCGAACGAATTAGTTTCCACTACGTCGGAACCGGCGGTTACGTACGCCTCGGCGATTTCTTCTACCTCTTTGGGATGGCTGACGCACCACGATTCGGGGCATTCCCCTCCTTCCATCCCTTTGGCAAACAGGAAGGTACCCATAGCTCCATCGGAGATAAGGATCTCGCCTGCCTTGATACGTTCCAAAAGACTCTTCACGATGCTTTCCTCCTTCGACTTTCAAATGTTTCTGCTACCGTTGGAAACTGCTCCAAGTCCGTGTGGGGAAGGAATAGAGCCTTCACATAGCTGTCCATGTATTGCGGATTGGAGCTCATATCGACATAGGTTATGCGGGCGGCAATCTCCGCCAGACGACGGCGATGCTCCCGCGACAGCAGCGCAATATACGCGCCAGTAAGAGAAGAATTCCCGATGTAACGGAACCGGTCCAGCGGCAAGTCGGGCAGCATGCCGATGAAAACCGCGTCCGCGATCCGCATGTATCGCCCAAAGCCGCCCGCGATGTAGACGCGAGCGACAGCGTCCCAAGTGAGGCCGACGTTTTCGAGAACCAGTGAGCAGGCGGCATAGATCGCCGCTTTGGTGCGGATCAGGTTCTCCAAGTCAGCCTCGGTGATTACCAGGTCCTTGCCGGTCCGGGTTTGCTCGGCAGTGGCCAACCGGAACGCGCGGCGACTGTCTTGTTGCACGATCCGGCCCGTGCCGGGTGACTCGAAGAAGCGGCCGGAGCGGTCCACAACTTCCTGCCGAAACAGTTCGCCCACCAGCGAGATGAGACCGGATCCGCAGATGCCTGCCGGCTTGCCGCCACCGATCACGGAGAACTCTAAGCGGGCCCCGTTGTCGCCAATAGCCACCCGCTCGATGGCGCCTTCGGCCGCCCGCATTCCGCACTTAATTCCCGCTCCCTCGAACGCCGGACCCGCCGAGCAGGCGCAAGCCACCATCCAATCCGCATTGCCGATTACGATCTCGCCATTGGTACCAATATCCATGAAGAGAAAGACATCGTGGGCGTTGGTAGACAAGTCGGTGCATAACAGGCCGGAAGTAATGTCGCCTCCGACGTAGCTGCCCACGCCGGGGGCACAAACCACGATGGCCTGCGGATCGATATTTAGGCCGACGTCCTGGGCGCGCAGTTCGGGAACGGAGTTCACCGTCGGGACGTAAGGCGCCTCCCGGATGTAGCGCGGAGGCAAACCGAGCAGCAGGTGAGTCATGGTCGTGTTGCCGGCAACAAAGGCCGCGCGAATGTTCTGCGGCTCAATCGAAATTTCGCCGGCCAGCTGCCGGACCAGACCATTGATGGTTTCCAGCACCAGGCCGCGGAGTTCCTCCAGGCGTTCCGGATTGCGGGCGTAGTCGATGCGACTGATTACGTCCGACCCCCGCCGGATCTGCAGATTGTAGGAAGTCTGCGTGGCCAGCAACGATCCGTCATCCAAGTCAATCAGTTGCACCGCCACGGTGGTGGTGCCGATATCGACGGCCAAACCGAGCGGATGCTCGGGGCTGTCCCCCGCTTGCACATGGCGGACGCGCAACCCCGATGCGGATTCCTCGACGCCAACCGTGATGTCGCCATTGGCGGCCCGAACCGCTTCCGCCAACTCGCGCAGCACCGTGAGCTCGCTAGTGATGGGAGCAGGCCCGCCATTACGGCTCAATTCGCGGGTGAGGCGTGTCCAATCGCTATAGTGCTCCTCGATGGAAGCCGGCGGCACGGCCAGCCGCTGGTTTCGGTACAGCGGCGTGAGGCGGTCCCGGTCCGGCAGCAGCTTGGGGTCGATCAGGGAATGGCTGTCGCCCAGCACCCGTAATCCCTGTTGGCTGCGATCGGGCAGCCGTACCACAATGTCTGACACGACTTTGGTCTGGCAAGCCAGAACGGAGGTCGGGCGTCCCTCCACTTCTACGGAACACAACCCGCAGGAACCTTCGCCTCCACACGGCAACTCCAAGTCGAGGATGCCGGCACGCAACGCTGCCTCGTGGATCAGCGTTCCGGCCGGCACCTCGGCCACGACGTTGGCGGGCTGGAAGCGAACCGATGGCATGGCTTTACCGTGCGTCTTGGATCTTCATGTACGAGCCGAGATCCGAGGCCTCACCCGGACCAACCAGCACCTCCCAGCCGGGCAAGCCTTCCTCGATTTCGCCGCTGATTTGCGAGACATAGCCGGGAATGATGATGCGGTGTTTTCCCTGGTCGGCAAGGTCAGTGGCCTTCACCGCATTAGCCACCTTTTCGCCCGAGAACTTGCCCGCGGCCCATCCCGTTAGCACGCTCATGCCTTCGGTATCCACGACGAGTAAGTTCGCCGGGATGCCCGAGTTTTCAATTTCGCCGGAGACCAGGAAGTAGGTCAGGGAGAAATTGGTGGTGACCAGCACCGGAGAGTCCTTGCCGGTCTCGCCGATGGGATAGACCTTGGGATCGACCTGAATCGGCTTCTGCGGGTCGGTGTAGATGTTCTGCCGCAGCATCATCAAAGGCAGCAGGACTTCGAGCTTGATGCGGTCGAGCACTACGATGGACCCGTATTTGCACAGGAAAGTCGAGGCATCGGCAACCACCGACGCGTCGTCCAGCGCGGTCACGAAGTTAATGATGGGATAGCCCAGCGGCTCGAAGGAATTCTTCAGCGCCGCCTTGCGGATGAGGGTGTTGTACTGCAAGGTGGCTGCGGGATTGTCGGCCGGCAGGTCGAGCACGATGTCCTTCAGCCCCAGAGCGGCCAACTTGGTGGTCAGGGCCACCAACTCGTCGATGGTGGCCGCGCGGGCCACAATCGGCGCATCATACTTCAACGCCAAGGCCGCGACGGCATCGGCGTTAGCCGGGGTGGCGGCGTGAATCAAGGGCCGCTGGCCTGGCAACTCTTTCAGCCCGGCTTCCAGCGCGTCCAGGTTCGAGCTCCGCAGGATAATGCCCATGCCGGTAGAACCCGCTGCGGTCTTCACCAGATCGACGAAGGGTTTGACCTCTTCGCTGAAGTTGTCGACCAGCACCAGGTTGACGCGCAGTTGCTCGCCTACCCGTTCCAGGCAATAGTCCCGCACCTCGGCGATGCCGTGGCCACAATTGGAGAGCGGCTCATTGTCGGCAAAAGCGATGGCGATGGCGGTGGGGTGAACAAAGGTTTTGTCGTGGCGGAACATGACCGTCTCGTTGCCGATCAGGACTTCGCGTTCCGGCGGTCCGATCTTCACCAGGCGGATGGGCGGCTTGCTGGCCGCCCCGACAGTTTTGATGGCTTCTTCCGAAGCGTAAGGACAAGCCGCAAGTTCGGCGTTCTTGGCGGCCAGCTTCATGGCGAAAGCCATGCAGGTGGGTACACCACACTCGCCGCAGTTGGTCTTGGGCAGCAGCTTAAAGATTTGTAAACCAGTCATTGCCATTTTGTGGTCACCTCACTTACCAGAGCACATCATTTCGTCAATCTTGCGCTTGAGGGTGCGAGCAGCCAGCGGGTGGTAAACCACCAGCAGGTCCGCTCCCGCATTCAGGTAACACGCCGCCGTGGCGATCTCCAGCAGGGCTTCGCGCTCGTCTTCGCTTCCCCACAGGGGGAAGTCCTTACGTGCGGCCCGGCTCTCCTTCACCTTCGACACTTCAAAGCCGGAGTTCACCATCATGGGCATGGCCAGCATCGGATCGCCGGTAAAGGCCGAGGAGCGAATGCGTTCCATCACCGAGTAGGTGTATTCCAAGCCGTAGCCCACGGAGCTGGTCAGGGGATCGACGAGAATGTGGTCGGGTTGTACGCCCATGGTGGTAAGCAGGATGTTGAGCTGCTTGCACATGTTGACGTCGATGGGAGTCTGCGCCACTACGCAGTGGCCGTAAGCCATGACGGTGGCGGCGATGGTCTTGTAGTTGTCGGTTTCCACCCAGTTCAACAGCAGGTTTTCTCCGGCAAAGGTGGAAGCGATGTGCTTCATCACGGAGTTGTTCTTTTCGAAGTGGCTGCAACCGGTAACGATTATCGGTACCCCCACCGCGCCCAGAATGTCCTTCACGATGTCGCCGGCCGCTTCCGCAGACATGTCGCCATTGTCAGGATGGCAGGTCGCCAGGCGGACACTGATGATTTCCGCACCCAGCTTCTCCACCAGATGGCGGGCCATGGCCTTCGGGTCCTTGAGCAGGTCTCCATAAGCGTTGCGCAGGAGATCAGGATACGACTTCGGCGGGCTGTCCAACACCTCCATGGCAATCACGGGTTTGTGACCCACGTTGCCCTCATAGTGGCGGAAGGGCAATACCTCAGCCCCGCCCAGGACGACCGACGAAGTGCGGGTCCCGCTGCCGCCCAGAGTGATGGTGCGGACGGCGACATTGGCTTTGTCCGGAACCACGGTCACTGACTTCGGCAACACGATGGCCGCCGAAGTGATGGGCCGTTCCACGCCTTCTGGTGGCGGCGCGGGCTTGGACGGGCGCGGCTTAACTTCGGCCGCTTTGGTTGGGGCGGCACTGGAGGCGGTGATCTGGGCTTCCAATTCCGCTTCGGTCGGCAGGCAGCTCGGACAGCTGTCCGTGGCAGGCACGGCGGCGGCCGAGGCCGAAGCTAACATGCCGGTTTGCATCAGCAGCATGTTGGCGCCGGCGTGCAGCAAGTGCATGGCAGTCGAGGCTTGCAGGACCGCCATCTGCTGCATCGGCGTCATTCCCGGTTGAATCTCGGTGGCGGGAGGAGCGCTGCGCAGCTGTTCCAGTAGGCTGATAAGGGCCCCCATACCGTCATTACTTGGCGGAATGGGCGGTGCCGCTTGCCCGGCGGACGGCGCCGCAGCCGGGGACTTGGCCACGGGAGGCTTGGTACCCGTTGTACTGGCGGCGATGGTCGTCGTCGGCGTCGCAGCCGGAGGTTCGGCCACCGCTACGGCGGTATCGGCGACGGTGGTGGTCGAGGCCCCTCCACCCGAGGCTGCAGCTTGTACCACGGCGCCGCGGGCAGCGTCGACGGCGGCAGCTTCCTCTGACGGAGTGGTAATGTCCCACATTGTCAGAGCAGGGTGGCTAACCTTCTCCATGAAGGCCTGCACCGAGGTGATATCGGTACCGTTGGTCTCGTCGGCGATCAGGTCGGTGAAGTTTTCGACGCCAAAGGTCTTGCCGACTTTGTCGAGATCTTCCCGCAGAAAGTCCTTGAGGTCTTTGGGCATCCAGACAATGCGCTTGTGGCCGCCCTCGGCGGAGATGAACTTACGGCTGGTGATGTAGGCCTTGCCTACGCCGACGAATCCCGGTACCTGCTGACCGCCGCCGGCCGTGTTCGCTAGGGTGGAAAACTTCATCCCAGCGGGCGTTTCGCCCAGGTATTCGCGATTCACGATCATGACCCCGTTGACTTCCGGCATCAAGGCCACGATGGCCTCGAAGCAGCCGCAACTGGTCATGGGATCTTCCAGCAGCGAGTAAGCGTTGAAGCGGGCCAGCGTCTGCTTGGAATTGGCGTAAACGTAATCGTTGATGTTGGCCCACTGCCCGCGCACGGGATCGATGCACTCGCCTTTGATCAGCGGCTGATTGGGGCCGGTAGGATCGATCTCGTAGGCCGCCTTGCCGTCCAGCCAGTTGTAGGCGCCGCACAATCCCAGCCGTTCCGGGGTGATGACGCAAACATGGTTGGGAGCGAAGCTCTGACAGAGCAGGCAGGAGTAGAAGGTATCGACGCTCTCGTCGGTAAGCGACTCCATGCGTTGATTGCGGGCGCGATAGGAGTGGCGGGCGACGTCGATCCGCTCGGTTACATCTTTGGCGTCGGTGAACAGTGTCACCTGCACCTTGTCCACGATGGCGGGATAGTCGTTCAGGAACTTGGCATGCAGGATCTCGCCCAGGTGACGGATCTTGAAGCCCTTGTCCTTAGCGCCCTTGCTGATACGGATCCAGTTGATGTCGCGCTGACCCATGTGCCAGATACCTTCGGCGCCATTGATCAAGTGATGGATCTGGCGTTCGAGAATCGGCTCGAAGTCAGGCTGCATTTTGCGCCCGGCAACTTCCACCCAAATGCCGATGGGCAGTGCGGGCAGCTCTTTGCTGTCGGGGTCGACTACAACATCGTCGATTTCGGGGCCGACCACGGTGATCTTGCCGTCTTCCACCTCGGTGATATCCAGCGTGGTGACGTACTCGAAGCCCGGCGTCTTGTTGCCGCCGAACTCGACGTAGGTTTGCTCCTTGCGGATGCGCTCGCCTTCGAAGGCGGCGCCAAACGCCACCGGGATGGGCACCTTGGCGACTTTGATCTTGCAGCCGCGGACTTCCAGGCACTTCTCCACGATGTGGTCGATGGGCACGTTGGAGACAACATGCTCGTAGGTACAAATGCCGGTGGGCAGGATCTGCGGAATGTCAGTATCGGCAATGGTGGGAAAGCCGTAACTGATCGCGCCCGCGGCGGCGGCGTATTTCTCTTCGGTCACTTCGCCTAGCGCCATAACGAAGGCGAAAGTGCGGTTCTTATTGTATTTAAGATTGCGTGCGTAATCGCCCGGCTTGACTCCGCCGAAGCTGAGGGCCACGCGGTTGGCAAATCCCAAGGCATAGACCGCTGCCGAGATCTCCTTACCGAAGGGCACCAGCCGGGTATCCCAACCTAGTTCAACCTCCGCCTCCGCCAACTGCTCGGAGAAAGATGTGCCGTGACTATGCCCGGCCATGAAGACGTAAAGGTTCTTCTCTTGCAACTCGCGGGCGATGCGGACGGCGTGCTCGACCGACGGTGCGGCGCCCACGATGGCAGCGAAGCCGGGGGCGGAGCCGTCGACAAACTCGACACCGCGTTCGCGAATGATCACGTCATTGGCTGCTCCCAGCCAGATGCCGTTGACCGGATTGGGGCCGATGAGATATTTGCAAGCCTCGATAATTTCGAAGGCGAACAGAGTGGCGATACCCGAATCGAGGGTGCCACCCAGGTAAGGTAACCAGTTATTGTCGCTGGGTACGGCCGGCAGCAGCCGGTTGCACTCATCGAGAATTTTCTGCATGTCCGAGAGCCGGTCCACTCGTTCGCCCAACAGCGAGTAAATGACCGGCAGGGAGTAAGCGGTGTCTGGAAAGCCCACTTCACAATCGCTGCCTTTGGCCGCGATGGCTTTTGCCAGGTAGTCTTCCGCGTCGCGCACAATCTGGTGGGCGCCGCGGATTGCCGACGATGCGATGATTTTGCTCATTGCAGTTCGCGCCTCGATTTCATGTCGTACATCTTGCGTTCCTTTTGAGTATTGATGTGGAGTGCATCGCGCTTGCGCTCGATGTGGGCTAGCATCTTGTCGGCTGCGACTACCGGATCAGGCTCCCACTCGAAGCGTCCGCCGGTAATGCTTTCCATCTCACTGCACAGCAGGTCGTGGACGTTCTTGCTGCCCTCGACGTAGAGAGGATGGCCGAGCACGACATACATTCCGCTAGCTACGAAGTAATGGCCGATAGCGACGGCCTTCTCGCTCATCCATTCCGGCGCGGCGCCGGCCACGGGCAGGTCGGCGATGTCATCGCCCAGACCGCCTTCGGCTACCAGGTTAGTGGCTGCCATCAGGATGCGGCTGTTGTCGACGCACGAGCCCATGTGCAAGACGGGAGGAATGCCGACCGCCTCGCAGACTTCGCGCAAGCTGTCGCCGGCCTGGGCCAGCGCGGCTTCCGGTGTCAGCAGCCCCGCCTTGGCACAGGCGATGGCGGCGCACCCGGTTTGCAGCACCAGCACGTTACGCTTGATCAATTCCTGGGCCAGCCTGACGTGGCCCTGATCGGCCACTACCTTGGGATTGCTGCATCCGATGATGCCGGCCACGCCGCGAATGCGGCCATCGATGATGGCATCGTTCAGCGGACGGAAAGTACTGCGGAAGCGGCCGCCCAGCATGTGAAAGATGGTTTCGTTGGAGAAGCCGGCCACCAGTTCCATTGACTCGTTGGGAATGTGGACGCGTTGCGGATCGCGATTTTCGAAGTTGTCGATGGCCTTGCGAATCAGCTCGCTGGCTTGCTCGTAACCGGTGTTCGAGTGGAACGTGATCTGCTCGGCTTCGGCGGTGTGGGCGATCTCCGAGGTGCTGACCAGTTGGGTGTGGAAGCACTTGGAGACTTGCGCCAGCGATGGCATCACGCACTGCACATCGATCACCATGACTTCTACTGCACCGGTAAGAATGGCCAGCTCCTGTTGCAGGAAGTTGCCCACGATGGGCAGCCCATGGCGCATCAGAACTTCGTTGGCGGTACAGCAGATGCCGGCAACATTGATTCCCTCGGCGCCCTTGGACTTCGCGTAATCGATCAACTCCTGGTCCCCGGCGGCCACGGCCAGCATCTCTGACAATGTGGGTTCGTGTCCGTGGACGATGATGTTGACTTTGTTTCCAGCCAGCACGCCCAGGTTCACCCGGCTGCGCACCGGCTTGGGAGTGCCGAAGAGAATGTCTGACACTGTGGTAGCGATGGCCGAGCCTACCCAGCCGTCAGCCAGGCTGCACTTTAATCCACCCATGATCAGATGGCGATAGTCGTGGTCAACGCCCATGTTGGTGCGATGCATCAGCTCCACCACCGCGGAGTCGATGCCATTGGGATTGATGTTTAGCTTGTTCCACACCGCCTGGCGTTTTTCCGGGGCCAGCTTCAGGGTGGCGTTGGGCTCTTCCGACCAGGCGAATTGGGTCAGAAAGAAGTCCGCCAGATCGCTGGCGATGGTCAGGTCGTCTTTGCCTTCGGTAGCAATCTCGAAGAAACGCGCCGCCTCGTGCAAGCGCAGTGGCTCGACGATTTTGTAGTCGCCGCCTTTGCCCTGCGACACCGCCTTGAGGGTGCGCACCAGCATGCGGCCATGGTCGGAGTGAGCGGCAGTACCGGCGGCAATCTCACGCAGCAGGTTGCGCGCAGTAATAGTATCGGCGTCGGCGCCGCAAATGCCGAGGTGGGCTTTGGGGGTGATGCGGCAAGGGCCCATGTGACACAGCCGGCAGCAAACGCCGTCTGTGCCGAACTTACACTGGGGTTTTTGCAGCTCATAGCGGTCGAAGACCGTACTTATCTCGGCTGCACCCGCAATGCTTACCATATCGATTGTTGCTGGGTCCGTCGAAACCGGTAACCCTGCTTTTCGACCGGTGGTCGCCATCAGTTTTTCTCCTGTTGATTGGTAAATAACTTGGCTAATAAATCGTTCATGGCTATGCGCGCCGGGGAGCCCGGCGCAATCGTGGAAACCGGCACGCCGTCGGCATCGAGGGCGGCAACGTCCTGGTCCAGTGGAATGCTGGCCAGCAAAGTAAGTCCTGTAGCTTTGACGGCCTCGGCAATAGCCTCGGGCAGGCATCCTCCGGGCACGCGATTGACGATCAGGCCGCGTTGTTTGGTAGGCAGGGCGACTTCATCGGCCAGCGCCGAGATACGTCCCGCGGTCCTAATTCCCCGCACCGTACAGTCGGAAACAATCAGCAGATAATCTACGGAGAGCAAGGTGCGGCGGGAGATATGCTCCAAGCCAGCTTCGCTGTCGATGACGATGTTGCGGTAGTTGCTGGCCAGGCGGTCCAGCACCTCACGCAATACATTATTGGCAAAGCAGTAACAACCCTGGCCTTCGGGCCGGCCCATCACGATCAGGTCATAGCCCTTCTGTTCTACCAGAGCTTCCTGCACGCGCAGGTCGAGAAACTCTTGCTTGGAGACGCCTTTCAGCGCGGTTGCTTCCTTGCGGGCGCTTTCGCGAATGCCGCCCACGGTTGCGCAATAGGCAATGCCCATCGCCTCGTTCAGGTTGGCATTGGAGTCGGCATCGACCGCCAGCACCGGCGACTCGCCGTGCGTCGCCAGCCAGCTCAGGGTGAGAGCCGCCAGCGTTGTCTTCCCTACCCCACCTTTTCCTGTCATTGCCAAAATCATGACTACCCATCCTCGGCGGTGGGTGGATGATGAAGAGAACCAGGAGCGCGCTCGGCTCCCACTCGGTCACCCACCCACCGCAGTTGCTCTTAAGCGCCCGTACCGATCAAGGCTGGGGCGCCAATTTCCTGCCGCAGCTTGGTGCTCATTTGGTGCAGCGTTTGGAAAACCAATTCAGCGTCGGCGACCGGCAGCGATCCCGTGCCACAAGACGGCGTGATGAACGATTGCCGGCAAATGAGCTGCGTATCCAACCCCGTTATCTTGGCCAGCTTCTCGATCAGTGCGCAAAACTTGGCGACCAGCGAATCGACCGTCTGGGCATGGATTTTGGCGCTGTTCGTGGGCACGATTCCGACCGCCAGCGCCTTTCCAGCTTTAAGGTGCGCCTTGAAGTTGTCGGGATAGAGCAGAATGGTTTCGCCATAATCAAAGGCATCAAAGTTAATGATGTCCACACCCGCATCCATCAGGATCGGCCACTCGGTATTGCCGCAGCAATGCACTCCCGACAGGGCTCCCTCGGCATGGATCGCCTCAATTACTTCACCCAGTTTGGCCACGGTGTCGTCGCGGGTCACGCTGACATAAGTGGAGGAGCCGAAGGCGGACAGGATGGGCTCGTCTACAAAGCAAATGACTTTCTCGGCGTAGGGCTGGAACTTGCGAATCTGCCAGCGACATTTCATGGTCAATCCCTTGACCACCACGTCGACGAATTCCGGATTGTAGTAAATCGCCCGTTTTTTCTCGTCCACAATGCTGAGGCCGACGCTGAGCGGGCCCGTGGTCTGTACCTTCACGAAGGGACGCTTGATGCCGGAAGCTTTGAGGGCCGCCTCCATGGCATAAATGCCTTTCGAGAAGTCAGGGGTGATGCGAAAAGCCTCGAGGTCGTCGGCGCAGAACTTTTCGTAAAACTCCGCCAGGTCCTGGCTGGTGTCGCCGGTGGTGTCGAAGTACATGCGGCCCTTCACCGGGTCGAGGACCACCCGCGGAATGCCTTCGCTGTACTGGATTTCCATCTGTTCATGAAGCCCGAAGGCCGGCAGCTGCGGCCAGATCGGCGCGTTGGGGATGTTCTCTAGAACGACTTTGACGGCCTGCTCTGGATCTTTGTGAGGCAAGCTGCCGATTGCGGTAGCGGTACAGCAGGGCTCGAAACTCATAACACGCTCTCTTTCTCGGTGCAGTACGACTGCAATGTTTTCTGAAGCGATCGGAATGGATTGAGTAAATCCGGATAGCCCAGGTCGACCAGCGCTACACCCTGGCGGTCAGCCCGAGCTATGCGTACATCGAGGGGAATGGTGCCGAGCAGGTGCTCGGCCCCGAACTCGGAGGCGATCCAGCGGCTATCTTCTTCCGGATCGGCGGTCTTGTTGAGCACCACGCCGAAGCGTCCGATGCCCAGATCGGCGGACATCTGGCGGACCCGCTCGGCGGTCTCCACGCTGCGCTTGCCCGGCTCGACCACCACCATCATTAAGTCCACACCCATGGCTGTGCCGCGCCCCAGGTGCTCGATGCCGGCTTCCATGTCGAGGATCACGATCTCGCCGTGGCGCAGTACCAGATGCGAGACCAGGCTTTTCAGCAGCACGCTCTCCGGACAGGCGCAGCCGCCGAGAGCGTGCTCCACCGCGCCCAGCACCAGCAGGTCGACTCCCTTGTAATGGACGGCGTATTTCTCGGCGATATCGGCAACTTCAGGATTGATCTTGAACATCTGCCCGAACTGCTTGACTTTGGCGCCGGTGCGCTCTTCGATCAGCTTGCGTTCGGTGGAAATGGTGTGGACTTGAGAACGGAGTTCGGAAGGTAAGCCGATGGCGGAAGCCAGATTTGCGTCGGGGTCGGCGTCAACTGCTAATACCCGGTGACCGTCGGCCGCATACAGCCTGGCCAGGGTTCCCGCCACGGTGGACTTTCCGACTCCGCCTTTGCCTGAGATTGCAAGTTTCATGGTTCGAGCCTCGATCGAGCAATGTGTATGCCGTACTGCTTGCGGCGGCGCCGGGACGACACCGAAGTGTTCTTCCGGGCGCTCTCCTGGTCGCGGATGACCTGTTCAACGGCCAGCATGGCGAAGCCGACGATTTCTTCGGAAGAACGCCGCGCCGCCAGTGGATTGCGCTGTTCGATGGCCTCGGTCAGCTTGCGGTACTCTTCCAGTTCGAGGGCCACGGATGCCGGCAAGAGCAAGGTGTAGGAAAGAGCCACCCGATAAGGGGCGTGGATGGTGGCATTCAATTGCCGGAACAACGGATTGTGCGAGGCGGCAACCACCGCAGTGTGATACTGCAGGTCCGCGTCGATGGCCCCTTCCAGGTCCTGAGCTGCCAGGATCTCCAGCCGCCGCGACAGACACTGACGAATGCAGGCAATCTCCTCCTGATCGGCGCGCAGCGCGGCGAATCCGGAAGCAATCGGTTCAATCGCCAAGCGGACTTCGCACAGGTCGCGCAGGAAGCGCGCATCCGGTTTCAGCTCCGACTGCCAGGCGAGAATGTCGGGATCGAGTTGGTTCCAGTCGGTGCGGGGCCGGGCGCGCGTCCCGGAGCGGGGACGCACCTGCACCATGCCCTTGTTTTCTAAAACCTTGACCGCTTCGCGCAGGATGCTGCGGCTTACCCCCACCTGTTTACACAATTCCGCTTCGTTGGGGAAGGCGATCTGTTGCTCGTTCCGCTCCGCTTGGATGACCTGCAGGGCCAAGGCCCGGGTCACCCGGCTGTGCAGACTTTCGGTGGTGTCGAGCTGCGCGAATAATGTAGCGGGTCCCTTCATCTCAGTCATATCATATGCTCAGTTTAGAGGTGCACAAGAGAAATCGCGGCGCCGACTACAAAAATTTGCCGCCTTTCCCAAAATGGGAATTAAGCTCTTGACGCCTTGTAGTCGGGGCTTTGACTTCGCATCCCCCATCCCGACGTATTTCTGGATGGTTGTCAAGTACCAAATCAGGAAATCGTCAGAGATGACATTCCGCCTAAAACGAGAAGCGCAGCGCCAGCTGTTGCACTCGCGGAGTGGTGAGAGTGGCGCCATAGACGCCGAACGAACCGCTGGTGGTCAGGTTCTGCAGCGAGTTCAGCGGATTCACGTCAAAGCGCACGGAGTTGGTAACGTTGTAAACATCCCAGGCAAATTGCATTCCCCAGCGTTCGCTTAGCTTCCAGTTCTTGGCCAGGCGAGCATCGATTCCGAAGTAGCCGTCGCCGCGGAAGTTGTTGCGCTCGCCGGCCTCGCCGGGATAGGGGTTTTGCAGGCTGGCCAATGCCTCAGCCGGATTGGAGAACACATTGGGAGCGCCGTTGGCGCCAATGTAGGTGCCGGTCTGGATGGCTCCGGTTTCAATCATGTTACTTTTTTCCAGCCAATTGGTCCCCCACCCCGCTCCGCTGATAACGCTGAACGGCAAACCGCTGGTCCAGCGGCCTACGCCCGACAGTTGCCAGCCGCCGATAATTCGGTCCCATCCCGCACTGGAATGGCTGCCCAGCAGTTTGCCTTTGCCGAACGGCAAGTCGACAACCCAGCTGGCGGTAATCAGGTGGCGAATGTCATAGTCAGAAGGACCATAGCTCAGCCCGGGATTCCAGGCATTCAGGATTGCGCTAAAACTGCTGCCCACCGTGCTGCCGGTGCTGGACGAGTACACGGTGCGCTCGTCGTCGGAGCCCATGTCCAACGATTTGGAGTAGGTGTAGCTGAGCTCCATTTGCATTCCGTGGCGCATGGCGTGGCGCAACACCAACTGTCCACCGTTGTAATTGCTATCGCCGATGGAGGCCCATGTGTACATGCTGGCAAACTGGGTGGGCCAGAAGCGTCCAGTCTGGCCGCCGCATCCGGGATAGCAAAGGATATCGAGCGCGTAGAGCGCGCCGGTCTCGTTGCCCAGGTTATATTTCCAAATGCTGTTGTAGATGTTCTGGGTGGCGCTCATGCCGCCGGTCGCCGCGTCGGGGAACATGTCCTCGAAATAGGGGATGGGCGCGACGGTGGTCTGGCCGGCATAGCCGTCCTTGGAAAGTTGGGTCGCAGCCGAGAAATAATCCTGACCCGACTTGGGATCGACCAGATCGAGCGGCTGCGCCAGGTCGATCTGCTGCAGCTGATGACGGCCGAATCGCCCCAGATAAGCCGCCTCCAGAACGAATCCATCCGGCAGTTGGCGCTGCCACGAAACATTCACCACGTGCGAATAAGGAGTTTGCATCTGGCTATCGATTCCGTGGGTGATGGCGAATCCGGTAGTCAGCGGGTCGGTGGGCGACAGCGCCGGATAGCTGACGACCTGTTCCGGAGTGCCAGTCAAGTCAGGAATATTGTGCGCGCCGGTGTAGCGGGGCGAGGTATCGGGCGTCAGCACATTGGTTGGATTGGTAATGCTGTCGCTCAGACCGTAGGAGCCGTACTGATCGAAGAGATTGACGATGCTTTCGCCGAAGTGGTCGTAATACTTGCCATAACCGGCGCGCAGCACGCTGTCGCCGGGATTGCCGAAAAGTTTGTGCCAGAACCCCTGTCCCACATTGGGGGAGTAGGCAAATGACAAGTGCGGGGCCAGATTGGCCTTCTGCATGGGCCAATACGGCTGCAGTCCGCGGGCCTGGCCGGACGGCGCGAAAGAAATGTAGGGCTGCACACTGTTGCCTAGCGCGGCTTGCGCCCCGCGGGTTTCAAACCACTGGTAGAGATCGGTGGTGGGTTGCACCTGCTGGCCATTGACTTCGTAGGGAGTCTGCAACAGGGTGTGCCGCAGTCCGTAGTTGACGGTCAGGTTGGGCGAGATGCGCCAGGAGTCCTGCGCATAGTACTCGAATTCGTTGTTCTTGAAATCGCGATCGATCATCGCGCCCGGTGGCAACAGGGTTCCCGTCTTCCCGTTGGCCGATACCTGATAGTTCGATTGCGAGGTCACATAGTCCAGCAGGCCGGCCAGGTTGGTCATCGAGAAGTTATAGGAGCCGGCAAAACTGTTATCGACCGAGGGAAATCCAAACACGGTGGGATCGAAGCTTCCGCCCACGCCGACGATGCCGGCATCGACCAGCGCGTAGGAATTGGTGACCGCGGAATTGTAGGACAGCGCGTTGCTCTGGTTCTGATTGTGGATGAGGCGATAGTTAGCGCCGAACTGAATGGTGTGACGGGAATGCGTCCAAGTCAGGTCATCGACCAGATTTTGCACCGGCACATCGACGATGGTGGTCCGAGTCTGGGCATCAATGGTGCTCATGCCGTAGAAATTGGCGTACGAGCCTTGCCCGATGCCGTAGCTGGAATAGCCTTGGCGGATATAGCTGTAACGCAGGCTGTTCATCAGGGTGGGAGAGATCGCAGAGTTAAGCCCCACGGCCAGTCCCTTGCTGTCGCTCGAGTTGTTGGAGCTGGCCGGCTGCCCGGGAAACTGTGGTACTCCCAAGGAGCTGTCTCTTTGCAGATTGCCGCGGATGAACAACCAGTTCCGGTTGGACAGCGCGTAGTCAACCCGGGTGATGTACGTATTCAGCGAGGCGGGGTCCGGTGCCGACCAGGTGTAGGAAGCGGTATTCAGACCATCGCCGGCAGAATAGCCGTTAGGCAGCGGATATTGCTTAAAGGCCGCCAGCGAATAAGGGTCGGCTCCTGGTCCCCAAGGGCAAGTGCCAGTCCCAGTGCAGTTCGGGTCCATCGAGGCAATTTGCGCGGCGTTTAAGGTGACGATCTGAGTGGCCTCATTGCTGGTGCTGGGATATTTGATTTCCCCGGCGCGTAGTGACGCGGTAGGCACAATCATCGTCATCTGCTGGTTTTCGTCGATCTTCTCGCCCTCGTAGGTGGTAAAGAAGAACAGCTTGTTTTTCTTGATGGGACCGCCGAGCGATGCGCCGTAGGCGTTGCGATCCAGCGTGCCGGGAACGTTGGGCAAGCCTTGCGCCAGCTCCGCCTGCTTGTTGAACCAATCGTTGGCGGGAGTGATTAAGTTTCGGGTGCGTCCGTAGATGCTGCCGTGGAAGTCGTTGGTGCCGCTCTTAGTGGCAATGTTGATTTGCGCTCCCGACGAGCGGCCCGTGTCGGCGTTGAAGCCGGCGGTGCTCACGCGGAACTCCTGCACCGAGTCGAGGGTGGAGCGCAGCACTCCGGTGAAAGCGTAGCCGCGCACCTGGTCATTGTTGTCCAAGCCGTCCAAGGTGGAGTTGTTTTGATCGGACCGGGCCCCGGCGGCGCTGCCGCTGCGGCTGTCGTGACTTTGATCGTTGTGCAGGCCGAGATACAAAACTCCGGGCTGCAGGCTGAGCAGGTCCGGAATGTCGCCCTCGACCGGCAGCGCCAGAATGGTGGCGCTGTCAAAGGCATTGCCCATGGTGGCGTCGGTGGAGTTCAGAGAAGGCGCCTGGCCGCTGACACTGACAGTGGTGGCCGCGGCTTCCACCGGCAGGGAAAAATTGAGGGTCAACGGCTGATTGATCAGCAGCTCAATCGACTGCGATTGCTTAGCAAATCCCGGGGCCTCGACCGCAATGGCGTACTTCCCGGGAGGAAGCTGCTGAAACTGATACGTTCCGTTGTTGCCGGCAACGTGAGTTTCCGTAAAACCATTTTCGCTGTTGACCAATGAAACTCTTGCCGAGGCAATCACCGCTCCTGAGGGATCGGAAATCGTTCCTCGCAAAGATGTGCTTGGGCTTTGCGCTGCGGCGAATGGTGCGGACAACAAAACAAGGACGCCCAGGATGGATGTTAATGCGAAGCGGGGCCGTGCTGTCAAAACCAATCCTTACCAGACTTGCGCCAATCCATCCGAGGGTGGTGAGACACAGTATTGAGCCAGGTCTGACTGGCTGACGCAAAATGTGCGTCCCAGCAGGTCGGGCCGCATAACCTCCGCGGTTGGACCTGCGATCCACGCCGGCTCCGGGGTGAGCATGATGACGGAGGAGAAGTTCTCGGCCACCAGATGGAGGTCGTGGACGGCGGCGATGATGGTGATCCCACGCTTATTGAGCCGCCGCAGCAGGGCGATCAACTCGATCTGGCGGCCGACGTCGAGATGCTGAGTGGGCTCGTCGAGCAGCATAAGCTTGGATTGCTGGGCCAGGCCGATGGCGATTTTCACTCGCTGGCGCTCGCCGCCCGACAGCTGCGAGAAAGGCCGATCACGCAGTCCCACGATGTCCACCGCTTCCATCGCGCTCTCGATGGCCTCACGGTCCCGCGTCGTGCCGGCTCCGAACAGCGGCAGATAAGGCACCCGGCCTTGGGCGACGATCTCTTCCACGCGAAAGTTGAAGGGCAGCTCAAGTTCCTGCGGGACCAGAGCAATCGAGCGCGGAAGGTGTTGCCGCGACCAGTCCGCCAGTGGCTTGCCTTGCAGCAAGACGTTGCCGCTGGCGGGCTGCAGCAATCGCGAGGCCAGCTTCAGCATGGTGGTCTTGCCCACGCCGTTGGGGCCCAGCAGGGCAACCATCTCTTGCGTCTCGATGGCGAAAGACAGGCGGTCCAGCAGAAGCCGCGAGCCGCGCGAGAACGAAACATTTTGGAATTCGAGAATGGTGGAGATCATTAACCAGACTCCTGCGAGCGATGGTGTAAGAGATAGAGAAACGCCGGACCGCCCAAGAACGCAGTAAACACACCTACCGGGATTTCCGTCGGCGCAAAGGCAGTGCGGGCCAGGGTGTCTGCCAGGATAAGAAAGGTTGCGCCGCCCAAGGCTGCAGCCGGCAACAGCCGAACATGATTAGGTCCGATCAGGATGCGGAGAAAATGCGGCACCAGCAGTCCCACGAATCCGATCAGGCCGCCCAGCGACACCGCCGCCGCCGTCAACAAAGATCCCAAAATCACCGTGGCCACGCGGACCCGGCCCACATGCACACCCAGTTGCGAAGCATATTCCTCGCCCAACGCGAGCGTGTTCAACCGTCCCGCCACCGGCAGGGCGAAAACGATGGCGATGATGGTGAGCGGAGCGATCAGGCCCAGCTGACTCCAGGCGGGAATGCTGAGCTGGCCATGCAGCCAGGCGGCCAGCACTCGCAGGCCCGAGCTGGACGCTTCTTCGCGCAACTCGAAGACGACGGTGGCCGAATTCAGCATGGTGCCGATGGCGAAACCTGCCAGCAGCAAAGTTTCCATGGCGAAGGCGCCGCTGGTGCGGGCCAGATACCACACCAGGACCATGGTCAGCACCGAACCCACAAAGGCCAACACAGCCGTAGCGCTGAATCCGGCGAAGGAGAGCGTCGGAATCAGGAAGATTCCGATCGCTCCGCCGAGAGCGGCGCCGCCTGAGGTGCCCAGCACAAAAGGATCGGCCAGGGGGTTCCGAAACAGGCCCTGAAACAAAACGCCAGTCGCCGACAGGGCCGCTCCCACCAGGGCCGCCGCCAGCACCCGGGGAAGACGCAAGGCAAAAATGATCTCGCCCGCTTCACCCGCCTGGGACGGGTGCAGAAAAGCGTGCAGCACTTCGTTGACCGGCAGGCGGACAGCTCCCAAGCTGGTCGCGAGAACAATGGAGAGTAACAGCGCAACCAGCAAGATGAGGTTGACCGTATTGGTGCGAGCTCGGCTTCCCCGTTTCGACTGACTCCCCAACCTTGCCTCCGGCAGCCCTTGGCTGCTCTCCTGACTGGCTTCTGTTTGCGGTAGGGCCGCTTGCCCAGCCCATCTGTCCGGCCCATGCGGTGACTTCGGCCCGCGCTTCCCGCCTAGGTCACGATATGTCTGCAGCCCGGTCAAGATATGTGTCCTCAATCACTCATCTGCCGTCGTCCGTCACATGACATGGCGATGGCGAAGTGGTTTTCAGTCGGCAGACTCCACTGCCCTGCTTCGCGCCAGACCTCCCAGCACGAGGTGTAGTCGCATTTGGAAAAGTCAGCCGGGCTGGGGCTGAGCTGAGCCAGATCTCCCAGAGATGTCCGTATAACGCCGGCGTGGGTTACCACCACCGCACAGCCCTCTTGCACCTGGTCGGCAATCGCGTCCATCGCGTTCTGGATGCGCTTGCGGAAGTCTTCAAAATGTTCGCCTCCGGGAGCTGGGATGGAAGGATAAAGATCCAGCCAGCGTTGCGCGTATACGGGGTCCCGCGCCATGACTTGGTCCCAATCCAGTCCCTCCCAGCTCCCGAAGGCAAGCTCGCGGAGAGAAACGAGCCACTTTGGCTGCAGGCCGCAGCGTTGCGCGATCGGCTCCGCCGTCTGCCGCGTGCGTTGCAGATCGCTGCAAAAAATGTGGGTCAATGGAACAGATCTGAGCCGCTGGCTCAGATCGGCCAGCTGCGCCAGTCCCTGTGGGCTGAGCGGAGGATCGCTGTGGCCACAGAAACTTCCGGCCAGATCGGTATGCGCGTGGCGCACCAGGATCAGGGTGCTGCGTGCTGCCGGAACTGGCGTGTTGATGCGGCTCATGCCCACACCCCGCAGACGTAAACCGCGATTTCGGCCAACTGGTTGGTGGCGCCAAAACAATCTCCCGTGATGCCGCCAATCTGCGAGCGGTAGTACAAGCCGCTGAGCAGCGTGATCAGGCTGACTACCGCGATTGGAACCAGAGCTTGCATGCGCAGCGCCCAGCCCACAATGAGAAATGCCAGCAGCGTACCGATGGCGGCCGACGATAGCGGAACCTTGTGGGCCAGCTTGGCTCCCAGGCCGTCGCTGCGCGCCGAGATCATGAAAGCGCCCATGGGCAACGTGGTCCAGCGGCACAGCACATGGGCGGTCAGCAGGTAGAACGGAAATCGCGCCACCGGCATGGCAGACAGCAGCGCCCAACGCGCCAGCAACGACAGACAAATGGCCAGCGTGCCGAAGCTACCGATGCGGCTGTCGTGCATGATCTCTAACATGCGCGGCTTGGTCCATCCCCCGCCCAGAGCGTCGGCCGTATCGGCGAGTCCATCTTCGTGAAAGCCGCCGGTGACGGTGACAAGATAGATGAGCACCGCCAAGGCAATCACGGCCGCGGGCAAGTGCGAGCGCAAACCGCGCTCGATGCCGATCCCTCCCAGTGCGACCACGGCTCCTATCAGCGGAAAAAACTTGGCTCCGCCCAACACCATGTCGGGCTCAAAGCGGAAGGCGGGCAGAGGAATGCGGGTCATGAACTGCACCGCCGCCGCCAGCTGCCGTAAGGTCTTCACGCTTCGCTCGCCTCGCTGATGCCAGCCGAGCTGAAGGTCGCCATTTCGTTGTAAATCCGCACCGCCGACTCGATCAGCGGGAAGGTCAACACCGCGCCAGTGCCTTCGCCCAGCCGCATATCAAGCTGCACCAGAGGCCGCAGTTGCATGTGATCGAGCAGGGCACCGTGCCCCGGCTCCTGCGAGAGGTGGGCCGCGAAGATGGCATGCCGGGCGTTAGGTGCAATGGCACAAGCAACCGCCGCGCCGGCGGTGCAGATGAAGCCGTCGATGACGATCGCGATACGCCGCGCCGCCGCGCCCAGAATCATGCCGGCGATGGCCGCGATTTCCAAACCGCCGACGCACGCCAGCACATCGAGCGCATCCGGTTTCGTGGTGGGGAAATCTCCGAAGTGAAAGCGCAATGCTTTATCGATGATCTGCGACTTCAGCAAGCGGCGCTGATCGTCTACCCCAGTACCCCGGCCGGTCAACTCGGCTACCGGCCTGCCGGTGAGAGCGGCGGTGATGGCGGTGGCTGCGCTGGTGTTGCCGATGCCCATCTCGCCCAAGGCGATCAGGGTGCGGCCTTGGGCGCTGGCGTCGGCGGCGAGATCGATGCCCACTTGCAGCGCGGCGTTGAGTTCAGCTTCCGACATCGCCGCTTCGCGGGCGAAGTTGCGGGTCCCGCGGCGCACCTTGCGATGCAGCAGGCCGGGGACGCCGTCGAAGTCAGCATCTACTCCCACATCGACTACCACAACGTCAGACTGCGTCTGCCGCGCCAGAACGTTAATCGCGGCTCCGCCATTCAGGAAGTTTCGCACCATCTGCTGCGTCACTTCGCGCGGATAAGCGCTGACGCCCTCGTCGGTGATGCCATGATCGGCGGCAAAGACGTAGACCGCCTTATGCGCAATCCGCGGAGGTTCTTCTTCCCGCCAGGCCACGTACTGCGCGGCCACTTCTTCCAGCTGACCCAGGCTGCCCAACGGCTTGGTCAGACAGTCCAGGTGTTGCTGCGCTTTTTTTCTGCGCTCGTGGTCAATCCCGCGAATGCAGGACACCACACTCTGCACCGCTGGGTTCAGCTTGATAACAGTTCTTAGTTCAGCTTCCATGACTCGCCTCCGAAGGTCAGCTTAATGCCGGCCCTGATGGTGAACGGCAGGGACGGATATCCGTACACTTCCTGATAGTGCTGGTTCAAAATATTGGACAGCGAGGTATAGGCGCTGAGGAATTTCTTGATCTGGTAGCTGCCGTACAAATCGACTTTCTGATAGCTCGAGTCGAGATTGCGGTTAGGCAGCAGCAAGGTGTTGCCGAAGTCAGTGTCCAGCAAGAAGGTGCTGTCGTCGCGGCGGGAAACGAAGGTCCCCATGGCCGAAACGAACAAGCGGCGATAGGTCCAATCCACCCCGGCAAATCCGGTGTTAGGTGCGATGCGGAACGGCCTGGCTCCTACCAGCGGGGAGTAGGCCCCGATCGGGATGTTGGGGAACAACGGATTGATGGCCGGGGCCAGGGCACTGCTGGCGAATGACTGCTGTACCACTGCGTCGGTATAAGTCCAGCCGCTGCGCACCATGAGCTTAGGGCCCACCTGATATTGGAAGGCCACTTCGGCGCCTTGGGCGCGATAGTCCAGGGTATTTACCGCCGCCCCAAAGACGCCTTCCGCCATGGCCACGGCCTCGGGCACTCCCAACTGCACCAGGTATTGCGAGTCGACGAATTCGGCTTGATTGGTAAATTCGTTATGGAAGTAGGTGACCGAGAGCCGCGCCTTGCCGTCAAACAATTGCTGCTGCACTCCGCCATCATAGGTACGCGAGTTCTCCGACAGAAAAGGATGAATGTGATACTGCGCGATCAATTGCGGACCGTTGGGGACCACCGCGGTGTTTTCCAACAGGCCATACAGCGAGTTGTTCTGGTAGTAGATGCTGGGCTCTTTAATACCCTTGGCGAAGTTGAAGGTAACCCGGGTCCCGGTGAAGACGCCGCTGCTGCCGGGGCGCACCAGGTAATAGGCCAGCGAGGCGCGCGGGGTGCCGGCGACGCCGAATACCGCGTTGTTCTCGATTCCTCCACCTAGCGTGTAAAACAGCCGGTTCCATAGCCCGCCCTGGATCTCCATCAGATAGCTGAAATTGTTGCGGTCGGTAGATTCGATTCCCACGAACGGGTTGTAGGTGAAACCGGTTTCGTTGGTATAACGAAAGCCAAACAGCGCAGTCAACTTTTCATTCACCCGGTAGTCGGTTTGCGCATAGACGGTATTGGTGTTGGTCAAGTACGACGACAGCTGCGGGTAGACTCCGGCATATTGAAAGATGGCCTGGCCCGGGTAGGGCAAACCGGGGTCAACCTGCGCCACCGCTGCTGGGGTAATAACATACCCATTGGCACCTTGCTGGGTGACCGGAGCTCCCAGATAAACGCCCGCCAGCGGGTAAGGAATTCCGGTAGGCGCCCAGTCGTTGAATTGGGAACGCAGCCGCAGTCCGCCATAGCTGAACAGGTTGTGCCAGCGCGAAGTGGCATGATTGTCCAGAGTGACGCCAAAAAGCAGGTTTTGCTGGTCGTTGGCCGCATCGTCGGGAATGCCATACGCGGCAATCTCGTTGGCGGCATTGTAGCCGGCTACGACTCGTTCCGCCGTCGCCCGCAAGCTGGTGTTCGGGGTTATCTGAAACCCCAGGTTGGCCATATAAGCGTCCCGGTGAAACTGGCTGTCGGGAGCGCTGTTCTGCGTGCCGTATCCCGAATAATCGGAGAAATAGTCCAGTCGTTTCCAATAGCCGCCAACGCTGCCATTCTCGTGATAGGTGCCAAATGTCCCGCCATCGGAGGCAAAGGTGAACAGCGGCAAGGGAGTGTCGCCATGTTGCATGGTGATGCTGACTACACTGGCCAGAGCGTCGGAGCCATACAGCGCGCTGTTAGGTCCGCGCTGGAATTCCACCCGGTCAAAACCGTCGGCCTGCAGATAAGAAAAATCCACCAGGCCGCCAACGTCGTTGACGGGAATACCGTCGACCAACACTTTGTTGGCATCGTTGGGGCCGCCGCGGACATTGAGCGCAGTCAGGGCCCCCATCTGTCCGGTCTGCGATGTCTGCCCACCCACCTGATCGCGCAGCGACCCTTGCAGATCGATCCGCGTACTTAGGTCAGTGCTGGTAATGACGCTGATCGACGTCCCCGTCTGCGCCTCCGGCGTCTCCAGTCCGGTAGCCGTGACCACAATATTTTGCGCGACGACGGAGGGCGAAAGGATGAGGGTGACGTCCACCCCGTGCCCTGGCTCGGCAAACGTCTCCTGGCTGGTAGAGGGAGCGAAGGTCTTGGCCTCTGCCCGCACTGCGTAGCGGCCGGCTTGCTCAATCTTGAATCGGAACTTGCCGGTGGAGTCCGTGGTGGCGGTGTGAATGTCTTGGCCGCCCTGGGTCAAGACTACGGTTGCTCCGGTGATGACGGCGCCTAACGAATCGGTGACGGTGCCGGAGATGCCCGGCTCAGCCGACCAGGCTGGAACTGAAATTGCCAGCAGCAGAAGAGCAGTAAGAATGCGTTGCATAACTTCCCCCTCGGAAGTTCGTTAGGTTTTTCACCGGGCCGGTCTCCTGACTCAGGACCCAACCTGTCACCTTCCCGCTGGGCGCAGTGGTTGTCGACAGTTGGTGCTTCGTCCTTTACAGTTGCGGGGCAGTGGCGGATTCTTACCGCGCTTCCCATACACCCTGTGAATTCAGTGGTTGTCTTCCATGCCATCTCACCGAGATTGCACGGCATGTATTTGCCGGGCCAAATCCTCCAATCCATCGAACGCTACCGGGGCGGCGATCTGGATACGGTCGTCGGCGACAATCACTCGGCCGCGGCGCACCGCCTCCAGCGAACTCCAGCCCGCCCGTTGTTGCAGGTCCTTTAAGGTGACGGGACCGGTATGCATGAACATGATGTAATCCGGCTTTCTGGGCAGAATGGATTCGATGTTCATGTGCAGCCAGTCTTGCGCCAGATCGTCGGTCACCGATTTCCCCCCGGCCGCCGAGATCATTTCGGTGATGAAGGCATTGCGCCCCGCAGTAATCAGCGGGTCAATCGACAGGACCAACAGCACCGTCGGTTTGTCCTTGCTGGTGGACTGGGCGCGGACCTTGCTTTCTCGCATCCGCAGGCTGGCGATCAACGCAGTGGCTTCGCGTTCCCGCCCCATGATCCGGCCCACCAGCTCGACCGTGTGATAAATATTGGAAAGATTGCCGGTATTGAACAGAAAAACCGGAATGCCGAGCCGCTGCAGGGCTTCAATGGTTTCCGCGCCGTTGAAATCGGGCAGCGCCAGCACCATGTCGGGATGCAAGGCCACGATCTTTTCCAGCG
The DNA here is from genome assembly GCA_003165795.1 of Acidobacteriaceae bacterium. GTDB lineage: Bacteria > Acidobacteriota > Terriglobia > Terriglobales > Acidobacteriaceae > Bog-257. The sequence goes on from PMWW01000146.1 coordinate 37,340, forward strand.
AAGGCCCCACCACGGCCCCCACGCTGGGCTTCTCGCGGGCCGCCTCATGGGGATAGACGGTGTAATTGGTGATGCCAACCAGATCGGATTGGGCCCCCAGCGCATAAACCGTATTGGTGAGGCTGGGCGAAAGACTGACCACGCGATGGACTTGATCGGGCACGGCCACCGACCGCCCGGCATCGTCGCGCTCTAAGTGGGACGCCCAGGCGCACGAGGTCAGCGCCAGCAAAATGGGGATGCACCGCCAGAGCTTTCTCATAGCGCCACCCTAGCTTGCCGGCAGCGCCGCGTGAAGTGGGCCGCCGCTTCCGGATGGGCGGCAAAGCTCACGTGGATGTAGCTGGCGAGAACACTGCCGGCGCAGTAGCCTTCGGGCTCTTCCGTTCCCGCCAGCACTCGCCGAGTATGGTATTGCCGCCTGACGTCCGCCTTAGGAGTCACGCACGAGTATTGAAAACTATGCCCCCGCAGGCGAGTTCCCCGTGACGCTATTGGACAATCGTCGAGCACCTGGACCTCGGTGTAGCCGAATCCCTCCAGCCGATCCTGCATCTCGACCGAAAGCGGCAATACGGAGGCCATGGCATGACAGCGTCCGTCCAGGGTCTGCAAGTTGTCGGCGAGGTACATCAAGCCGCCGCATTCGCCGTAAACCGGATGGCCAGTTCGGGCAAACTTGCGGACCGATTCCAGGAACGAATGGTTTTCCGCCAGTTCCGCCGCGTAGACTTCAGGATGGCCGCCCCCCAGGTAAAGGCCGTCGAGCGTGGCGGGCAACGACCTATCCGCTAGCGGACTGACTTCCACCAGCTCCGCCCCGGCCCGGCGCAACGCATCGAGCGAGGACTGGTAATAGAAGGAAAACGCGCGGTCCCTGGCGATGCCGATGTGTACCCGGCGGTTTCGCCCAGCGGAGCGCTGGGGAGAAATTGTCTCCGGCTCTTCGCCCGGGGCAATGACGTCGCAACTTGCCAGCAAGCGATCCAGTTCGACGTGGCTCTCGACGGCCCGGATCACGAGCTTGACTTGCTCGGAGTTCCAGGTCCTCTCGGCGGCCGTGACCAATCCCAGATGCCGCTCCCGCAGGCCCAACTCGGGCAAATTGGGGAACCAGCCCAGGACTGGCACGCCGATGGGAGGGCTGGCCTCGCGCAGTAGGTCCACCTGAAGCGGCCCCGCGGCACCGTTCAAAATGACGCCCAGCAGCCGCACTGTGGGACCGAACTCGGCGAAGCCTTTCACCATCGCGGCGACGCTGCGCGCCGCATTGGAAGCATCTACCACCAGCACAATCGGTAATCCCAAGAGCTTGGCGATCTCGGCGGTGCTGCCTTCGTCCGAGCTTCCATTCACGCCGTCGAACAGTCCCGTGACGCCTTCCACTACGCCAACGTCGGCGTCACGCATGGCTTGGCGGAAGATGGAGAGGTTGGTCGCAACGGGCAACATCCAAGTGTCCAGGTTGTACGAAGGACGTCCGGCGAGCGCGGCCTGGTGGGACGGGTCGATGTAGTCGGGGCCGCACTTGAACGGCTGCACGGTGTGCCTCCGTGCTCGTAATGCGGCCAGCAGCGCCGCGGTGATGGTGGTCTTACCAACTCCAGGGCCGGTCCCGGCGACCACGAAGCCCTTCATGCCGGCACCGCCATTGCCTGCTTGATAACGAGGGGGCAGCCGGCGACTAGCAGAATGACTTCGTCCGCGGCGGCGGCGATACGCTGGTTCACGCCGCCCAGCAGATCGCGGTAGGTGCGGGCCATCTCATTAGCGGGGACGATCCCGCTGCCCACCTCATTGGAAACCAGCACCACGGAGCCGGAGACGCCCAGCAGCACCTGGGCCAGGCGATCGGCGTGGGCCAGAACGCGGGCCCTGTCCGACGCCTCGTGCTCCATCAGGTTCGCGGTCCATACCGTGAGGCAGTCGATCACGATGGTGTCGAACTGGCCGCCGCACTGCAGCAGAGCGTCTTCCAGCAAAATTGGGGCTTCGATGGTCGTCCACCCGGCCGGCCGCTCGGCACGATGCTTGGCGATACGATCGCGCATCTCGTCATCGCCGGCTTGGGCCGTAGCCAGAAAGGCCACGCGCCGGCCGCGGGTGGCGAATTCCTGCGCGTACTGGCTCTTCCCGCTGCGAACACCACCCAGCACCAGAACGATTCTTCGGCCCACGTCTTCAGCCATACTTCATCCCGCGCACAAGTCACGTCTCGGACGGGAAAGCTCGTGCCGCAAATCTTCCAGAAGACCCTAGCGAGCAGGTCGTCAAGATGCCGATTGACCCTCCCATCGAGACCAAATCGGACAATAGGTAAGTGCCTGGCCGGAATCCTGACTTGCGCCTCAGCGATCCGGAACCGCCTTCCTAGAACCTTTAGCTCCAGTGGCTTGCTGGTCGGACCTCCGCGCTTACAGTTGCGGGGCAGTGGCGGATTTTCACCGCGCTTCTCAACTGCCAGACATTCCGGTTATAGCTCCCGGAAAATGCGGTGTCAATCTTCGTCATATGATCGGCGTACAACTTGAGGGTAGCTTTCCCATATTGGGAAGGCAGCCAGGTTTCAAAGTATAGCTCTCGGAAAAGCGGCGTTCAACTATCGTCGTAGGATTGTCGCTGCAAGCCGCAAGATGGGAAGTTCCGCTTTCTGCAAAGTAGGAAGTTCCGCTTTGCTAAGACAATACAACTGCTAACATCGCGCAGACCGCCCAAGGAGAACTTGCTCCAATGGAAGCGCACTTTTTCTGCCTTCGCAAGGCTAACGAGCAGAAATTAAGATCTGCCGGTCCCACGCTCCCCTTTCTTTGTTTTGTCTCACTTGCCAAAGTAGTACGTGAAACTCGCGCTAATGTAGGACTTCAAGGGAACGCCAACGACTTGCTCGACCGGAGCGACATTGGGCGGATAAGAGAACACCTCGGTTGTCTGGCCGGTGTAACCGTTGGCGATCAGGAAGTTGGCCGCAATGGACATGCGGTTTTCCAGAAACGGCCGGAGCACGGCGCCGCGAAACTCGGTAACCGGAGTTCCGATAAATCCGTCGCCGAGCGGCTTGGCTCGAACGTATTCGTACTCGCCGCGAAGCTGCAGACGCAGCGGCAGCTTGGTCAGAGAGCCGACCGTGTCCCAAATGAAGCGGGGCGCTTCCGGAATAGGCTGGCCGGTTTGCACGTCGCGGGCATCGGCTTGAGCGTAGGAAACATAGATCGACCCTACCGGGAAGTTTCTTTGCGCGGAGACGGAAATGACCTTGTTGGTGGACGGGCCAACGATTTCCTGCAGTCCGGTGTCGGGATCGATCTTCGCCAGCTCTTGCGAGTTCGAGGTGCGTCGCAGAGTGACATAGAACTGCGTCTGCTTGAGCATTTTGGAAAGTACAAGTTGCTCGGCCCGCGAGGGGTCCAGAAGCGTTGGTATACCCGTGCCATTGCCGATTCGAGGATCTTCCGTGTGGAAGCCAAAGCCGTAGCTGAAAGCCACGGTTGGCAAGTACCAGCGGTCCGGCGGGAGGATGGTGAACGTTCCCTTGGGCAGCGTCAGCGTCGCCAGTTTGTCGAAGGAGTTTTGTGGATTGAGAAAGTCCTGGTTGTCCATCCAGACTTCTTCCTGACGAACACCCAGGTTGTAATGGAAATACTTCGCGACAGGACCGTCGACGGAGATGAAGGGCTCGACGAACGACAACGTCAGGTTATTGCTGGTCGTCAGTTGGTACTGGCCCTCGTCGCTGATGTGGTACAGGTCCAGATTGCGTGGTGCGTCGCGGCGAAGATCGACGCCGGCGAGCACGGCAAGCCACGGACGCAGGCTCTGAATGTAGGTAGCCTCGCCGCCGATAACGTTGCGCTTCTCGCTCTGCTGGATCAAGCCATCGCCGAAATCTGACCGTAGCGTAAGAGCGTAGTTGCGGAAGAAGCCCGAGAAGGAGAATTGCCGCTGTTCGTCCAACTTCCAGTTGTCGCTGGCGACCACCAGAGCGTTATGGGTGTAGTCGAGCTGACGGCTGTCGATGGTATCGCCCGCGACCGGGACGGTGATGGGAATCAATCCTGGAACGTAAGAGGAACCGTAATAGCCGATGCCGAACAGGGTCAATTGGTGACGCCCGAAGTTGAATTGGCGCAGCCCGTTCAGCTTGTACTGCTGGCGATGCTCCAGGCGCTCCAGAAATCCGTTGCCGAAAGAAACTTCCATCGCGATCCATTCGTTGACCTGGGGCTTCGGCGAACTCCAACCGGCCATAAGGTCTCCGTCGCGATAGTCGCCGGTGAGCTGAACAAAGCTGATGAGATGCGACCGGGGAATGTAGTTAGCGGCCAGATCGACAGCATTGTTACCCTCGCGAACGTTGAAAGCGCCGCCATCAATCGTCACCGCTTCAATGATCGGCGGGATGAGCACGTTGGGATCGGAATAGCCGTTGCCATGAGCATTGGCGGGAAGGTTGTTGGGAAAAAGGAAGGCCCCGATTTGAAAATATTGCGCGATGGGCTCGCCATGATCTCCGGCCACGCCGGGCGCAAAATACTGCGGCGCTTTAATTCCGCCCGACGCGGTTTCAATCGGCAGGCCGGGTATGGAAATGGGCGCTCCGGGGCGGCCGGGATTGGCGTCGAGCACCTGATCGTGAATGACCACCGTCTGCGAGGGATCGGGCGTCTCCAGCGCCGGAACGGAAGCGACGACCGTAACTTGCTGCTGGGCCGAAACTAGTTGCTGGAATTGCACGGTGACCTGCTGCGGCTGGCCAGAAGCCACGGAAACGCTCGCGACCACGGTGACATAGGACGGGTCCTCCGCCGTGATTTGATAGACCCCAGGGTCTACCGCGGCAAGCAGAAAGTTCCCCGCTTGGTCGCTGGCTGTCTCGACGACCTTGGTTCCGGCGGCGTTCAGCAACTTGATCTTGACCCCGGCAACGGAAGCGCCCTGGGGATCGAGGATTCGTCCGTGAATAGTTTCGGTGTCAGCCAAGGCGTTCGTGCCAAGACAGACCATGCAGACTGCAATCTGTAACACTTGACAGACTGACCGCAGCCGCCGTAGGCGAACGTGCGCAGTGAATAAGGAATGAGTGCGGGATGAAACGCCTCTCGTAATATCTTCCATCATTTCGTGCTACTTCATGTCAAAGCAGTGCCCTGATTTGTCATGGCCTTCGCTTCGGATTAAGCAATCAGACCGCTTCAAGCGATCGGAATCGAGAGCAACGCCGGTTCGGCCTAGTCCCATTGGATTCGCCTCTCAACACTGAAAAGTAGCACACAACTTGAGAAAGTAACACCAAGAAAATGTCCCGAGCGGTGCCAGCTCGCCCGTTATGGTAATACGTCGGCTATTTCGAGTCTTGGATTCAATGGAGCGGCCCGGTAACGCCAGGCGGCCCGGTGCCGGAAATGTGGATGCAACTGAAACAGCGGAACTGTAGATACAAGCAAGACGGTATGCTACTGATAGCGCGCTATTGGGTTATGCAAGGGACAAGCAAGGGTCAAATGCGGATCGCTTTCCTTCACCTGGCGCCCCTCCCCGGAGAGGTCGAGCACAATCAGCGACTGATCGAAACGGGCATTACCATGGCTGCCGAGGCGGGTGCGCATTTGGTGCTGACTCCGGAGCTGGCAACTACCGGCTACGGGTTTAGTGATCGCATTGGTACAGATTGGATTGCGACTCAGCCCGACGCTTGGGTACGCGGTATTTGCGATCTGGCCCGTCGCCACGGAACTGCCGTTCTCCTTGGCCATGTGGAGCGAGATGAAACTCAAGGCACCCTGCACAATAGCCTATTCGCGATCTCCGCCGCTGGAGAGCTCCTGGGTCGGCACCGGAAGATAAATACGCTCCGGGTCGGCTCAGAGGCTTGGTCTGTCCCAGATAGTAAAGCCACAGTCCTCGACTTGTGTCCCAACGTGAAGGCGGGCATCCTGATTTGCGCGGACGCGTGTACGACTGAGATTGCTCGGCAGATGAAAGCATCAGGCGCTACGCTCCTGCTTTCCGCCGCAGCCTGGGCGCCCGGTCTGCATGGTCCGAATGGCGAGTGGGAGCAAATTACCCAAGCGACGGGATTGCCGCTATTCGTCTGCAATCGTACTGGGCAAGACGTCATGCTGAACTTTGGCGGCGCCGCGAGCGCTGTCGTTTATCGAGGATCTCGTCTCCTGTCCATGACATCGGCCCAGTCGGCGCTCTTTGTGGTTGATTGGAATGTTGAAGAAGAAAAATTGGAAACTAGCCAGCCCTTTAGGTTCGACATTCCCTAGAACGCATATCAACTTAGTTTGCCGTGGATCTCATCAGCGCAGGCGGTGATTTCCTGGATCCAACGATTGAGATCGTGAGCGCCGTAGCCATGCAATCGCTGCCGCTACAGGGCGGGAAATTTGTCGGTATTGTCATAATCATCGAATGGCGGTCTTCCAAGATCCTGATGGCGGGGAAATTTGCTCATCAAACGTAAGGATCGGAATGAAGATCACATGCACGATGTCTAACCGTCACAGACAGGCGGGAAACTTCCTATTATAGCCCACGACAGTTCTTCGATTTGGATTTGCAGTATCTCGCGCAGGCGCAGGGAACGCCGTGAGAATCGGCGACAGTGGCGCTGCTGTAACTGGCTACGAAACCTCAAGTAACCACTCGGCCGTCCGGGGAAGGCGAGGCGTAGGTCCGAAGCCAGAAGTCAGAACAACGGTCGGCGCGACCAACTTGGAAACTTCGCTCCAAAGGAGACCGCTTTTGTGTATTTCCCCTGCGTATTCCCCTCGATCCGGGATACCCACGAGTTTAGCAAGGGGCCGGAGCAACTCCGGCCGCCACGCAATTCGGACACTACCTGTCTTCGACACTCGACGCGCCGCTTTACTTTGATGGCTGGCACCGGTCTTTCGACGAAAGTCGAGATGACGATTATCGCGTCGGAATCAACCGCAATTGCGGCCACAACTTCGTCTCTCTCAACGGATCGTAGCAAGCGGCCGAACAGGTCGCCCCGTATCAGCGGATTAGTAGTTTCACTAATGAGCATGATGAGCCGGCGCCTGGATACGCCGCTTGGTCGCGGAATGCATCCGGAGGCTTAAGGGATGACATGGTGACGCCTTACTTTTATGCTCTGTGCCTGCTCAGCGTTGTTGCAGCCGTGATTCTTGCGGCTGTCTCAGCTGGGCACGGGCCGGTATGGATTTCCGCATTGTCTCTGGTGACAGGGTTTGCCGCAAGCGCTGCATGGTTCCGTCCGGAGCGGCTCCACGAACCGGTATGGGTGCCCGGCCTGTGCGCGGCGGTGGCAGCGCTCCATCTGGTGAGGCCAAAGTACGCCCCCCTCACCGCGTTATTCGCAGGAGTGATGGCAGGTCTGTCCGCGTCGCTGCTGTCGGCATATGGACTGCCGTTTGCCACGTCCCTGACCGCGGCGGCAATGCCTCCGGCAATTGCGGTTCTGCTGGCGGCAACGCGGCCTGAGTTCGTTCCGGCTGATCTTCGGGAAGAAGCCCTTCTTGGATTGCTCACTCTGAGTCTTCTGGTGGCTTTGGCGCCGGGGCTGATCGGAGGCTGGCAGTCGGCTCTGGCGCTGAACGTGGAGGAAAAGGGTCGCGCGACTCTGGCTATTCCCGTTTGGACATTTTCTTTAGGGCTGGCGTCTATGGCCTTGGGCGGGGCCTACGCCGCATGGAGGCGCCGGTGAATCTGCAACAAGTGCTTGAAAACGGTCTGTTTGCCCTGGGACATGTCCTGCGCTTCCCCGTAATGGTGTTGTTGTGGGTGTGCGTCGTGGCCGCTTTGTTCATGGCGGGAAGCTGCATGGTCGATTTTGTGGCTAGCGAGCGGCACGGAAAGAGTCCGGAAGTGGTCATCACCAACACGCGCGATCCCGGCAAGCCGGAGATGACCTCCATGGACAAGTTCCTCGGACCGAGTTTCGCACGCGCTACATAAACCCCACCTGGATTGAAGGCATGAAGAAAGAGGGTTATGCCGGCGCCGGTGAGATGCGTCAGTTCGTCGAATATTTGTGGGGTTGGAATGCTACCGTTACCGGGCTGGTCGACGCCAAAATGTGGCAAGAGACCTTCGAAGTTTACGTGCAGGACAAGCACAAGCTCGGCATGAAGGAATTCTTCGAGAAGAACTCGCCATTCGCCTACCAGGATATGACCGCACGCATGGTCGAGACGGTTCGCAAGGGCTACTGGAAGGCCGATGCCGCGACCGAAAAGAAGCTTTTGTCGGAATACATGCTGAGCGTCAATCAGCATGGCGTTGGTTGCGCCGCGCACACCTGCGGCAATCCCCGCCTGTCGAAGTACGTTATGGACCGTGCCAAAGCCATGGGCATTCCGGTTCCCAGCATCGAAGGTTTCCAGCGGGCCATGGAAAAGGCGATGGGGACGCAGATATCGAAAGCCGCCGGCTCCGCGGAGAATTTCGTGGCCCACAACGAGGCCGCAAAAGAGCCTGCAAAAAAGCCCGCCAAAGACTCCGCTCCCACGCAGATCAGCAAACGCCAGGCGCCTGCCGCGAACCAGGCCCCCTCACCTCAGCAACTCCACGGTTATTTGATGGAAGCCAAAGATCAAGCTTCTCGCGCGGTGGCCAAAACCACCCAGAACGTCACGCGAAAACAGGGCTGGGAAGCGTTCTGGATTTTCGCGCCGGTGCTGCTTGCTCTGTTCGTCTGGCAACGGCATCGGAGAACAAGCATCCTAGGACGAGGTTCGTCCGGATAGATTGGTCAGTACTCGTCTTGAATTTGCCACTACGCCGCGGTTGATAATTTTTCGCGTCGCGCGGCGCGCGATCAACCTTGCCAGCCTCGACTCTTTAAAATACATTTACCTCCATCACCAGCGCAGCGATTTTGCGCCCGAGGAACTCCAAGAGCCAACTTTGCTCAGGGTCAGGGACATCTTCTCTTCGCAGCGTCAGCCTATGTGACTGGCGGACCATCGCATGCCGGCGAACCACCAAGCGCTAACCCGCCTCCGTCTCCAGCGCAAGCTGAAGGTCACGGATGGGACCGCGCTGATTATCTCCAACGTGATCGGGGTGGGCATCTTTACCACGCCGGCGGTGATTGCCAAGTTGGTGCCACACCCCGGAGCGATGTTGCTACTGTGGGTGGCCGGCGGGCTGCTCTCGCTGGCGGGGGCCTTCACCTACGCCGAACTTGCGCGGCTTTGCCCCGAGGCGGGCGGTGAGTACAACTATCTGTCACACGCTTTCGGTCCGCTGGCTGGTTTCCTCTCCGGCTGGGTTTCCTTGATTGCAGGCTTTTCCGGTGCCGTGGCCGCGAACGCGGTTGCGCTGATGGGCTATCTGGGACCTTACCTGCCTAAGCAGATCTCGACTTCTCCTTTGGCCATCATTCCGTTGGGCCTTGCCCGCATCAGCATCTCCCGGCAAAGCCTGCTGGCGTCAGCCATCATTCTGCTGTTCGCCCTGATTCATTTGTTGGGACTCGGCCCCGGCAAGCTTGTCCAGCGAGCGCTGGCGGCCTTCGTCCTCGGTGCGATCGCGGTCTTCGTAGTGGCAGGGTTCTATTTCGGCCGTGGGTCCTGGTCGCACTTCCATGCCAGTGGCGCTACGTTTCGCACTCGCGACTGGCTGCTGGCGCTGATCCCGGTCATGTTCACTTACAGTGGATGGAACGCGGCGGCCTACGTCTCCGAAGAGATGCACGACTCGGAGCGCTCGGTGGGAACCGCACTGGCCCTCGGCACCAGCATCGTTGTCCTGGTTTACCTCGCTCTAAATACTCTCTACGTGCTGGCGATAAGCATGCCGGAGATGGGCGCGAGCATTAACGTAGCTGCCGTCGCTATGCAGCGGCTGGTTGGGGCGGGGGGAAATTACCTGGTCCCGGTGCTGGTGATCGCGCTGCTCGGGGCCATAAGCGCCATGACCATCGCCGGCCCGCGCGTGTATTTCGCCATGGCGCGCGATGGCGTGTTCCTTCCGGTATTCGCGCGGATCAACCCAAGATTTCACACCCCGGACCTCGCCATTCTCTTGCAGGCCGCGTGCAGCGTTGGGCTGGTCCTGCTGGGCAGCTTCGAACAGATCCTCATCTATACCGGTTTCGCCATCACTTTGTCCGTCGGCGCGACAGCTACGGCTCTGTATGTTATTCGGCGGCGGCGGAAAGTCCATGGACCCACCCTGGCCATGCTCGCCATCCCCGGCACTTTCGCGGCGGTGAGCTTTCTTATGGTGGCTAACGCTATTTACAATGCGCCCCGCCTGAGCCTGTTCGGACTGGCGCTGATTGCCGCCGGGGTCCCAGTTTTCCTGTTCTCGCGGCGCCGGCTTGCGCGAACCAGTAGTTAGGCACGAGACTATCGGCAATGATCCTGACTGCGAGCACGCTGCCAGCGAGCAAACGTTCACCCTTGGCCTGCCCTGAGCGAAGCCTAAGGAAGGCTTTGTTCACCGGCAAACAAAAGCTGTCGCTTTACTTGGTTCTGTTGGTCCTGTCTTCTTCTCCACTGGCTTTCGGCCAGAGCGCTCCAAAGACCGAGTTCATCCCCTACCAGTCAGCCAAGCCGATTGTCGAAGCTATGGGCGACTCACTGCCGCAGGAGTTGAAGGCAGCGGGCAACCTCGACGCCACCAAGTGGTCAGCCTGGGTGCAGAGCCGGGACCAGGAAATCCGCGACCGGCTCGACCGCGGCGAGGAGGACACGCTTACCAACCTCCTGCGCTTTGGCGTCACCTACACTAAGGAATACCGCATCGACGACGATTATCTCGTGCGCTACGGCAACAGTTCGCTGGTGAATGCTTTCGCCCAGAGTCGCGCCGACGATTTGGTTCGCGCCCTGGCGGCGTCCAACCCGCCGGCTGGGCTGGCCGAGATGAAGAGCTTCCTTTTGAACAAGGGCTTTTCGTTCAACACCCCGCAGCAGCGCGCCGTGGTAAAGAAATACCTGCTCGACAATCTGGCGCGCCTGCGCGATGAATTCCTGAAGTACCGCGCCCAACCCAAAGACGAGAAACGCTTCCAGCTCTTCCAGGACCGCGGCATTTCGCTGGACACTAACTTGTGGCCTGACTATCAGCTCGACGCGGCCTTCCGCGAGATGGTCAGCCAGGGCCTGTTGAAGCCGGGCAGTATTCGCCGCGTGGCCATCATCGGTCCGGGGCTGGACTTCGTTAATAAGGAATCGGGCAACGACTTCTATCCGCCGCAGACCATCCAGCCATTCGCCGTCCTGGATTCGCTGTTCCAGCTTGGCTTGGCCGATCCGGCAACGGTCGAGCTCTTCACCTTCGACATCAGCCCAAGCGTGAATGCGCATGTTGAGCGCATCCGCAAGAACGCGCTCCAGGGCACTCCCTACATTGTCCAACTGCCATGGAACACGCAACGGCCCATGAGTGATGAGTATCGCCACGCATTCGTGGCTTACTGGGAGAAGCTAGGCAACCAAATCGGGGCGCCAGTGCCGGCGATTTCCGTCCCAGCGGGCGCAACCGGGACGAGCACCCGTGCCGTCAAGATCAGGGCGCAGGTGGTGCAAAGAATCGCCAGCCCCGTCGACATGAACATCGTTTATCAGCGGCTGACGCTGCCGCCGGAGCAGGCCTTCGACCTGCTAATCGGTACCAACATCTTTCTTTACTACGGAAACTTCGAACAGGAATTGGCCCGCGCCAACGCGGCTTCCATGCTCCGGCCCGGCGGCTTTCTGCTGTCCAACGGCAAACTACCCGACACCGTCGCCAGCGGTCTCAAGGATGTGCTGGACGCCCCGATCACCAGTTCTGTCAACCCGCTGATAACCGACACCATTTTCTGCTATCAGCGCGTGAAGTAAGGGAAAGGTTTCTCTCTACTCTTCAGAAACCGCCTGCGCGGCCGGGTAGGTGATCGTGGGCCGATTGCGTTATGGAGATACGAACGTTAAGAAGTCAAGTCGCTTTCGCCGGAGGTTCGGTTTGTAATCGCTAAGCATTCGCTTGAACCGGTTCTTGAAATCGGACCACCAATGGAGGCCCCGAAGAAAAACCGCTGCAACGGGAGCGAAGCCGCTCGCTCGAGAAGTGTCTTCGAGATGGGCCGTTTGGCCCCTGACTATCACGTGATTCTTCCCGACTTTTTCAGCAGCCTGTTAGGGCTCGTGGCGAGTTCCTCTTTAATCCCGTTGGCTTTTTCCAAGCCTTTTGTCAACGGCTTGTATTATCTATTATCCAAGTTGAGCAGTCGGGAAAGGAGAGGTCATGTCATCCAGGTTGGCTCTGAGGTACTTCGCTGTCCTGATGTTCGCAACTGGCGCTTGGCAAGTGGCGGGCGGGCAGATGCCGAATCCCTATGGCTCGTCGATTACCGTTGACGATGCCAAGAAAGCGGCGGCTCCGGCGCTGGCGGAAGCGACGAAAAACCACTGGGCAGTTGCGGTAGCGATCGTAGATCCCGCCGGAACGCTCGTCTATTACGAGAAGATGGACAACACGCAATTGGGCAGCGCCATCGTCGCGGTTGATAAGGCGCGTTCTGCCGCTCGATTCAAGCGGCCTACCAAAGCCTTTCAAGATGCTCTGGCTGCGGGCGGCGAAGGACTGCGTATTCTGGGCATCGAGGGGGCTGTACCCGTCGAGGGTGGCTTTCCGCTGATCGTCGAGGGAAAAATTGTGGGTGCAATCGGCGTTTCGGGCGCGACCAGCGCACAGGACGCACAATGCTCCAAGGCAGGGGCAGACACTCTGAAATAGGGACGAGCAACGAGCCACGGGCGTCAGGCGGGATGGGCGGCGGCCAATTCTTGAATAGTGGCCGCTAGCTTCTCGGTAATCGGGACAGCGACTCGGTGTTGTGTCCCGCCACGAAGAATGGGGCCTACGATGCCATCCAGCTCCAGTTGCCGCCCGGCGGCCAGGTCTTTGGCCATGGAGCTGCGCATGGTTGCCGGCAACGTATCGAAGATGGCCTGCGTCTTCGCCACGTCCACCTCCGCCCCGGACGCATTGGCGACGTCGCAGGCTTCGGCAACGGCGGAGTGCAGCGTGGCCTTCCATGCCGGGTCGGCGGAGATCTCACCCAGGTCCTTGCCGGAAGCGGAAGTCACCAAAGCGAAGGGCGCCAGGAAACACACTTTGCCCCACAGCAGGCTAAGCTCGTTCGCAACAAACTGGCAGACGAAGCCTATCTCGCCCAAGCGCTGCACGGTCCCTCCCAACACGGGCTCGCCGCTGGCCGCAATGTTCAAGCGAACAGGCGAACGCTGCACAAAGCGACCCGGCGCCAGCTGTTCGGCCTCCACTGCAATGGTTGCCGAGACCACGCGATCGCTCCCATAGCGCACCCGTAATGTCGCAACATGGTCCACCCCATTGAGCAGCGGAACGATGATCCCAGGTGTCGCTTCCACCCTCGCCAGTGCGGCTTCCAACTGATAGGTCTTGGTTGCTACCCACAGCACGCCCACCGGCTTGGTCAGTTTGTCCACGGCCCTCGCCTTTGCGGTGAGTGTACCTGAGGGCTGCTCCAGCGACAGGGTTCCAGGATAGGCAGACAGCTTCTCGGGGCGCACAATCAGCGTGACGTCTTCGCCGAGCGATGCCAAAGCCGTACCGACGAGGCCGCCAATTGCTCCCGCTCCTAAGATTGCGTGATCCATCCTGGGTTCCTTCATCAGTATCGTTAGTATCGTTTCGATACCACGACAAGTCAAAGGGCACACCCAAACCGCACGGGGCGATGACCCTTTTCAGATTCTGCGCGCCGACGCCACCCTGAAACCGATCGTGAGCGCACCCCCTACCGCAACTTCTTGATTTACAATGTGTTTTCTGCTGGCATGGGTTAGCGCTCGTCTGCGAAGGGCCCTTGCCGGCGGCAGGGATGCCTGGCTCAGGGGGACGGCGTGGGTGCGTGGTAGCCTCGGGGAAGTTCATGCCCCGACCGTCGCTTCGCAGTCCAAGGCCCGGTGCTTTAGATTGAGTCTTATGCGTCCACCGCGCTTTCGGATGAACGTTGTGGCGGCTGTGAGTTGGCTGCTACTACTCGCGCCGGCGGTTCACGCGCAAAGCACGGCCATGATCACTCTTGATCAGGCAATTGACTTGGCGCTCGTGCATAATCACGCGCTCAAGGCGACCCGCACCCTCATTCTTCAGAACCAGGCGCAGGAGATTACCGCGAACCTCCGCCCCAACCCTACTCTCAATTTTGATTCCCAGTTCTTGCCGATTTTTTCTCCGTCCAACTTCTCGTCCGATAATCTGAGTGAAGTTCAGCAGTTCGATGCCGGAATCGGATACCTCTTTGAGCGCGGGCGTAAACGGCAACATCGCTTGCTGGCCGCCCAGGACCAAACCGCCGTCACCCGCGCCCAGGTTACGGACGCCGAGCGTACCCTGGCCTTCAACGTTGGCCAGCAATTCATCAGTGTCTTGCTGGCGGAGTCGACCTTGCGCTTTGCTCTGCAGGACTTGCAGAGCTTCCAGCAGACGGTTGATATCGGCCAAGCGCAATATGAAGCGGGCTACATCAGTGAGGGCGATTACCTCAAGATCAAGTTGCAGCTGCTGCAGTTTCAAACCGATGTCTCTTCCGCCCGTTTGGCGAGAGTACAGGCCCTCATCGATCTACGGACATTGCTCGGCTATGATGCTGTTCCTGCCAATTACGACGTGGTGGGCGATTTATCGTATCAGGCCGTGCCGGCGAAGGTGGAAGACTTGCAAGCCAAGGCGCTCCAGGATCGTCCCGATTATCGTGCTGCCGAACTGGGGACGACTGCTGCTCAAAGCCAGATTCTGCTGGCCAAGGCGAACGGCAAACAGGACGTGACCGCTTCCGCTGATTACTCTCACACTGCGGACCAGAACAGCGCTTCGTTTTTTGTAAGTTTCCCTATAGCAATCTTCAACCGGAACCAAGGTGAGATCGCGCGCACTCAGTATGCTCTGACCCAGGCCCAGGAGACACAGGCATCGACCAGCGACGTCGTGCTGTCCGATGTTAGCGATGCCTATGAAGCGCTACGCAGCAACGACGAAGTGGTGCAGCTATATACTTCGGGCTACCTGAAAGAGGCCCAGGATTCGCGCGACATCAGTGAGTACGCTTACAAACGCGGAGCGGCAAGCCTGTTGGATTTTCTGGACGCCGAACGCAGCTACCGCGCGGTTCAACTGGCCTATCGCCAGGCTTTGTCCTCTTACATGACTGCGCTTGAGCAGCTCAAGGAAGCCGTAGGAACGAGGAACCTTCCGTGAAGAAGTTTCATGATCGCTGGCAATATCGGGCTGCGCTAACCGTCCTGTCCGCGGTCGTGCTGGCGCTTGCCGGCTGCAGCGGCGCAGGTTCGGACAACGCCGCCAAGAATGAAGCGAACAACGCCAACACGGCCGAGTTGTTCTCCATCCCGGCGGACCAGATGGCTCACGTGCAGGTGCTGCAGGTCCAGCCCACAAGCCTGACGCGCACCCTTCGGCTAACCGGAGCCGTCGCCTACAACAGCTTTCATACCACGCCGGTCATCACCCAGGTGAGCGGCCCGGTAAGCCGCATCGTAGTTGTTCCCGGCCAGCGAGTGGAGCGCAGTCAGCCCATGCTGTACGTCGCAAGTCCTGACTACTCCCAGAGCCGCACCAATTATCTGAAGGCCAAGGATGCGTATGCGCTGGCGCAAAAGGCTTACGCGCGAGCCAAAGATCTTTATCAGCATCATGCTATTGCGGAGCAGAATCTGGAGCAGGCTGAATCTGCCGAGGTGCAAGCCGGCGGCGACTTGGTAGCGGCAGAGGCCGCTCTCAAGGTGCTGGGAATCACCGATCCGGAAGCGCTGGTGAAGGCGCCACCTTCTTTCGAGGTCCCGGTGCGGGCTCCTATTAGCGGCGAAGTGGTCGAGCAGGACGTTGCGGCGGGACAACTGCTCCAGCTTAGCGCCACCCAGTGTTTCATGATTTCCGATATCAGCACCGTCTGGGTGTTAGTGAATGTTTATCAAAAGGATTTGCCCTACGTGAAGGTGGGCGATCCTGTCACCATTCAGACCGAGGCCTATCCCGATGTTTTTCAGGGCCACATTGCCTATGTGGCGGCGTCGCTGGATCCGAACACGCGCACTCTGCAGGCGCGTATCGAAACCAGCAACCCCGGAGAAAAGTTGAAGAAGGACATGTTCGTAGCGGCGACGGTGAATGCGGGCACCATTCAGAACGCGATTGCCGTACCCGATTCCGCGGTGTTGCGCGACAGCGAAAATCAGCCTTTCGTGTATGTCGAAGCGTCTGCCAATCAGTTTGCCAAGCGCCCGGTCACGCTTGGCGAAAGCTTGAAGGGACAAACGCAAGTTACCGGTGGATTAAAAGCTGGCGATCGCGTCATTGGCGACGGTAGCCTGTTCTTGCAGTTTGCCAACTCATTGCAGCGTTAGAACGGTAGATCTGGCCTACAGGCCGGCGTCTAGCGGATGTAACACCCAGGGAGTTTACGAAGCTGCCGCAAAGGTCGGGTGTCAAGTGTTTTGAAGGGGCGCACCTTTAGAGGTGCGCTGTATAAGGACTTATTCTTATTTTTCCGAGTGGGCTTCAGCCCGCGAGGATTGCAAACGGACCGTGATAAGGACCGTGGCGTCCACCTCCGAATGATCCATCGAATCGTACAAGCCGCCCTTCGTCAACGGTTCCTGGTCTTGATGCTGACCGCCTTCATGATGACCGCTGGAATTATCTCCTTCCAGCGCATGCCGGTTGACGCTTATCCCGACCTTGCTCCTCCGCAGGTCGAACTGATTACGCAATGGCCTGATCACGCCGCCGAAGAAGTAGAACGCCTGGTCACGCTGCCTCTCGAACTGGAGATGAATGGGGTGCCGCACATGGTGGTGATGCGGTCCATCTCGCTCTACGGCCTGTCCGATGTGATCCTCACCTTCGACGACAAGACGGAGGACTATTTCGCGCGGCAAATCGTCTTCCAGCGAATCGCGCAAGCCACTCTGCCGGCGGGAGTGACGCCGTCCATGGCTCCTCTGTTCAGCCCCAGTGGCCTGGTGTACCGCTATGTTCTGGAGAGTCCCGATCGCAGTCCGCAGGAATTGAAGACCTTCGAGGATTGGGTGGTGGAGCGCGCGTACCGCTCGGTCCCGGGTGTTGCCGACGACTCCGGTTTCGGCGGCACGGTCATGCAGTACCAGGTGTTGCTCGATCCTGCCCGCATCTACGGCTACCACTTGACCGTTCCGCAGGTCGAAGCAGCTTTGGCCGCCAACAACGCCAACGCCGGAGGCGGCTTCTTTTCCCAGGGTGGCCAGTTCTATTACGTTCGCGGTATCGGGTTGGTGCGCGACACCAGCGATATCGGCAACGTTGTGGTTGGCAGCAATAACGGGGTACCGATCCGAATCAAGGATGTCGGTGATGTCGCTATCGGGCACGCGCCCCGGCTGGGCGAATTCGGTTACGAGAAGAATGACGATGCCGTCGAGGGCGTCATTCTGATGTTGCGCGGTGAGCAGACCCAGAACGTCTTAAAGGGCGTGGAAGCAAAAACGGATGAATTGAACCGCACGATCCTGCCGCCGGACGTCAAAATCCATCCTTATTACGATCGCAGCGAACTGGTAACGCTGACCACGGGTACGGTGGAAGACAATCTGCTGCGCGGCATGATACTGGTGCTGATCGTTCTGATGTTCTTCCTGGTCAGCTTTCGTGCAGCCATTATCGTGGCGCTTACGATTCCGCTCTCGCTCTTGTTCGCGTTTATCGTGCTCCATGCCCACGATGGGGCCGCCAACTTGCTTTCGATTGGCGCCATCGATTTCGGCATCATTATCGACGGCACCGTAGTGATGGTGGAGAATATCTACCGCGAACTTGCACTGCGGGAAGGACAAAGCTACCAACTGCACGAAGTCATCCTTGCGGCCGCGAAAGATGTCGATCGGCCAATTTTTTACTCGGTCGCAGTTATCCTCGCTGGATATCTTCCTATTTACGCTCTCAGCGGCCCTTCGGGAAAGTTGTTTCATCCCATGGCCGAGACCATGTCGTTTGCCCTGGTGGGCGCGCTGATCCTGACCCTCACCCTGGTTCCAGTTCTGGCTTCTTATTGGTTCAAGAGCGGCATCCGAGAGCACCGGAATCGTGCCTACGAATGGATGAAGCGCGTATACGCGACCCAGTTAGACTGGGCCCTGGCGCGCCCTAAGCTCACTCTATTGATCGCGGCGCTGATTTTCGGTGCCACCCTGCTGCTCGTTCCCTTTATCGGCGGCGAATTCATGCCCCACCTTGACGAGGGCGCACTCTGGGTGCGGGCAACCATGCCCTACACCATTTCCTTCGAGGAAGCGAGCAGCATCGCTCCTCAGATCCGCGCAATTCTAGCGTCGTATCCGCAAGTCACTACGGTGGCCTCAGAGTTGGGACGACCGGATGACGGCACCGATCCCACCGGGTTTTTTAACTGCGAGTTTTATGTCGGGCTGAAACCTTACAAAGACAAAGCGTGGCGCGGCGATTTCGATACCAAGGACAAGTTAATCGAAGCGATTAATAAGAAGCTAACCGCGTTTCCCGGAATTATCTTTAACTATACTCAGCCGGCGGAAGATGCCGTGGACGAGGCGTTGACTGGACTGAAGAGTTCGCTGGCGGTGAAGGTTTATGGTGACGATTTAAACATTCTTCAGGACAAAGCCGTGCAGATCAAGAATGCATTGGCCAAAATACCTGGCTTTACTGACTTGACCGTGGTGCGCGAGTTAGGCCAGCCCAGCCTACTGATCGATGTAGATCGTGACAAGATTGCCCGCTATGGCATCAACGTCGCCGATGTGGAAGCCGTAATTTCCGCGGCGGTAGGCGGACAGGCCGTGACCCAGGTCATTCAAGGCGAGAAGTTGTTTGACCTGGTCGTCCGCATGCAGCCTCAATTCCGCAGTAGCGCGCATGAGATCGGTAACCTACTGGTAGGAACACCAGATGGAAAGCAGGTCCCGCTCAGTCAGCTGGCCGACATCCGGCAGGGAAATGGCGCAGCGTTTATCTACCGCGAAAATAATTCCCGCTACATTGGGGTTCAATACAGTATTGAAGGAAGAGATTTGGAGCGCGCCGTAAGAGATGGCCAAAAGGCAGTCGATCAAGCTGTCACCTTACCTCAGGGGTACTGGCTCAATTGGGGCGGCGAGTACAGCCAATTTCTGGAAGCGAAGTCGCAGCTGATATTAATTGGTCCACTCGCGGTAGTACTCATTTTCATGATCTTGTTCGCGCTCTATGGAAATTTTAAGTTCCCCGTCACCATTGCCTTGGGCGTCATCATGACCGAGCCCGTGGGTGCATTGATAGCTTTAAAGCTCACGCATACGCCCTTCAGTGTGTCATCGGTTCTAGGCTTGCTGGCGCTACTAGGTGTCTCGGTGGAAACGGCAGTGATTCTGGTCTCCTATATCAACAAGCTTCGCCTGGAAGGCATGGACATTCCTACGGCAACGCGAGAGGCCTCGTTGCTGCGGCTTCGTCCCATCATGATGACGGCGCTGGTAGCCTGTCTGGGGCTGCTCCCGGCCGCGCTCTCTACCGGAATTGGCTCGGACACCCAGAAACCCTTCGCCATCGTCATCGTGGCCGGGCTGATCTCGCGTCTCTTTATCGGCTTCTTCGTCAATCCTGTGTTATATCAGTTGGTCGCCCGTGAAGGGGATGTACTGCAGGTATAGCGGTATAGCATCGGAAACTCAAACCGCCAGGAAGTCAAGGCGGATTCGCCCTACGTCGGGTTTGTAATCGCCAAGCCGAAGAGGCGGCTCTAAAAGCCTTAAACCGAACAGGGAATTATCACGAGGCATATCAAGGAATTCAAAGTCGCTTATCAGGGAATTAAGTTCCCCCCGCAAGGGCCCGGTGAGAAGGATAGAGAACAAGGGATTGCGTGGCCTTGCCTGGTTGGAGCAAACTTGTGGGCCCGGAGATTCGGACAGCGTTTCGCGCGTGGTATCTTCATAAATATTTCTGCTAAGAGTAAGGCGATTCTTAAGCAGGCCTCGGCGGAGCTGCGACAGTCACTTTTCCGCCTGAGGATTTCGTATCTTGAGCCAAGGAGAGTAGCTATGAAGGCAATGTTGATCGCAGTGGTTGCAGCCACCCTGGCAGTCGGGACCGCCGTCTGCGCGCAGGACCTGACCCAGGACACCAAGAAAGCAGCCGACAAAACTGCCGACGCCACCAAAGACACCAGCAAGGATGTCGCCCACGGAACCAAGAAGGCCGCCGTCAAGACTGCGGACGTGACCAAAGACACCAGCAAAGATGTTGCTCACGGAACCACGAAGGCCGCCACGAAGACGGGCAATGCCGTGGGCACGGCCGCCAAGGACACCGGCAAGACCGTCAAAACAGGCGCCGACAAAACCGCTGATGCCGTGAAGTAAGCTCAGCGCTTGTCAGGTTTTCACGGTTAGGTTGGCCTTCGTGAAACCTTCAGATTGCAGGCCGGCGCCGGACAGTCGTAGACCGGCGCGAGGCCTCCGTTTGCCGCGATAAACGGCAGACCCGCAGTTCCGTTGGAGAAAATCCCGAAGACTCCGTTAGCGCCCCAAGCGCACGGCGCTGCCCGCCCGAAGTGGTGAGGGTGAAGATCGGGCGACCTAAAGGCCGGGAGTGCGTCCAATTACTATGGTCTTTTTATGGCGACGGAGTATAGCAGCGCTCGCGGTGTGTGCGTTGCTGGCATTCGCCGGGATCTCATACGCGCAGTTGCCCGCAGGGCCGCACGTTAAGGTTGAGTTGATCTCCGAGCAGGCGGCGGCACCTCCAGGTCAACCTTTGTGGGTCGGTCTGTTGTTTCGGCTAGAGCCGGGTTGGCACATCTATTGGCAAAACCCGGGAGATTCAGGCGAGCCTCCCAATATCCAATGGGAGCTGCCGAAGGGATTTACGGCTGGCTCGATTCGCTGGCCGCAGCCAATACGTCTGGGGAGTGGATCGGTTGTAGATTACGGCTACGAACAACCGGTCCTACTGATGGCTCCCATTGAGGGGCCATCAAGGCGCAACGCGACTTCGATTCCACCCCTCTCCGCCGACGTGAAATACATCGTTTGTCGCGAGGTGTGCATACCCGGGAAAATTCATCTTATGCTCTCAGCCCCAGCGGGCGCAGACTGGGCTGCTTGGCGCAAGATCTTCGAGCAAACACGGGCACAGCTTCCAAAGCTTACGCCCACTGGTTGGAAAGTGAGGGCAGTATCGGACAAGCAACATTTCACATTGTCAGTGCGAGCCAGGCCGCAAGTAGCAAGCGCGAGCTTTTTTCCGCTCGAGCCGAGCCAGATCGACAACTCAAGCCCGCAGGATTTTGCACCAACTCACAATGGATTTCGCCTCACCCTGAAGAAGTCGGAGCAGCTAACAGAGCCGATTACCACCTTGAGAGGCGTCATCATTCTCGGGCCGGGCCGTGTATTCGAAATTGCGGCTCCCGTCGTTGCGCAATAGGGGGAAGCAACCAGGTGTAAAATTTTGCATGAAACATTGGGTGAGAGCTCCTAACGAGGAAGGTCGGGAGGCCGAAGAAGAATGAGAAAATGGCTTGCTGCATCGACGGTGATAGGGTTCGCTTTGATCGCGTTTTCGGTAGGATGGGCAGCGCGAGTGGGCGAACCTGCCCCTGACTTCACCGCAACAGACAGCAATGGTAAAGTCCATAAGCTTTCCGAATATCAGGGCAAGTACGTGGCCCTGGAATGGACAAATCGGGGCTGCCCTTATACGCAGAAGCAATATAACAGCGGAAACATGCAACGCCTGCAGCGTGAATGGACTGGCCGGGGGGTCATCTGGCTAACTGTAGTTTCGTCTGCGCCGGGGAAGCAGGGTTACGTCACCGCATCCGAAGAGAACGCCTATCTTAAGCAGGCTAACGCCGCCCCCACCGCTGTTTTGCTGGATTCCGCCGGCACTCTGGGTCACCTCTACGACGCCAAGACCACGCCACATATCTTCATCATCAGCCCCAAGGGGACCCTGATTTACAACGGGGCAATTGACGACCGGCCGACCACTGATCCTGCCGATGTGAACGGGGCGAAAAACTATGTATCGCTTGCGCTCGAGGAGGCCACATCAGGCAAGGCCATTAGCATCCCGACAACCCGCCCCTACGGGTGCTCGGTCAAGTATGCAGATTAGACCTTCAATCCAAAAAGGAGAGACCGAATGAAATGGGTCAGCAGATTTTCGAGGCGGACCGCGATTCCGTTTGTAGCGTGTTGTCTGCTGGCGTTCGTGGGCGTGGCGCGGGCGGGAGACAAGGCGCAATTAAGTGGTGACTGGAACTTCAACCTGGACCAGAGTGACGATGCGCAGCAAAAGGTGCAACAGGCGCAGCAGAGTAGCCAGCGCGGAAGCGGCGGCGGGGGTTACCCGGGAAGCGGGAATTACCCGGCCGGAGGTGGTTATCCGGGAGGCGGATCATACCCGGGAGGCGGGGGAATGGGGCGCGGTGGCATGGGTGGCGGGATGGGCCGTAGCGGCATGGGGAATCCGGGCGGAGGGGTAAGCAGTCAGGAGTGGAATCAATTAGCTGCGAATCCGAAATACCTCAAGATCATCCAGGGTGCCGATCAGATCGTGATCAGTGATGATTCCGACTACACTCACACCCTTTATCCCGACGGCAAGAAGCACCAAGAAAAAGATGCGAATGGGAGGAAGATCTCAACCAAGACCGCGTGGCAGGGTGACGAGCTAATCGCCGAGACTAACATGGGGTCCGGGAAGCTCACGGAAACCTACCAAGTCAGCTCTGACGGCAAGCAACTCATCGTGGTTTCGCGCTATGAGAATTCCTCGCTTTCGGTACCGCTAAGTATCCGGCGGGAGTACGACCTGGGCA
Source organism: Acidobacteriaceae bacterium (assembly GCA_003165795.1). GTDB lineage: Bacteria > Acidobacteriota > Terriglobia > Terriglobales > Acidobacteriaceae > Bog-257. The sequence goes on from PMWW01000146.1 coordinate 60,204, forward strand.
ACGCGACGCGCTAGCAGGTTCCGGGTACGGATGCTATGTGCTCCTCTACCTCTGGCATGGTGGCTTGCACGTTATCGCTGGCGGCCGAGCGTTTGCTGCCTCGCATTGTCAGAAGGTGGCGTTCGACCGTCAGACCTGGCGGAAGAAGCCGGCGCGCAGCAAGCCGGGCAAGTCTCTGCGGTCGACGGACTGAGTCGGACGGGAACTGGAGAAGTCGTAGTGTCGGCCGCTCACCGCACCACGCACTCGGATACGCGAGTTCCTGAGGTAGTGGAGGGTAACGGGCGTGCTCAACGCCGGTGGCGGCGCAGGACTGCGCCGGGGAGCAACGGGAACCTGTGCCGCATTAAGGTTGCCCGTTACGCTCGTCGGGTGGATGGCCGGCGGCCTCACTGGAACCGAGGGCCTCGCTGGCATTGAGAGGCTCCGCAGAGCCGATCGTTTCTGACCGCAGCACATGGCTGGAATCTCCTTCCGAGGGTTCTAAAATCGGTTGAATCTCGACAGGCTGTTGGCCCAGGCGCTCCAGCAAACACGCGGCGCCGGAGAGCGCCAGCCACGTGAACAGCCAGTCGAGAAGACTTGGAGCTACAAAAAGCGCCGCCGGAGCCGCGATCCAGAGGCTGAGGCAGTGGAAGCAATCCATCAATTTGCCAACCAGACCGGGGCCCAGACGGGAGCGGAGCCGCACGATCAGGTCTGCCGGACCGTCTTCGCTGGCAAGCAAATGTGTCACACGCCAGGTGGCGAGCGAGGCGAGCACGAACCTGGCCCAGAAATCGAGTGCACCCATCACGGCAACGATGCGAAGCGGCGGGAATTTGCGTAACGTCCCTTTTTCAAGTTGAGCGCGATCAATGCCATTGGATTCTTCCTCCCTTTTGAATCAGCAGAACGGCACACAAGTTTCCATCGAGCCGCTTCCTACGGAAGGACCGCCCAGCTCGACCCCGAGCCGGACGGTCCTTCCGTCACGCGGCACAGTACCGTATCCCTGCCCGCACCGTCACCCGTTCTCTGGAGCTGTTCGGCAAGGTGGACAAGGTGGGCAGGGAGCGATCAGGGCAAACGCGATGGTACCCGAACTATCATATTCGCTTTGCCTGCTCCAGCCGTCGGTGCACCGGGAGGCGCAATACAGATTCACGGCAAACGCCGCCCGGGTACAGGGTCCGAGCAGGGTTGCAACCGTATTATCGAAATCCACGGGAGTACCCGGAGTACCCGCGCTTACGTTATCTGCAATAGCGGCAACCGAGCCCGTGAGCCCACGAACGACATCCAGGTCCCAGTCCAGGAAGTTACCAGGCTGATAGGCAACATATTCAATCTCCACCACGTCGCTCGGATTCGAGTAATCGAGCATCCCGCAGGCATCGGCCGCAAGTGAGTCGACTAACACGCCGGGCAACTGGGCTACCGTTGGCCGGTTGTCTACGAAAATGCTCATGATGAAGCTGTTGCCAGACACCAAGCCCAGAGTGGAGGCAGGCGCCGTGTCAATCGTTCCATCCGGCTCTGTGGTCGTCGGCACATAATAGGTGATGCCGGCCGTCGCGATATCGACGACATTTCCCGAGGAATCGAAGAGGTCCAGCTTAAGCTGATAAAGCCCGCTCGTTCCCCCGGTCACCGCGCTGGGCAGAACCGTGGTCGGAAATTGCGCGTTGGCCAAATCGTAGGGCGGATTGGGGTACGCCCAATCACCCACTGGAGGCAAAGCGGACGGAATCGCGAAAAGATTGGTCGTGGTCCCGACGGTTTGCGGCCCAAGGGACAAGGCCGTCGTGACCAATTCGGTGCCCACGAATTGGTTATAGTGGCGATAGATGTCGCCGGTGAGTGGTGTCCATGATCCGGTGGTGCCAAACCGATACGAGATTTGGTAGAAACTTGCCAACCCCATTTCAAGCAGAGAACTGTCGAATTCCACGCGGGGCAGGAGAAGACTGCCGAATGGAGAATCTTCCCCGGCCACAACCGCACCGGCAGCGAGGCCCAGGTTGCTCGGCGTAGTTGTCAGCAGAGTGCTGGTCCCATAAATGTCGCTGAGCGGGACGTTGCCGATCGCGCGGAACAGTACGTAATTCTGCGCCGCGTTCACCGGTGCGCAGGGCGAGCAGCACGGCGCGAAAAAGTTGTCGGTGTAGAGCGTGACGGTTGTCCCGCACTCGTATCCCCAGTACGTGTAGCAGGCAATCGGCGCCGGATCGTAAATGTAGATGGGGAAAAACAGGAAATTGGTGGTGGCCGTAAAGTACAGGTTCGGACTCGGGGAAAAGCAGCTTAGGAAGATAAACTCGCTGAAATTGCCGCACTGGTCCGTGGTGGTCGTAGCCACCAGGGTCTTTGTAACCCAAAGCGGTATCAACTCGCAAAGCCAGAATCGAATGGAATCCAGGTTGGCGATCAACGCTTGCCGGAGAGTAGCTGCATCGGCAGTTTGCGCGATGACTTGCAAGTTCACGAGATCGGAAGCCGGAGCGGGGGCCAGCGTGGAAACAGGCTTAGCGTATTCGACTTGCACAGAGCGCGACGTCAAGCCCTGAGACCGAGACGGATTCGGGTTGATGGATGAGAGTCCGGATTTCGTTGTCGTGGGAGGGTTCAAAATCACCTGCCGCAGCTTCTCGATGATCGAGACCGGCACCTTCCCCAGGATGATCTCGAGCGGTTCGACCTCCCAGACCTGGACTTGTGCGTTGCAAACCGGCAAGTCCAACGGCAGGCCACCCGAAATGGCGCTCTTGAGCAGCGTTCCTTTCACCAGGCAAATACGTATCCAACAACGCCAGATTTCCGAGGGGATATCGAAAGCCACGGTAGAGATCACAGCCCCGGGATCGACGCGCACAAACTGTTCCTGCGCGCCCCGGCGGGTAAGATCGGACAACGCGGGCTGTTTCTCGCCCGTCAACTCCGGGCCCACGACGACGCGGACGTTCCGCGCAGATGAAACAGACGGTACAGTCAAAGTGACGGACCCATTATTGTCGATCGCAGCTTTGGTAACGAAGTGGCCAGTGTCCGTAAAGGCGTAGGCGACAGACTGGGGCGGCTTTTCGCTGGTCTGGGATTGCTGCAGAGTTACGCTTAACGGAATCGAAACTCCGGCTGAGGTGTCTTTCTTCGATTGCGGCATGGTGTTCCTCCAGATTGAATTTGGGATGCAAAATATTCGCCGAAGCCTACGGCATTCGCTCGAGATCTGCAGCTGAGAGATAGTGAAGAACGAGGCGCTTCCGTTTCAAATTGTCGAGTCTCTTTTTAGTTTCTTGCGGCGTTCATCCCAGACCGGTTCTTCCGCACGGTTTGCGAAAGAGAGAGCAGACAGCGATTGGGCGGTGCCAGCACGGTTAGTTCGCGAATGGCGGAGTACCAACAAGTGTGCCAGTTGCTTCAGTCCACAAATCCCGCACAATCCTTCATCCGAAGTCGACGAAATGTGCTTGGCCGCAGCTCAGGCGCGGGGGACGGTTAGCTGCCTGGCGAGCGGTCGGCAATGCGGAAGTTATCCAGGAATGGGCTTCTGAGAAATGTGCAGGGCTGCTCAATGTCCGAAGCCACAATCGGGCCACGGCAGCTCCATGGTGGCGGCTTCGCTTTTCGCAACCATCAAGGGTTCTACCATATCGGTAGCTTCCCGGTGAAGTCCTCGGTAGTAAAGGCCGTGAAGGGCTTGGTGCGGTAGACTCCGGCGTTATTCACCAGAACATCGATGGTCCCGAAGTGCTTGATCGCTGCTTCGACAGCTTTAGCAGCGGTCTCTGCTTACCTATATCGCCATCCATTGGAACTAGGTTGGATGAGACAGTCAACGATTCACTGGCATCAAGCGCCGTCGCGACGACGGTATAACCCTGCTTCAGGAAGGCCTCGACCAACCCCGCGCGCCAATACCGTGCGGTACTCACGTGATGATCGCTGTTTTCTTGTCGGACATACATACCTTAGTAGCCGGCGTTCTCATAGCGGCGCCAGCCAATGTGCCGCTCGCAGGACCCTCAAGGTGAAGACCCGAGAAAGCCGCGGACCGCTGATGCGACTCTCGTCGAACCAGGCTCGCAGTGTTTCTCATCCTCGCCAACCTCACATGGTCAGAACGACGCGAAATTGTGCCTTGCCGCTCATCATGCGCGCGTAAGCCTCGACCGCCTTTTCGAGCGGATAGGTTTCAATCATGGGACGCACGCCGGTTAGTTCGGCGAAGAGCAGGGTGTCCTCGGAGTCGGCTGGTGTTCCCGCGGCCCAACCCTGAATCGTTCGACTTCCACTAATCAGCTGTATCGGTGTGACCTCGATGGGATCGAATGTCGCACCGATCACCATGAGCTTGCCGTTCGGCGCCAGACCGTCGATCAGTTCGGACATCGCTTTCGAACTTGGGGCCGTCGCCAGAATCACCCGTGCGCCGCCCAACTTTTGCAATTCTTCGGCTGCGTTTGTCGATTGGCTGTCGATGTACACGCTTGCTCCAAGTTTCTTCGCAAGCGAAGCGTTTTCCGACCCGCGCCCGATGGCCGCTACTTTATAACCAAACTTGTTCGCGAATTGAATTCCGAGATGACCCAGGCCGCCGATGCCCTGCACTGCGACCAGGTCGCCCGGCAATGCACCACTGTGCCGCAGCGCATTGTAGGTAGTGATTCCCGCGCAGAGAAGTGGTGCGGCGTCGACATCACTTAAACTGTCGGGTATAGGTACCAGCGCCTCCACGGGAGCCAACATATATTGCTGGTATCCGCCGTCATAGCTGATGCCGCAAATTTTCAGATTGCGGCAGTTGCGAAAATCTCCGCGCCGACACTCGCCACACGTGTTGTCCTGGCCGCCATGCCAGCCGACACCGACGCGCTGCCCCTTCTTCCACGCGGAAACGCCGGCTCCTATTTCATCGATGATGCCTGCGACTTCGTGCCCGGGAACGCGGGGATACTGAATTCCAGGCCAGGAACCTTCTTTCGTGAGCACGTCACTGTGGCAAACACCACAAGCCTGTACCTTGATCCGCACCTGTCCTGCACCCGGCTTAGGAATCTCGCGCTCGACGATCTGGAAATCCGCTCCGGGCCTGGAAACCTGCGCCGCTTTCATTGTTGCTACTGCGACTGTTGTCGTTGCCATAAAATCCTCCTATGAATTCTCAGCCATCGTTGAAAAGTCTTTACCTGCGACTGGGTTGAGGCGACAGGAACTGCTCGCCCGTGCCTTTGGCCTGCTACTACCTGGAAAATGAGTTCCAGTTCGACTGGGTCGCCGAGTGGAGGGCTTGCAATGCCATACACCAGCGACAAGGGCTCTTGTCTTCTCCGAAGACCTCTCGCAGCAATACCGACGCGGCCTCAGCGACTTTCGTCCGGTATTGAAGACGTAAAGCCCGCAAGTGCTCAATCCGTCACACCTACGAAGCCTCTACCTGGTGCCCCCCTCACGTGTGGGGATCCGTGAAGTTGAAAGATCCCAGCCTGGATCGGCTCGAAATGGGTCCGACCCTGCATGTCACTTCGGCGCCGGCGCCTCCGCTGGTTTCACGAATTTCGCGTCGTCAATCGGCACGTTCTGCTCTACCTGATCGATTTGGATAGTGAAGCTGCCGCTCGGCCGGGCAATCGTCCAGCGATACGGCGTCGTCACTCCGCCGGCGGCGCGATAGTCGGCAAAATCCAACTGGGTCGGATTCAGTCCCAGCGGCGTGTCCGCATAGTGCACTATGCGTAACAGCAAGCCTGAGGTCTGGTCGAAGTAGAACTTCACCGGCGGCTGGCCCCTGGTTAGGCCAATCACAACACTCGCCTCATGCTGGCCAACCTTCTCGGGGTGCTCCTGCAACTTCAGTTCAGCAAACTCATGTTCCAACTGCGTGGGATAAAACGCTTCGGCGTCGAGCTTCGCGGCCTCCTGATCGGGAGCCGACATCTCCCGCAGCGGACGCCCGGGAAATGCAATCCAGCCCGCTTGACCGTTATAAGCAGTGACGCTGTCTCCTTTCGGCGTATGCATTACGGACACGCGCTCGTCGGGAGCCTTGGTGTAGATATCGATGGGAATCGGTTGTCCCTCAGGCATCAGAGCGTTGCCCTTTTCCACGCGACTGGAAACCTTGTCGAGAGCGGCCTGCCCTCCAAGGGCTTGAATGTACTTTGTGAAGAGCGGCGCGCCGGAAGGAAGCTTGGCGGGATCCATATCGTGTTCGTGGTCGTGCATGGCTTCCATCGCCGGCGGCTTGGCAGCTTCCGCCATGATCGCAGGAATAGCCTGCGGATGCGGCGATCCCCGGTGACAGGTATTGCAGGTGACCCCGCGTTTGCCGTCGAAGTTGTTCTGGTTGATGGCGAACATCATCTGCATCATCTCGCGGGCTGTCTTCTTCTCATCCTTGTCGTCCTTGTCGAACTCGAGCTTGCCCGCCGGGCTGGCGACGTGGCAAAACTCGCATTCCACTCCCAGCGCCGCGGTGATGAACTGCATCGACGGGATCAATTGATCCGCCGGTATGTCCTTCAACACCTGAATGTTCTTGTACTTCTGCGCTGCGGTCTGGACTGCCGTCCCGACGTTTGCCGGCTGCAACTGCGCCGGTCGTGCGTGGGCGCCGATCATTGCTCCAGCAACAATAAATGCGAGAACGCCAACCACCACCGACGCGAGATTCTTCCCCGGACGGCCCGGTCCTTTGACTTGTTTTTCCACGTGTCCTCATCCCTCGATAAACCGAGTATTGGAAGTCTAACAAACGGCGACCGCCGGGCGGTCACTCGATCCTCCGACGGCCCTCACAGGTGCCTGTGACGTTTCCCCTCCCGCGCGGTGACCCATGCAGTACAATCCAATCTTCTGTGGATGCGTGCGTTAGCCGCCCGCCTTCCGCCCTCTGCTTCCGCAGAACATCTCTCGAGTTGCGCTCTGCCACGCAAGCCAGGCAAACGCCTCCGAGGCACAAGTCATGTTCAAACGAGTGCTGGTCGCCAATCGTGGCGAAATTGCCGTGCGCATCATCCGGGCCTGTCGCGAGATGGGCATCGAGTCGGTGGCCGTCTTCTCCGACGTGGACCGCAAGGCGCTGCACGTCCGCAAAGCCGACTATGCCTATCACATCGGCCCGGCCACGGCGAGTGAGTCCTATCTTAACGTCGACAAGATTCTCGACGTGGCGCGGCGCAGCCAGGCCGAGGCGATTCATCCCGGCTACGGATTTCTCTCGGAGAATGCGCGCTTCGCGCGGGCCTGTGCCGATGCGGGAGTGAAGTTCATCGGGCCATCTCCCGAGTCGATGGAGATGATGGGCTCCAAGACACGGGCCCGCCAGAACATGAAGCGCGCCGGCGTGCCCTTTGTTCCCGGTTCCGAGCACGGCCTGGACATTGACGCCGCCGAGCGACTGGCGGAGCAGATCGGCTATCCCGTGATGCTGAAGGCCGCGGCCGGCGGCGGCGGTAAGGGCATGCGCATGGTGGCGTCGCCCGCGGATTTGCATTCCGCCTATGAGAATGCCCGCAGCGAGGCCCAACGCTCCTTCGGTGACAATGAGGTTTATCTGGAGAAGTTCATCGTCAACCCGCGCCACGTCGAGATGCAGATCTTCGGTGACCAGCACGGCAACGTAGTCTATCTCGGCGAGCGCGAGTGTTCCGTGCAGCGACGCCACCAGAAGGTGATGGAAGAATCGCCCTCGCCGATCGTCGACGAAGACATGCGCCGCCGCATGGGCGAGATCGCGGTCAGGGTTGCGAAGGCGGCTAATTATTACAATGCCGGTACGATTGAGTTTCTGGTCGACGAGCAACGCAACTTTTACTTCCTCGAAATGAACACCCGCCTTCAGGTGGAGCATCCCGTCACCGAGTTCGTGACCGGGCTCGATCTGGTGCACCTGCAAATGCACGTTGCCTCAGGCGAGAAGCTGCCGTTCAAGCAAGAAGACATCAAGTTGCGCGGCCACGCCATCGAGTGCCGTATCTACGCCGAAGATCCGGACAACAATTACTTTCCGTCGCCGGGGCAGATCACGCGCCTGATTTCGCCTTCGGGACCGGGCATCCGCCGCGACAGCGGCATGTATGAAGGCTGGACCGTGCCCATCGAGTACGATCCCTTGCTGGCCAAGCTGGTCGGCTATGGTGAGGACCGCGAACAAGCCATTAATCGCCTGCTGCGGGCGCTGTACGAGTATTTCGTCGGCGGCATCAAGACCAACACCTCGCTGTTTCGCCGAATCCTGAAGGACCCGGATTTTCGCGCGGGCAATCTTGACACCGGCTTTCTTGATCGTCTGCTGGCCAAGCCGAGCAACGAAACCGACGTGCGCCGTCCCATCATGGCTGCTGTCGGTGCGGCCATCTTCGCCACGATGGAAGCCAAGGCGACATTGCCGGGCGTGACCGGCGCGCTACCGATGAATGGCAATTCGGCTTCGCCGCCGCCGATTTCGAACTGGCGGCGCACCGCCCGTGCCGAGGCGCTGCGCCAGCGTTAAGTTTGTTCGGAAGCGTTTGACTGCTAAGAGCTGAAAGCCAAGGGCAAAACGCGAAGAGTTGAGAGCGAAAGGCGACAAGCGAATAGCGAGACTTTCATGACCTATGACGTTGTAGTGGACGGCAAGACCCATCAAGTTGAACTGGCGCGCGGCGATAAGACCTGGCTGTGCAAGATCGATGGCCAGGAGATGGAAGTCGACGCCGTGCTGACGGCGCGTGATGTGCTTTCGGTCTTAGTCGAAGGGAAGGCCTACGAGATCAAGCGCGAACGCTCGCTGCAAGGCGAGCTGCACATGGTCATCGGGAGCGCCCGCTACGCGGTGGAAGTGCAAGATCCGCGGTCGCTACGCACGCGCCGCGCGGTCGCAGGGTCCGAAGCCGGTCCGCAAAAGGTAAAAGCCCCCATGCCGGGCAAGATCGTTCGCATCCTGGTCAATGAACAAGACGAAGTCAAAGCCGGGCAGAGCCTCATCGTGATGGAAGCGATGAAGATGCAGAACGAGATGAAATCGCCCAAGGACGGCAGGGTGCAGAAGATCCTCACCGCGGAAGGCTCAACCGTCAACGCCGGCGACACCCTGGCCATCGTGGAATAGCCGTTCGTTATCCGCCGCCAGCCGTCAGCAACCCTCTTCCTTCCACCTATAATGTCTCGATGGCAAAGCACTGGAAGACCAAGCTGATTCACTCGGACGTAAAGGTTCCGCAAGGATTTCGGTCTTTGACCGTACCGATTTATCGCGGCTCGACCACGCTTTTTCCCGACGCCGCCGCGGTCACGGACGATTGGGACCAGTACGAAGCCGGTTACACCTACGGGCTCTACGGCACACCCACGACGCTTGAGTTGGCCAGCCGCATCTGCGAGTTGGAGCAGGGCTATCGCACCATCATCACACCGGGTGGGCAAGGAGCAATTTCCCTGATCAAACTTGCGCTTCTCCGGGCCGGCGATCACGTGTTGGTTCCCGAGAGCATCTACGGTCCCAATAGAAAGTTTGCCAACGATGTGCTACGCCGCTTTGGCGTGGAGACCTCGTTCTACTCGCCAGACATCGGAAATGGAATCGCCGAAGTGATCCAGGCGAATACCCGTCTGATCTGGTGCGAGAGTCCAGGGTCAATCACCATGGAAGTGCAAGATGTTCCCGCCATCGCCCAGGCGGCGCACAGGGCTGGGGTGTTGCTGGTCATCGATAACACGTGGTCAGCCGGTGTGTACTTCGACGCCTTCGCTCACGGCGCTGACGTAACTATGCAGGCGCTGACCAAGTATGTCGGCGGGCACAGCGACCTGCTGTTGGGGTCGGCCACGACCAAGGACAAGGCCATTTATGAGCGCTTGGGAGCTACTCATCAATTGCTAGGCTGCGCTGCCTCGCCCGATGACTGTAGTTTGGCGCTGCGCGGGATGAAAACCCTGGCGGTGCGACTGGAGAAAATCGAGGCGTCGGCGTTGTCGATTGCCCGCTGGTTGGCGGAACGGGCTGAGGTGGAAAATGTCCTTCATCCCGCATTGCCGTCTTGCCCGGGACACGAGTTGTGGAAGCGCGACTTCACCGGCTCGGCTGGAGTGTTCTCGATAGTTCTGAAGCCAAAGTTTAGTAAGCAGCAGGTCTATGCTTTCGTGAACTCCCTTGAGCTGTTCAAGATTGGCCATAGTTGGGGAGGCGTGACTAGTCTTGCCGTAGCTTACGACTTCACCCACTACAAAGGGCGGCCGGAATACCAGCATCGCATTGTCCGGTTAAACATTGGCCTGGAAGAAGGGGACGATCTGATCAGCGATCTTGCACAAGCTTTCGATCTTATGAAGAATGCGTGAGGATACGGGCTACAACAGGCCCCCTGCAACCGCGTTTGCCGACAAAGGCAGACTACTTCATGGTGCCGGCCTGCTTCAGTATGTCTTCGGCGAAATAGTTCTCCACCGTGGCCTTGTCGCGGATGGACTCATAGTAGGCAGCCTTCAACAGCTGTTCGCGGCGGTCGCGGAGCTGTTCGCGTATGGCCTGCTGCACGCGAGGGTCTTTGAGTTCGCGTTGCCCCGAAACTTCCCTGCTGATCAGCTTTACGATGCGGAAACCGAAAAGCTGACGGCTATTGGGATCGAACACTGGCAGCACTACCGTGTACTGCCCGGGCTTGAGCTTTCCGATGGCTTCATAGGCGGCTTTGTCGCCCTTCAGTGACGATTCCGGGACAAATCCGAGGTCGCCACCGTTTTGCGCGGTCTCCGGCTGCTCCGAATAACTCATGGCGACGGTAGCAAAGTCTTCTCCACTATCGAGCCGGTTATCGATCATCTGGATTTTCTTGCGGGCATCGGCCTCGTTTTGCGCCTTCATGTTTTTCACTTGGGGATTGGGCTGCGTGGTCACGAGGATTTGGGCAAGATGGTATTGCGGTTCGATCAGGTTGAACTCGGCTTTGTGCTGGTTGTAGTAGTTGGTGATGTCGTCATCGGAAATATTGATTTTGGAGGTGACTTCCTTGTTCAGCACCTTGTCGATGGTGAGGGAGCGGCGCAAGTCGCGCTTAAAATCGTCGAGCGTCAACTGGCGGCCCTTTAGCCGGTTGTCGAATTCTTCCTGAGTATAGGGCGCTTTGATCTCCGCCAGTTTGGTGTTGACCTCCTCGTCGGTGGCCAGCAGCCCCAGCTTTTCCGCCCGCTGCATCAGGATCTCATTATCGACAAGCTCGCGGAGGATGTTCAGCCGTAGCGTATCAGCCTGCTCCAGGCTGGGTTTCTGCGGTGAATCGGCGGTCGTATTGTCGTAATATTTTTGGACTTCTGTCCGGGTGATCTTGCGGCCATTGACGCTGGCCATCACGTCGGCACCGTCCTGTTTGCCCGCACAGCCAAGGCTGGGGAGCAATAGACCGACGGCCATCGCCATGAGGGTCGTGGCGGCCAGACCATATATTCGCTTGCGTTTCAATTCCAAACTCCGCCCCTCCTGAGAGGCAAACTGTGTCGGCTGGTCGAACCAAGCTCGCCGATTACGCTGCGGACGGTCCTGTTCCAACTACTTGCTGGGCGTTACCGGGTTTGGCGGCGTGATCGGCGGCGGCGGCTGGACACCCACAGCCAAAAGCTGCCGGTTCAGCGCAACCCTCACCGCGTCAGCGTCCACCGCTCCTTCCAGGCGTTCCCCGTTAATAAACACGGTCGGCGTAGCACTGACGTTCAGCGTGTCACCCTCGGCCATGGATGCCTTGACGACGGCATCGGACTGCGCCTTGATGCACGCCTGCAACTGGGTCAAGTCGGCCCCATTTTTTTTCCCGAAGTCCATGGTAAGCCGGTCTAACTCGGTGAACGACGCTTGCACGTTTTGTTGCGGTCCGCTGATCGCACGCTGATTAGCGTGCAGGTAGTCCGCCAGTCCCCAGTACCCCGGGCTGCTTTCCTTGGCCAGACAGTTAGCGTCGTTGGCAGCATGCTGCGCCCACGGGTGTATCGAAATCAGCGGATAATCCTTGTAGATAATTCTTATCTTGTCTTGGTATTGCGGCAGGATCTCGCTCATCAGGGTGGTGTGCATGCGAGCGCAGAATGGGCATTCGAAGTCGTCATAGTTGACGATCGTGACTTTGGCTTCGGGATTACCGCGTACGGGCCGGTCCGCCAGCTTGATCTTGTTCATGGTTTCGGCGTACACGTCCTTGGTTAAATCCAGCTTCATCATCCGGACCAGCGTTTTGCCATCCGCGGAAATCAGGAAGTCCAGCGTTTGAGTCTTGTCCTTCAGGCTCATGGTGACTGGCAAGGTCTGGTAGTTGGGAAACTCGCTGGCAGCCGGCTTGCCCAGCGTTATGGTCACGTCGGGGGGCATATTGAAGTAGGCCCGAACCTGCCGCTGAACCCGCACCGCCACCTCGGGAGAGATAGGAGGTACGCTAGATTGCGCCACGGCCACGGCGCACAAGAATAGACACAAGACAGCCGATCGTCTCAAGAGCAAAGTCAAGAACCACCTTTTAGGGAAAACCATTGACCTCTGATTATCTCATGAGGGTTGGTTTTTCTGCCCGCGTTCAGCGGGTCGAACCTGGGCCCTTAAGCAAAGAGTCAATCGGCAGTATGGCGTTCATCGAACCCGAGCGAAACCCTTCGAGATCGAGGGTGACATATAAGAACCCCAGCGCCTTAAAGGTCCGCGTGAACTCGGCGGCCATTTCCACGGTCAGGGCGTGAGCCAGTTCTTCGCGAGCAATCTCAAGGCGGACAATCTGCCCATGGTGACGCACCCGGAACTGCCGAAATCCAAGTCGGCGGATTGCCTCTTCTCCCAGTTCCACCGCGGAAAGCGCTTCGCGCGTCACCGGGCGACCGTACTCAATCCGCGAGGAGAGGCAAGCCGAAGCCGGCTTGTTCCAAATACGCAAGCCTGCTTCCCGGGCCAGTTCACGGATGTCATGCTTGGTCAAGCCCACATCGAGCAAAGGCGCTGCCACCTGGTGTTGCCGGGCAGCCTGCTGGCCGGGACGGTAATCGCCCTGGTCGTCGAGGTTGACCCCATAGGCAATAGCATCAAACCCGACTTTCCGGCGATGCTGCTCCATCACGGTGAAAAGTTCGTCCTTGCAATGGAAGCAGCGCGCACCATCGTTGCGGAGGTACTCAGGACGCGCCATCTCGTCGGTGTCGATGATCGTCAGGGGCATACCCTGTTCTTCGGCGAAGGCAGTTGCGTCGCGCATCTGCGAGCGTGCCAGGCTGGGGGAATCGGCCAGCACTGCCATCATGCCATTGCCTAACTCACGATGTGCGACCCAGGCAAGGAAGCCCGAATCCACACCACCGGAATAGGCAACCAGCAAGCGTCCCAGCGAACCCAGGCGGTGGCACAGAGAACGCATCTTGCCCTGGATATCTTCCCCTTCGGCAGGCAGGTTAGAACGGAGAGCCGACATGGTTCAATTGTAAGACACAACGTCGGATGCAGGGGGTTGTTCCTAGTACAACCTTTGCAAGCGCCTGAGGGTCCCGAAGCTCCCCACATTGGTGAGACTGAAAGTGAAGCGATAGGAATTTTCGGCGCTCACCACGGAGAGGTCGTAGCGCTGATACTGAAAGACAAACCCGCAGCAGTCCCAGTTGTAATTCGTCTGAATGGTGGCCGCCTGAATGTAGGAGAGCCGTGCGTCCGCCGCTACGCTTACCCCGCCGCTAAAGCCCATCTTGTTCATGTTCCCGTATATCACGCCGATGCGGTATTGATTGTAAACGTCAGGCGTGGCGACCCCGTTGACAATAGAGACTTCACCGGGGGCATCCAGATAAGCTTGTCCGCCATTTAAGTACCAACTTCCCCAACGATGTCCGGCAAAAATGGTGCTGGCATTTATCTGATGTAACACCGGGTCGTAATCCAGAGACCACTGAAAGTCGGTAGCTCCGGACTGCACCTGCAGACGCGAAATGATAGGCGAGAATATCCGGGGTTCGGTGAGGAAGGCAATTCCCGTGAAATCGACGGTGCTGTCGAACACGTTGCGTTGGCCCGGCGCCAGCGCGCCGCCAAAGGTCGGGTTGGCAAAGTATTTTTGAGCGATCTCCCAGGTCACGATGTTGCTGGCGGGGCCCGAGCTGTCATCGCAGTTTGGGTGGTCCTTTGCGGCACTGCCTTCGGTGGCTTTTCCCGTAGCCGGCGAAAGGAAGTTGTATTGCGGATGGTGAAAGCATTGCGCGGTCGAGCGCGTTTTCTTGGAGTAGAGCCGATTGATGACGCCGTACTCCACTTCGTTGGTGTCGGCCAAAATGTCGCGATAGTCGAAGCGGATAATCTGACTAAAATCGTTGATTCCGGTCTGATAACGGTAGATGGCAAAGGGCTCAATCGTATGCTTGAGCACCCGGCCAAAGGGCTTGTGGTCGAAGATCCGGGAGAGGGTGGGAGGCCGTACCTCCAGCGATGCACTGGCAACATTGCGGTTGATAGGATTACTGACTGCCACTCCCAGGTCCTGTGTCGCACTGGGCTCCAGCCGCTGGGTGTAATAGGTTTCGCGCGCGCCGACCTCGGGGCGGAATGTCCAGCCATGAAGGAACTTGGGCAAGGCAATGTAAGGACTAGCGTCGATCCGTCCGACGATAGGAGCAGTGGAGAACCCGATTTCATTTCGTGAAACGCCAGCGGTATTTAGGTCATAGGCATACACCAAGTCAGTCCGGCTGAAAGTTCGCTCAACTGTCGAGAACTCAACGCTGGGCGCATGGTTAATCGCGATGAAGTCGCCGGGCGCCGTGCTCTGATAGTCTTGATAGCGCGCCGCCAGGAAGCCGAGGCCGTAACCATTCCAGTTCTTGCTCACGAACCCAAACGTGTGCACTTCGGAATTGATGGCCTCGGTAAAGCCTTGGGCAAAAGCCAAACGGAAGAGGTAGGAGCTGAGATAGTCCACCGAGATTACGCCACGAAAGCCGTCGGGCAGGTCCTTCCAGCCGTTTACCCTGAGGTCCTCACCACCTTGGTTCTGATGAGTAACTGGCGCACCTTTCTCATCGATGACCCCGTAATAGGCGGCTTGCAAACCGTAGTTGTACCCAAGGGAGCGGAAGTCCCCCAACTGGGCCCAGCCGCGCGCCGCGTAGAGCGTCGCCCCCAGCGTGACGTCTGTGTTTCGGCTCAGCGCCCAAAAGAAGGCGTCTCCCAGGATGAAGCCCTTGATGCTGGAATCCCCGACCTCCGGGATCAGAAAGCCGCTCTTTCGCCCGAAGTCCACCGGATGTTCCGCATACGGAAGGTACAAGACCGCAATGCCATGCAACTTCAAGGTGGCATGGTGCATTTTAACTTCGTTGCCCATTTCAATATTGGCCACCTCGGAATCCCACTTCCACTTGGGATTGGGTAATCGGCAAGAAGTTACGAAGCCGTACTGGACCCGATAGCGGTCCGGCCCCAGCTTGTCCACCACCTTTCCGGTGAAGAAAAACGGCGTCGATGATGTGAGAAACATGACCTTGTTGTGTACCCGAACACCGCTCGAACCAGTCACGTCATAGAAGGTGCCGGTATCGCGACTGATGTCATAGGTGGCGTGGCTGCCTACCAGGTGTTCATTGTGGCGTCCACCATCGAAAACCACGTGTCCCGCCGCCGTCAATTGACCGGTTGAGGCATCATACGTAGCCTCGTCGGCGTGCAACGCGCTGGTGCCAAAGCGAATTTCGACGTGCCCTCGCCCGCTGTAGATGTCCTGGTTCTTGTCCTGTTGGTCAGCACGAATGAGCACTTCATTGGGGCCGAGGGTAACATTGATGGCCGGCGGCAGGGGACCCAGTTCTTGATCGTTACTGCTTTGGAGCTCCTGTTCGATGATCTGCTCAGTTGCGGTGTCTTCCTGTCCTGTGTCGGTTTGCGCACTGATTTCAGGCTTCGGCGCCGGTTGCTGAGGCGTTACGGCAGCCGGAGTGTCTGGCCGTAAGTCGTCAGCGTCCTCATCATCGGCGATCGACGAACTTGGGTTCGGTGAAGTTGGTGGCGGGCCCGATTGAGTCGGATTTTGCTGCTGCGCCGAGGGGCGCAACTGGCTGGTTAACAGCCCGGGGCACAGAAACAGATGACACACAAGCAGCGCCGTGATAATCAATCGAATGCGAGGAATCATCGAAAGGCGTACGCCCCTTCGCCGGTAAGGTCGAATCGAGGACAACCTTGCAACTTAGCACGTTGCATGAGCACAGGCAAAACGCGAATCGCCTCCGTTGGTTTCACGCAGCTCTGGACTTTCTCTTAAACCCGCTTGACGCTTACTGGTTGCGCAATCAACCCGTTCGAGTGCAGGGCTTGGCCCACTCTCGAACACCGCGAGCGGACGGCCTCTTTTTTCACCAGTTTATTACCTGGCCACATTTTCGACGTGCAATTCACTCGCGCGTTGCCAGAATAGGAATAGTCGCGCCACGACATGACTGAACAACCAGCGCTTCGCGCCGATCAACCTGCCGATTCTTCGCAGCCCACCAGCGATGTCTGGCGAAAGGAGATCCATGCACGCCTAGCGGGCTATCGCAGCCGCCGCGGGCGCCGCATCGAAGGAGCGTTCACCATGCGCTTCCCGTTTCCTCCCGCGGAGGTAATGGAATCCAACCCAACACCGGAGGTAGCAGGCGGGCCCGCCATCCCGGAGCCGGCCGTTGACCAAGCGCTAGAGGCTGCTCAGGCTTGCGCCCTGGCGGTCGATGCGGACCCCTGCGAGGCAATTGCGGAAGCGGTGCCCATCGCGGACGAAGAACCGGCAGCGGTAGGGTTGGTTACCACTGCCGATCTCGAACCGGCTCCGGGGCCGCTCCCCGCTCCTTTGCCACGGCCCACGTCGAAGCGGAAAGTAATTGCGTTTCCCCGGCAGGCGTGGGAGGCTCCCGTGATCGGACATCGTCTGGCCGATCCGGTGATTCCGGAGCAGCCGCGCATTCTCGACGTGCCGGAAGAATTGGAGGCGTTTCCGGGCACGCCGCTGCTCGATGGATTGCAGTTTCCCGCGAACGCCCAGCAAGCGCCTGCGGCCCATGCCGACCATATCGAACTGCCATTCCAGGCAGTCAGCATTCCCCAGCGCCTGTATGCAGGCTTGATCGATTGTGCGTTGGTGGCCGCGGCCGCGGGTGTCTTCGGCGCGGTTGGCTACAAGCTGCTGCCGAAACTGGTTCTCACCAAGCCTGTATTGCTCACCGCCGCGGCCGTGCCGGTGCTTCTGTGGGCCATCTACCAATATGTTCTCACCGTTTATGGCGGCGGCACTGCCGGAATGCGAGCGGCGAAAATCTGCCTGAGCACCTTCAAGGGGTCGCGTCCCAACCGGCGTCACCGCCGCAGCCGGGTAATCGGGCTCTACTTCTCGACGGCGTCGCTGCTCATGGGATTGCTCTGGGTCCTGGTCGACGTAGATGTCCTCTGCTGGCACGACCGCATCAGCCGGACCTATCTGACCAACCGGGACTAAGCTGCACCAGGGACGCTTGCGAATCGATTCTCGGGGGCGGGAACAGGGCTGTACCCCTGCCCAAACGGGAGTTGGCTATTCGCGCCCTCCTCGCGCTGCTGACAAGCGGCGCATAAACAGGTACATTCAAGCGATGCCATCGGTTAGCTGGTCTCGCTCGCCGATGGCTACGGTAAGAGCAGTACACTACTAAGGTGTTTCCGCCGCGTGCCCGCGCGGCTGGAGAGCTGCCCCGGAAGTCCGGGAACAACTATGTCCACATCGACCGAGAATCTGCAGCGTCCCGCCATCAAAGTTTTCGTCGCCACTACGGTGATGCTGACGTTCATCTCCTACTGGCGGGCTGCAGCCATCATCCTGGCCGATCTTGCTTCCTCGGCGTACTACGTGGGCGGGGATGCAGAAAAAGTCATCGGGCGGAGCGCTCCCTGGTTCGTGCTGGCGGTGATGCTGTTCAGCTATGCGGTGCGCGCGCTCTATATCGAATCCAGCTCAATGTTTGTGCGGGGCGGCGTATACCGCGTGGTCAAGGAGGCCATGGGCGGCAAGTTGGCCAAGCTCTCGGTCTCCGCCTTGCTGTTCGATTATGTCCTCACCGGCCCGATCAGCGCCGTGTCAGCAGGCCTATACCTGTCAGGATTTTTGACGGACACTTTCCACCACCTCGGTTACAACGTTCAGGTTCCCGACAACTTCTTCGCCGCCTGCTTCGCAATCCTGGTCACCCTCTACTTCTGGTGGAAAAACATTCAAGGGATCCACGAGTCGAGCCAGCGGGCATTGCAGATCATGAAGATCACCACCGTCATGGTGGTCATGCTGATCATCTGGTGCCTGATCACGATAGCCAAGACCGGCGCTCATTTGCCGCCGCTGCCTTCGGCCGCGACCATGCACCACGACAAGGAATCGCTGGGCTGGCTAGTCGGCACCTGGGCGGCGCGGATTCCGCTCATCATGATGCTGGTGGGCTTTGGCCATTCCGTGCTGGCCATGAGCGGCGAAGAGTCGCTGGCCCAGGTCAACCGCGAAATCGAGCATCCCAAGCTGAAGAACCTGGAGAAAACCGGCTTGGTGATTTTTCTCTACAGCCTGTTTTTCACCTCGCTGGTCTCGTTCTTCGCGGTAATGATCATCCCCGACAAGGTGCGGCCCGACTACTTTGCCAACCTCATCGGGGGCTTGGCCATGAACGTAGTTGGCCCCTATTCGTTGCGGCTGGTCTTCCAGGGATTCGTGGTGCTAGTTGGCGCGCTCATTCTGTCGGGCGCGGTGAACACCGCCATTGTGGGCGCCAACGGTGTGCTCAATCGCATGAGTGAAGATGGCGTGTTGACGCCCTGGTTCCGCAAACCGCAGCAGAAGTTCGGCACCAGTTTTCGCATCATCAATCTGATCGTTGGGCTGCAAATCCTGACCATCATCGCCAGCCGCGGCAACGTGTACCTGCTGGCTTCGCTCTATGCCTTCGGCGTGATTTGGAGCTTTGCGTTCAAGTCGCTGGCGGTTGTCGTGCTGCGCTACACCGAGCCGGAGAACCGGCAGTGGAAGGTTCCCGGCAACTTCTATATCGGCAGGACGGAAGTTCCCGTGGGGCTGTTCCTGATTTGCCTGGTGCTGTTCGCCACTGCCTGCGTCAATCTGTTCACCAAGCCCCTGGCCACGGTATCGGGAGTCGCGTTCAGCGTTGCGTTCTTTGCCATCTTCTCCGTCTCCGAGCGCATCACGGCCCGGCAACATGCCCACGAGGAGTCGGGGCTCGACCAGTTCAACATCAAGCAGAACGCGGAACTGAGCGCGGAGGTGATGGAAGTACGGCCAGGCAACATCGTGGTCGCCGTGCGCGATCCGCGTAATTTGTATTACTTGCGCAAGGTGCTGGCCAAGACCGATACGACCAAGACCGACGTCGTGGTAATGACCTCGCGGGTTTATCATCGCGAACCCTCGTTCAGTGGCAGCATCGAGATGGACTCGTCCGACATATTCGAAAAGTACGAACAGGAGTTATTCACCGCAGTGGTTGCTGCCGCCGAGAAAGAGGGCAAGCACGTCTCCCTGGTGGTGGTACCAACCAACGATGTCTTTGAAAGCATCGTGACGACGGCGCAGCGGCTACATTCCTCCGTCGTCGTCTGCGGCGTGTCGAACAAGCTCACCGCCGACGAGCAGGGCAAGCTGACGGGCGACGCTTGGGAACGTTTGCCAGAGCCTCGTCCACGGTTGCGGCTGGTGGTCTTCGAGCCTGACGGTACGAAGCACGAATACATGTTGGGACCGCACACTCCGCGCATGCGAGAAGAAGATGTAGACCTGTTGCACGGCCTGTGGAAGGAACTCACCAGCGATCCACGCTATCGCGAGCTACATCACTTCCACGTTCTCAATGTTGCTTTGCAGGAGATGACATCGCGCATGCATGACGGCACCAGGCGCGAAGAGGTGATGAAGGACATCTACGACGAGATGCAGCGCCAGAGCGGCGACCCCATCGCCGAGGATGATGCTCCGTCGACCCCGCCGACATAAACCGCGGTTTTCAGCGCACCGGGTAGAGCAAATCCTTCAGGCTGCGGGAAAGCAACGTGCCATCACTTCGGCCCAGTGCCCGCGTTACGCTTGGAGCTGCAACGCCGTGATGGCATGTCTCGGCCCCAGGGAAGTTGAGTCCTCGGTCATGGGACTTGCATCAGAAGCTGCGTTGTCATATTGCCCCGCGGGCCGGGGACGGAGGATGGTGAAATTCGACTATGAGCCACGTTTTGCTGCTTGCGCTTGTCATAGGAATCGTTGCCGGGTTGCGTTCGCTGACGGCTCCCGCTCTGGTGAGCTGGGCCGCCCACCTGGGCTGGCTAAACCTGCAGGGCACGCCGTTGGCGTTTATGGGATCGACAGCGGCGGTAGCGATCTTCACCCTGCTGGCGATCGTCGAACTGGTGGGGGACGTGATGCCCAAGACGCCGGCACGGACCACGCCGGTACCGCTGATCGCGCGCCTCGTGCTCGGGGGCCTGTCCGGCGCCTGCCTTTACGCGTGGGCGAGCCAATCGCTGATCGTGGGAGCTGTGCTGGGCGCGATCGGCGCCGTGATCGGTACCTACGCCGGCTACCACATCCGTCGCGCGCTGGTGAACGGCCTCAAGGTGAAGGACATCATGATTGCCATATCCGAAGACGTCGTCGCCATCGGCATTGCGTATTTTGTCGTGCGATAGCCGCGCGGCGACGACGACGGAGAGCAGCGAACGCTGCTGAAGAAGCCGAAAAAGCAGATTCCTCGCGGGCTGACGCCCACGAGGAATGACAAAACTAAAAGAGCTTATACGGCGCACCTAAAGGTGCGCCCCTTCAAGAACGCCTCGAACCCGACTTTTCAGCGGCCTGTTCAGTCGGGTCGGGATTTGCGTTTCATCCTTCTACCAAGTGCGACAGGCCGGCTTGCGGACCATGGGCGCATCGGCTTGGCAGCCGAACGCCTTCTGGAACTCCGGCATGTTTCCCACCACGCCGTTGACGCGGTACTTGCTGGGCGAGTGCTCATCCACCTGGGCCAACATGCGGGCGTATTCAGGACGCTCGCTTTCGCACCAGACTTGTCCCCATCCCACAAAGAAGCGCTGATCGGGCGTGAAGCCATCGGTCGGTTTCTCCGGACTGTTGGCCAGCACGTCGAGCAGGGCCATGTGAGCGATATGCATGCCGCCATTGTCGGCGGTATTTTCGCCCAGCGTGAGCTTGCCTCGAACATGCACGTCATCGATCGCGACAAAGCTGTCGTATTCATTGACGAAGCACGCCTCCAGGCTGTCGAACTGCTCGCGGTCTTTCGCGGTCCACCAGTTATGCAGATTGCCCTGGGCATCGAACTGGCTGCCCTGATCGTCGAAGCCGTGCGTCAATTCGTGCCCGATGACAGCGCCGATGGCACCGAAGTTCACGGCAGCATCAATCTTGGGATCGTAAAACGGGGGCTGCAGAATTCCGGCCGGAAAGTTGATGTTGTTTTCCTGCGGATTGTAGTAGGCGTTGACCGTGGGCGGCGTCATCCCCCACTCGCTGCGGTCGACCGGCTTGCCAATCTTGTTAAGCCTGCGCTTGAATTCGAATTGGCTGGCGCGCACGGAATTTCCCAGGGCATCGCCGCGAACGATGGTCAGGGTACGGTAATCGCGCCACTTGTCCGGATAGCCAATCTTGTTGTCGATGTGCTCCAGCTTGTCCAGCGCCTGCTTCTTGGTCTCGGGCGTCATCCACGAGATCGCGGTAATGTCGGTCTTCAGTGCGGCCTCAAGTTCATGCACCATCTTGAGGGTGGCGGCCTTGCTCTCCGGCGGAAATTCCTCGGCAACATAGGCCTGGCCCAGCGCCTCTCCCAGGTCGCCGTTGGTGAACTGCACGCAACGCTTCCAGCGCGGACGCAGCTCTTTCGCGCCGGTCAGCGTCTTACCGTAGAAGTTGAAGTTCTCATCGACAAAAGCGGTGGGCAGCAGTTGCGCGGCATGATGCACCGTCTGCCAGCGCAGATAGGTCTTCAGGTCGTCCAGATTGCTGCTCGCAACCACCTGATTCATCCCCTTCACGAAATCGGGGACCGCGACATCGAGGCCGGTGAAGCTAGGGCTATTGATGGCGGCGAAGTAGTCCTTCCAAAGGAACGCGGGACTCAGCTCTTGAAGCTGGGCGGTCGTCATCTTGTGATAGACCTTGTTGGGATCGCGGCGTTCCACCCGATCCATGGATGCCGTTGCCAATGCCGTTTCGATGGTCATTACCGTGTTGGCATCGGCGGCGGCCTGCGCGGGCGATTCTCCCATCAGCTCGAACGTCTTGGTCACATGTTCGACATAGGCCTTGCGTAGCGCGACCGACTTCTCGTCGCTCTTGAGGTAGTAGTCGCGATCGGGAAGTCCCAGACCGCCCTGATCGGTGCCGGCAATCTCCATCATCGAATCTTTGGCATCGGGCTCCGAGCCGAACTGGAACAGGGCATGTGCGCCATTGCCGTGCAGGTAGCCGATCAGCTCCGGCAGTTGCCCCTTGTTATTGATGGCCGCGATGCGCTCGAGCGCGGGCTTGATGGGAGCGGTTCCCTTGGCGTTGATGCCGGGCTCATCCATGCAGGAGTAATAGTAGTCGCCAATCTTCTGGTCGGTGGAGCTGCGGGCGGAACTGGCGGCGGACTGCTTGTCGAGAATGCCGCGCAACACCAGTTGATTGTGCTCGTGCAACTCGTTGAATCGTCCCCAGGAGGGCTGGTCGGCGGGAATCGCATTGTTCTTAAGCCAGTCGCCGCAGGCGTACTGGTAAAAGTCGTTGCAGGGATCGACGGACTTATCCATCGCATTGACATCGAAGCTGACCATCGGCTTGACTTGGTCGGAGGAAGAGCTACGGCTGGTCTGGGCTTGCGCCGCAAATCCGGCAACAAGCAGGATACCGGCCATAAGAGCGAGACGTCGCATGGAATAACCTCGTGTGAAGTATAAGAGCAGAACCGGTATTGCGCGTAGCTGGTGCTGCGGCGGCCAGGCCTTGGCGGCGTCCGCCGAAGAACTTGCCCGGCCCCACAAAAGACACTACTACACCGGGGATAGACTGTGGAATTCGAGCCAGCGTGAGCAGTCGCGACGCCTCAGAAAATCTTGAGGTGGATGGTCAGATATTTCTTGGGATCCTGGCGAACGGCCTTGATGAGGTTTTGTGTCTCGACCAGCAAACTGTCAGCATTATTGTAGAGCGACGGATCCTTGAGGAACTTGCCGGCGCTGCCCTCGCCCTTGTCGAGGCGATCGACAATATCGTTCAGGCGCGTAACGGTGCTGTCGATCTTACGTCCGAGCTCGTCATCCTTGGCCAGCCTGCCCAAGGTGCCTTTGCCGGAATTGATATCGTCGATCAGCTTGTTGCTGTTGGTGATAGCACGACTGGCATTGTCGTACAGCGAAGGATCTTTCAGAAGCTTACCGACCGTGCCCTGGCCTTTGTTGACCTGGTCGACGATCTTGTTAAGGGTGTCCACCGTGACATTGGCTTTGTTATAGAGTTCGTCACTGTTGAGCAGCTTGCCGATGGTGCCATTCGGCGAATTGATCTGGGTCATGATCTGCTGCAATTGGGTCACGGCAGAGTTGGCGCGATCGAACAGAGTGGGATCGTAGATGATCTTGCCGATGGAACCCTGGCCGCTCTGGATGAACGTGACGATATCGTTCAACTTCTTGACCAGGATGTCAAGGTTCGCCAGCGTGCTCTGGCTGGCGCGCACTACATCCTGCAGTTGCGGCACGTCGCGAGTGGGTAGCTCGGCTCCGTTCTTCATCGGGCCGCCATTGGCCTGACGGCAATCCAGATCGACGAAGACCTCGCCCAAGACGCCGGCCGTGGTCAGCTCGACCTGGCAGTCGCTGCGCATGGCATCGGCATACTTGGTGGTGATCTTCATGATAATTTCCACCGGCGCCGCCCGCCGCTTGGGGTCGGCGGTTACGTTAATTCTGGTGACGTTGCCAATATCCACGCCTTCCAGGCGCACGGGAGCGCCGACGCGCAAGCCGCCGGCGTTATCGACATACGTCCGCACTACAATTTTCCTGGTAAAGAGGCCGGTGGTGCCGGTCATAACGAAGATGAGAACGGCGAGGGTAATGAGCGAAACAAGGACAGTGATTCCTACCCTAAGTTGCGACCATCGAACCTGTTTTTCGCTTGGCACGCTCTGTTGATCGCCCCTTGGATGCCACTGCCACACTGCGGCAACCGCTGCCGATTGCACTTCTGTGAGCTTCGAATCATAACATCTTAGCATCCGCCGGCAAGCCCGTTCTCGGTGGACAAGGTCAGTGGGCAGAAATCTTGGGCCCGCTAAGTGGAGATCGCCCTACAGGTTGCTGAAAAAGTCGGATTCGACGTGTTTGAAGGGGCGCGCCTTCAGGTGCGCCGTCCTAAACCCTTTTTCTTGCCATTCCGAGCGGGCTTCGGCCAGGAGGAATCTGCTTGCCCGACTTTTTCAGCAGCCTGCTACAGGTGTCCGCGGCCAACCTAGGAACGCCGTTTCCACAAATGCAGAACCGGGCGAAAATCCATCGCCCGGTTCCGCTGGGGTTTCCCGCGCCGTAGATTACTAGCGACGGGTCTTATAGCTCCAATTCGGCGCGAATCATGTTGTCTTCCAGACTGGAGTACATCTTGAATCCCAGCCGGGTGCACATGGCTCGCATCTCGCGATTTTCGGGAAGCATGTTGGAAATGACCTTGGTCAGCTTCTCGTCGCGCGCAAGCTGGACGAGGCGGCGGTACAACTCCGTCCCCAGGCCCTTGTGCTGCGCCGAATCGGTGGCCACCGCAGCCAGTTCGGCTTCCTCGCGGCCGTGCAATTTGCTCATGCGACCGACCGCCAGGATTTCCGGTTCGCCGGCTGCATTCTTGCCTTCCGCAACCAGCGCCATTTCGCGGTTGTAGTCGATGAAGCAGGCGCGCGTGAGCCGCTCATGCGCCGTACGTTGGGTCAGCTTCAGGGGCTGGAACCAGCGCAGGTAGACGCTCCTCTCGGAAAGCTTCTCGTGGAACTGGATCATGGTGGGCTCATCTTCCGGGCGGATAGGACGGATGACGACCTGCTCCCCGCCCTGCATCGTCCAGTCGCTCACCAAGTGAATCGGATAGGGGCGGATAGCGCTTGCGGGCAAGTCCTCTTCTTTCATCTCGGGCCCATGCACGACCACGCGGGCATCCAGGGCCAACAGTCGATCCGGCGAGGCCAGCAGCGGATTGATGTCGATTTCCTTGATCCATGGCTGCTCGACCACCAATTGGCTAAAGCGCACCAGCAAGTCTGCCAGAGCCGCTAAATCGATCGCCTTGCGTCCGCGAACCCCCTTCAGCGCCTTCAGTATCTTGGTTTGCTCCATCATGCGGAGAGCCAACGTGGAGTTGAGGGGCGGAAGCGCCAGTGCGCGATCTTTAAAGACCTCCACCAACTGGCCGCCAGTGCCGAACAGAATGACCGGGCCAAACTGGGAATCGAGACTGCTACCGATGATCAGCTCGTAGCCGTCGAGCTTGGCCATCGGCTGGACCGTCACGCCTTGGAAGTGCTCAGCGCCGACCTTTTCGGTGACCGCCTGCTTGATGGTCTGGAACGCCGTCTTCACCGCTTTGGCGTCACGCAGGTTCAACTGCACGCCGCCCACATCGGTCTTGTGGGTGATGGTGAGTGAGTACAGCTTCAGAACGATGGGATAGCCGATCTCTTCCGCCGTCTGCAAGGCTTCCTGCTCGGTGATGGCGACCCGGGTGTCAACGGTGGGAATGTCGTAGGCCTTCAGCAGCTGCTTCGACTCGTACTCCGTCATGATGGTGCGGCCCGACTGACGGACATCGCGGATAATGCGCTCGGCGATTCCCCGTTGCACGGCCGCGTCCGCATGTTGCGGCATCGCCGGAGTCTCGTACAGACCCTTCAGGTTGTAGGCATAACGCCACATGTAGTTGAAGGCACCCACGGCGCTGTCAGGAAACTCGAAGGTGGGAATGCCGGCCTGGTTCAGGATCTGCTCGCCGGCCGCGACCTCCGCTCCGCCCATCCAACTCGCCAAGACTGGCTTGCCCAGTCCCTTGGCGTAGGGTTTCAGCTTTTCGGCGATCTGGGTTGGGTTGGTCATCTCCTGCGGGGTCAGGACGACCAGCATGCCGTCAATGCTGGGATCTTTCGCGGCGATCTCCAGAGACTTCGCGTAACGTTCGGGTTCAGCATCACCTAGGATATCGACTGGGTTGTTGTGGCTCCACTGCGCCGGCAGGAAGTCGTCGAAGGCCTTCATGGTCTCAGCCGATAATTCGGCCAATTCGCCTCCGCCCGCAACCAGGGCGTCAGTTGCCAGGACTCCCGGCCCGCCGGCGTTGGTCAAGATGCACAGGCGATTGCCGCGAGGCCGCGGCTGCTTGGCCAAGACGTCAGACATGAAGAAGATGTCGGCAATGCTGTCCACGCGCAACACGCCGCTGCGGCGGAAAGCGGCATTCAGTACTTCGTCGCTGCCAGTGAGTGCTCCCGTGTGGGAGGCCGCAGCTTTGGCGGCAGCTGCCGTACGTCCAGCCTTGATGACGATGACCGGCTTAGTCAGCGAAACCTCGCGCGCGGCGGAGAGGAACGCACGCGCGTCACCGATGGATTCCATGTAGATGACAATGCTATGGGTCCGAGGATCGTTGCCGAAGTAGTCGATCAGGTCGCCCCAGTTCACGTCGAGCATGGAGCCGATGGAGACGAAGCCGCTAAATCCGACATTCTCCTGCAAGCTCCAGTCCAGTACGGCGGTACACAGCGCGCCGCTCTGGCTGATGAAGGCGACGTTCCCGGGTCGCGCCACGCTATGCGCAAAAGTCGCATTCAGCCCGCAAATCGGGTTCATCACGCCGAGGCAGTTGGGGCCGATGAGCCGCATCTTGCCACGAATCGTCTGCGCGATCCGGCGTTCCAGTTCCTTGCCGTGCGCACCCGCCTCTTTGAAGCCCGCAGAGATCACGATTCCCGAGGGAATACCCAGCTCCACCGCTTCCGCGATCAGGTCGGGCACGGTGTCGGCAGGCGTGGTAATCACCACCAGGTCAACCTTTTCCGGTAGTGCGGTGACGCTGGGATAGGCCTTGATGCCCAGCACATTGGAGCGCTTGGAGTTGACCGGGAACACGGTCCCGCCGAACGGACTGCTCAGCAGGTTCCACAGCACGGAGCGCCCCACGCTGCCCGCACGTTCAGAGGCGCCAATTACGGCAACGCTCTTGGGAAGAAAAAGGGAATCGAGAGGATGGGTCTCGGAACGATAAACGTCCGAAGAAGGATCAGCTTTCAGTGAACTTGCAGCAAATGGCTTTTCAATGGAAGTAGTTGTCATGAGTCCTCGCTAGGTGGTTAAAGTTAAGTCTAAGCTCAGGGGCAAGTCGCAGGGGGTCGATCTGTCACAAGGAATTGTGATCGGAATCACAATCCTTTGTGGCTACTTAAGCAAGGATTGGCTTCTCTTGAGCAGAATTCCGCCGGTTTTTGGAACCAAAATACGCTGCCAGCGTCTAGAATAATGTAGCCACCAACTTGGCAACTATATGAAATGCGATAAGCCGTCGGAACCTCCGAGTAACCGGAGAATGAGAATCTTCCGCTTCGCGTACTGTCCTGCCTTGCCGGCCTAAGCGCTGCATCGCTGGCCCGGTCACGGAGCTTGACGTGAACCCGGGCGAGTGATTCCTGCCACTTTCCGGAACACCCCTCCAAAACCGCGCAGAATTGCGTCTTGCGGGAGGAACCATGCTGTACAAAGACAAAATCAAGAACCTGAGCGCCGTTTATCCCGACCTAGCTCGCGTGTGGATCAAGACCGCCGATCCCAGACTGCCTCTGAAAGGCGTGTGGATCGATGAATCGAAACTACACCGTCTTCAAAACGACCGGTGCACGGCAAACAGCGAGAGCGAAACTGCCGAACTAGCGGAGGACCACTTAGTGCTGGCAGCCTAGCTCGCAGTTTTCCCGCCCGCTAATTCACCAACGGAGAACACTGAGAGATTCGGTCATGCGCCGTTAGTTTGCAGCCATCAGCCTTGAATATTAGTCCCTATGATTTGTCCCCCCGAGCGGAGCCGAGGGCCCGCGGTTCGCGCCCGGGTGACAGGTAACGCGAAGGAGGGACCGGTCACCGATAGGCGTGCGAGACCGCGGAAGTTAGTCCACCAATCCTGCTAAAAGCTAAGGGCCAAGAGCGAATGGCCGCGGTTCTCCGTGTCCTCCGTGGTGAAATAAGTGCCATTGCCGCGGGATGGTACAATGAAGCCTCTCCGCGAACAATTTCTGCGGCGATTCGCCCTCTGGACGGGATTCCAACCCTTGGCACAACAGACGACAGAAGCCCGCACCATCACCTACGCCGATGCCGGGGTGGACATCGAACTCGCCAACCGTACCAAACAGCGCATCAAGTATCTCGCCCATAAGACCTTTAACCGCGGTGTGTTGAGCGAGATCGGCGGCTTCGGCGGCCTGTTCTCTATCGACAAGAAGAAATACCTCGATCCGGTGCTCGTCTCCAGCGTAGACGGCGTTGGCACCAAGCTGAAGATCGCCTTCGAAATGAACCTGCACCACACCATCGGCGCCGACCTGGTGAACCACTGCGTGAATGACATTGCCGTACAAGGCGCCGCTCCCATGTTCTTCATGGACTACTTCGCCACCGGCAAGCTGCAGCCGGAAATTGCGGAGAAGGTCATCTCTGGCATCGCTGATGCCTGCAAGCAGAACGGTTGTGCCCTGATCGGCGGCGAGACCGCCGAGATGCCCGGCTTCTACGGCAACGGCGAGTACGATCTGGCGGGCTTCATCGTAGGCGTTGTCGATCGCGAGAAGATCATCAGCGGAAAAGCTGTGCTGCCCGGCGACGTACTGGTGGGCCTGGCTTCGACGGGACTGCACACCAACGGCTACTCGCTGGCCCGCAAACTGTTTTTCTCGACCGCGCACTATACTCCCGATTCCTACGTCAACGAGATCAAGGGCAAGGTCGGGACCGAGCTGATGAAGATCCACAAGAGCTACTGGCCCATCGTGCGCCGCATGATCGAAGCCGACGCGGTTTCCGCCATGGCGCATATAACCGGCGGCGGCATCACTGAGAACCTGCCACGGGTGCTGCCCAAAGGCGTAGGCGCCATCGTCGAAATCAATTCCTGGCCGGTGCCACCCATCTTCGAGCACCTGCAGAAGATCGGCAACGTGCCTCAGGACGAGATGCTACGCACCTTCAACATGGGGATTGGCATGATTCTGGTCGTGCCGGCGAAAAAGTTCAAAAAGGTGCAGACCATCCTGGAGCGCTGCGGCGAGAAAGGTCATACCATCGGCCGCATCGTCAAGGGCGAGAAGCGAGTTACCTACCAGTAGGAAGCAATTAGCAACTACGGTGACTAGCCGCAAGTTGCCTGCCAGTGTCTGTCATCCCAGCCGCTACGAAGGGGAGTAGGAATCTGCGGCTTCAATACTAAGCCGCCCCCGAGGTTCGCTGTTGGAACTTGCTGGTGAAATGGAAAGTCATCAGTCGAGTTTGTGCCCGGTGATCAGGGTCATCAGCCATGCGACCACGGCCCGCCGACCCGGCAGTGCGTGACAATTACGGAAAAGACTATTCCTGCCTTTGTAAAGCGTGGTTCGCGGCGAACTGCGGAACTGAGATGGCAGGACGTGTTTAGAACTTAAGACCGTGGAAGCCGGGCGAGAGCAGCAACTGTCCCCGCCGCCCTCCCCGTGGGAGAAACTGCTCGGGGCTTCGTTTCCGCGACGAAAGGGGGAATCTCCCTTCGCACGCGCACAATCTCCTACCGCCAGAGCCCTTGCTTTCGATGATCTCGTAAACCAAGCCCCATCCTCTCAATGGCTTAGACGCTGACATAACACCTTACCCCGCACTTACCCACAAATGACCTCGTAAGCATTGATCCTGCGAGCAAAGGAGCTCATTGTGCGTTCACGTGAGCGGAAAGGCGAGCACAACCGGCCAGCCAATCCGCTCCGGAGCAGAAGACTCATCCGGAGGCGAGACAAACATCTCGCCCCCGGATTGCAAAACAGACTCTCAACCCGTGCCGCTCGAATTTCGACCGACACCACAGCCCATGACCATAAGGAGGTCACTATGAAAACGCAAATCACCAAACAGCACATCAACGTAGTCGGAGTTCAACCTCAAATCGCTCATAACCAGGATCGCGTAAAGAAGCAGAGCCTCACTACACTGGCCATATTCTTCGCGATACTCGTAACCACGACTCTGTACGCGACGCAGGGAATGGCGCAGAACACGTCGCTGCGCTTCGCCTCGACGTCTGGTCAGCTGTCCACCACGGGTGGGAGTTGGTCTGAAATTACTGGACTGGTGTTCAACATACCAGCTGCGCCATTGGGCGGCCCGGCTACTACGGCGCTCGTAACCCTTAACGTGCCTGCTCCCTATGCAACTGGCACCAACACCCCAGGAGGTTGCTTCGGCATCACAGTGAATTACTCTGTGCAAACCACCATCGCCTGCTTTACCTACGACTCAACGGCTCCCCAGTCCTATGGCCGAAAACCAACTACGTTAGTGGTTGCGGTGCCCTTGCAGAACTACAATTCTCAACGAATTGCGGCGGTTTGGTATAGCGTCCGCAACAGCACTGTAATGATGGACACGGCCTCAACACTGAGTGCTGTGATCGCTCCACTCCCCTGAGCCACTTGGTAGGCTCTCAGGCACCCGGCGTGCTGGAGTAGGCGGGATCGAGCGGGCCTGCTATACACTTCAA
>PMWW01000160.1 GCA_003165795.1 Acidobacteriaceae bacterium
GTGCCAGCACCTGCCTAGGGCGGGGCTGAGAACGGTATTCACCCTGCGCGCGAGTGCGCAACATGTTGACAACGCAATCAGCGAGTGGATGGCCGGTTCCGTGGGATCGGTAGCCCGTTATCAGATCCTGATGGCGCTGTGGGCGAGCGAAGGGAATGGCATCTCGCACAAGGACATCGTAGCGGCCATGGGCGTGACGCGCGCAACCGTGTCCGGCCTCATGGCAGCTCTCGAACGCGATGGTTTAGTGAAATCGCAGATAGACGGCGAGGACCGCCGCAAGCTGATCGCGCGACTGACCGCGAAAGGCGAGGCCGTGATCAAAAAGCAGCACAAGGTAAACATGGTTAGGTTTCGTGCTGCCTTCGCGTCCTTTACCTCGGAGGAGCTGGCGAACCTAACGTCACTCCTGCACCGTTTCCGAAAGGTGTTCGCCGCCGCTGCTGAACCCTAACTGTTGTGATCAGGACAACTCGCACCCAATCCGTCCAGGACAGAATTATCAGCGAAACACCCACTGTCCAGAAAACCGGCTTCCCGGAGGTTGGCAGGTCAATTCAAGCCCAAAGGGCTTAAGGTAGCGCTTATGAGTGGGAGCGGCCCATGAGTCACTTCGTTCTACAAAGAGGAAGCAGGGGCAAAGGGGCTGCCGCCCCTTTCCCCTGCGCCCCCAATCCCCGCCGAGCCGCCTCCGCTTCGCTTCGGACAATCTCGCTTGACGATTCCGAACACTTGCTCCACAATCACCGTGTCAGCGTCGCTACGCTCCGACTGCTGTTCACCTTCGTTCCGGAATGCCGTTCGGCTTCCCTCCGGAATCGATGTTCACCTTCACCGGAATACCCAGTTTCTCCGGATTCTGCTCGATGGCCTCGTATTCGTGGCTCTCAATACTGAATGCGGCGGTTTTCAAATGCTGTCGACTTGTGCGGCGGACGGGTATGGATTTGCCGCCCACGTCCACGGACGTACCTGTCATCAACTGCGAGGCGACCGACTTTAAGAGTTCCGCGTCGAGCATTGGGAAGTATCCGGGCCGGAATTCCAGCATGGCATCAACAATGCTGCGCGTTACTCGTGTTCCTTCGCATCCTGTCTGGCCAAAGGCCAGTTGCACGCTTCACGGTACTGATACGCTAGATGCCCATCTCGATTACTTCCGGATCGTCGACAAACCGGCAGTTATCACAAGCGGCTCATCTACTTCCTGGAACGACCAGTCGTCCAGCGAGAAACTGATCATCGTCGCCTTACCTCCGACCCTAGTTCAAGACGTCATCCAACCAGTCGAATATGATCTGGTGCGCAAGGCTCTCGTCGTTTACTCCGCAGTGAGCCTCCCCACCCTCCTTCGTGGTGATGATGTGCTGCGCCTTGGGACAGGTCAGCTTGTCGTAAAACTTCTGACCGTCAACAGCCAGTTGTCCCTCGCCTTGTCCGCCGATATTGAAATACGGGCAGGTGAGCTTGTCCTCCAAACCCCACAAGTTGTACTTGCTCAGCCCGTCGATGAATTCTGCGATCGTTCCGCCGCTCGCACCATGTCGATAACGTATGTCTCCCTGGGCGATAAATCTGCTCGTCACGGTCGACAGATCGATTTTGCTCTCAAGATTTCTGGGGCAAGGTTGATCCGCCGGTAACCCGAGTATTTCCAGAACATCGGTCTGCCAGTTCGTCAAGGTCGTGCTCGCAATGCAGGCCTTTATCCGCTTCTCGAAAGCGGCTGCCCTCGGCGCAAAGTACCCGCCCAGGCTCCAGCCGACTAAGGCAAGGCGTTTCGGATCGACATCCGCGCGAGCGAGCACCCAGTCGCAAACGTATTTCAGTGGAACTTCGGTGTCCGGTCGGAAGAACAGTTCGGCACCGGGATTCGAATACATCGCACCGCGCTGCCCCGGAATCTCGAACAGTAAAGCGTTGTATCCCCGGCGAAGCGCCGCCGCGCCGCCGCCCCAGAAATAGAGTTCCTCGCCGAGGGAGCAGGCCGCCACGGAGCTGGCTGACTGCAAGTACGCAGTGGCATCTTCCCGTGCCGAACCACCGAACGCGACCCAAGCAGAAGATAACCTCGACAAGGCAGTAGCGTATTTCGTCATAAACAATTCCTCTCGTTCCATCCAATGTTTGTGGACGGAAGTGTGAGGGCGAGATCCGCCGCATGATAATTCGGCCCGAAGGCCACCGATCAGGTTGATGACCAGAACCGTTACGGCAATGGCCCAAAAGAAGGTGGATCACACCGCCGACGAAGTGGAAAATGAGTCACCATGTCGCCCAGAGCTTCGCGAGGAAATTCCGCGCGTACAAGCCTTCTATGAACGCATTTTCAAATTCCCGTCACAAGGCCAACCGTACTGGTTGTGTACGGACGGGGGCTGTGCAGAATCGCTCAACGGGGCTGAAATTAACACTTGCGCAGAACTGCGCAATAGAGAGGAACCGCAAGTGGTTTGATTGCAAAATGTACTATCACAAGGCGAGCCTACGGACAATTTTTTTAACCGTGGAGAAGGGCCGGTTTGAGAACAATCTGGCACAGTCGAATCGGGATTGCACATGATATCGCTGGATGCTACTTGCCCAGCAAGAGCACCACGAGCGGGACAGGAACAGTCGTAGGCCACGTCATGAATGTGACAGGCGAATCGAGATCTCTTGTGTCGCCGATACAGAAACCTCGTGCGAACTCACAAGCGGGGAGGTGTTTATGCGGACAGCTATTCTTGGTTGTCTTATTTGTTAGGGCTAGTTGCTTACGCGCCCAGGATTTGAAAGCCATTCTTCTCCCGCGACCTCAGACTGGGCGGAGGTCATTGAGAGATCACTATCCTTTTCGCAGGGACAGCAGGTTCGTGAGCACAAATTGTTCTATACAGCTGCTTGGGGCTTGCTCCTCTTGTAGGGATTTCCGACGAACACAAAGGGATATTTCCTGAGCGCTTGCACATCGCCCGCTGCGGCATAAGCCTCGACCTCTTGCAGTAGAGCCGCAGCCTGGTCCGCAGGCATGTCCTTGGTGGCTTGCCAGAATTTGGTCGGGAAAAACCAAATACGTTCGCGATGATTCGGTTCCGCAGCATGATCAGTTACGGATTCCATAAATCTTACTTCTCCTCCCACAATGTCGGACATGAAAGATGGGACCTGAAGTTGAGCGACTGATGCCCACATGATTATCATTCTACGAACCGTGGTTTGTAAACCACTGCCAGCGCGCCTGGCGCTTCGGATTCCCAGTGGCGGGCTCAATTGATATTTCCAGATTACTTAAGTGCAAGAAAGCAGCGGGGACGACAAGTCTGCAGATCATTCCTATTGCAATGGCGCATTTTGTTTTCATGGGATCAGCGCTGGTTGCTCCGGGAAGACCGGAAGCGACGGTGGTTTTCATCAAAGATCGAATCTGATCGTGTCGCTCCGAACACTTATATACCACGTTGTGGTATATCTTCAATGGTCACACACCTGCAAGAAGGCAAGGTTGTGATTTTCCCCGCACAAGCGCACAGTTTTCTGCTACCGCTGCACTCTGGCATCCGGAATCGGACATGGCAGCGCACTGGCACCAGGTCGCGAACTGGAGCGGAATCCTCAAGAAGCGCCGGGTGGCCACATACTCCGTGAGCAGCACAAGCTTGCCGACATCGCTGCACCTTGAATCAGGTATTTCTCCTTGACGTGGTCACCGGTGGTTGTTACACCGATCATTGACGCACCAGAAACGGAATGACAACATCATTGCAAGCGTACGGATCTCGAGTTTGTGTGCGCGACGCTCCCTCGAGTTGGCCTCATTCTTCAACGATTCGTTACGTCGGCAACGGTGCAGGAGGTCTATCATGCCAGACAAACTTACGAGTGTTTTAACTGCAAAGACCGAGGAAAGCTCGCCCGAATTGACGGAGGAGTTAATTCGAGTACGTGCGTATCAGCTTTACGAGGAACGGGGCTGTGGAAAGGGTCACGACCTCGATGATTGGCTCCGAGCAGAGACCGAAATAGCCGGGAAGAAACCTGCCGCTCAAGCAGAGGGTAAGGAAGGCGGGAGCATAGCAGCCGTAGCTTAAAGGCGCCGGTCGTCGCGAGCAGGTGAGGTGGCGACTACAATGGTGCCGTTGTTGCAGTCAAAACGGAAATCCTGGTTCAAAGCGGTTGAGATTCTTGACCACACGGAGGGTACTATAGTTCCGTTTTCGGGGCCAAGAAGGAAAGTCCGGCTAAGGAGATGTTCGCATGCTTGTGAGAGAGATGAGCCAACAGGAGTGTGAGAGCTTGCTGGCGCGAGTCGGGCGCGGGCGACTGGCTTGCGTCCGCAATAATCAGCCCTATATTGTGCCGATCTACTTCGCGTTCGAGCCCGGCCGGCTCTACGGGTTTGCCACTATGGGGCAGAAGATCGAGTGGTTGCGATTGAATCCTCTGGTGTGCGTGGAGGCCGATGAGGTCCTGAGTCATACCGAATGGCAGAGCGTGGTTGTTCTAGGACGTTACGAGGAATTTCGTGACGTACCTGAGCACCTCGAAGAGAGACTACAGGTGCAAGCTAGGCTGGAGCAGGTGAACCACCTGTGGTGGGACACTGGATTTGCCGCAGCGCAGGCCCGCGGGCGTTTTGATCGGGACATAACTCTCTTCTATTGCATTCACATCCAGGAGATCACCGGTCGTCGCGCTTCGTCCGATCCGGTCGAACAGAGGTAGGTTCACTTGGACGGTGGCGCCCTGCCGATTTGCGACAGCGTTCATACTGGCCGATCTGGTCGCCGGAGATCACAGCATCGTCATAGTTGACTGTGATCCGATTCTCAACCGCGCCGGTGCCATTAAGAGACTCTCATTTAGTCCCGATGTTCAGGAGACAGCTTTGGTCAGCTTCACATTGCCAGCCTCAACGTAAAACATCGCATCCGCAGCATCACCCTGGGAAAAGATTAAATGCATCGCCGTGGTGCCAGACATGGCGAAAGGAGAATTTATCTTTGGTTCGGAGCATGGATGCCGGGTTGGCAAGAACGGGTGTTTTCAAGATTAGCTTGATGTTCCCCGCCATTAACACGCCACCCGTTGCATAATTCCGGCGCTGTGGGAAGGGAGAAAGCGCATGATGCGCGGCGATAGAGTGCGGGTCAAACTGCTGGCGAAACTGCCGGATATGGATAAACTCTATCGGGGAAGCATTAGAACCGTGGTCGTACACAGCGAACACGGTGAAGTAATCCCAGTTGAGTTTGGTGACGAGGTCATTACACACCAGTTTCTAGCCGAGGACTTGGACAAAATCAAAGAGGAGTAGGCATTTGC
>PMWW01000166.1 GCA_003165795.1 Acidobacteriaceae bacterium
GTCGATACGGCGGATGTCTACACCAATGGCGAATCTGAGAAAGTTCTCGCTCAGGCCATCGCCAATCTTGGCATCGCGCGCAAGGACATCGTTATCGCCACGAAGGCCTTCGGACGGACCGGCCCCGGCCGTAACGATGTCGGCGCTTCGCGGGGACACATCATGGACGCCGTTGAGGCCTCCCTTAAACGTCTAAAGACCGACTACATCGACCTCTANNCGCTACATCGGCTGCTCCAACTGGTATGCCTGGCAGATCATGAAAGCCATTGGCATCTCCGAAGCAAAGAATCTTGCGAAGCTCGATACGCTCCAGGCCTATTACTCCATAGCAGGCCGTGATCTCGAACGGGAGATTGTGCCTCTGCTGCAGGACCAGCGCAGGGGACTCCTGGTCTGGAGCCCTCTGGCCGGCGGACTCCTTTCAGGCAAATACTCCCGCGAAAATCAAAAGCCCGAGGACTCGCGCCGCTCCGCTTTTGATTTTCCGCTTGTGGATAAGGAGCGTACCTGGCGTATCCTCGACGTCCTTCGCCCCATCGCGCAGGCCCATGAGACCAGCGTAGCCGCCGTCGCCCTGGCCTGGATTCTCGCCAAGCCGTTTGTCACATCCGTCATCATAGGAGCGAAACGCGTCGATCAGCTTCGTCAGAATCTGTCTGCCGTTGAGATCCAGCTCACCGCAGACGAGATCGGGAGACTCGATGAGGTAAGCGCACTGCCTCCTGAATACCCTGGCTGGATGATCCCGTTCCAAAACAGTAATCGCCTTGCTGATGTACCCCGCATTTAACGTAAGCCCGGGCCGCCGCGAAGACTCGCTGGTGGAGGGCCGCCCCAACGGGCCGTTCATGCGCGAGCTGCGCTGGTATTTGGAGTAATTCCTCGACTAGCCATTCCATCCAGAAACCGATCACGCCGACCACGTTCTAGACGCCCTGCGCGCCCGAAGGCAATCTCTGCGATCTATGTGGAGACGGCTTCTTTCGTCAGCGCGAGGGCGCGGCTGGCGGCTGCCGCAAAGGCCTGGACTGTTCCCGGATCCTTCGCGGCTGGGGCATACCAGTTGAGGGTCAGGCAAAAGTACACCCAGCGGTCATCGAAGAACATTGCGCCGGGGCCGCACATGGCATGAAATCCAGACACGTCGACGCTTCCGCCCTTCGCGAAGGCACTCACACCTAGCGGCATGGGCATAACCCAAATAGCGTCGCCCATCGACAGGATCTGTCTGAATTGGCTCAGGGTTTGTGCGTGCTTGAAGAATTCGCCCTGCAAGGCGCGCGCATAGTAGGAGACGAAATCATCCGCCGAACACGCCATGGTCTCGACATTGTTTAACGGCGAATTGACGATGGACTGGTTGGCTGAGGCTGCAAGTCCGTCCCAGGTGAAGGTCTTGTAATCCTTTGCGCCCAACAAATAGCCGATGAACGAGCGGGTGCTATCGGGAATCAGGGCGCTCTTCAATCCCATGGAAGCGATGAGTTCGCGGACCTTGTCTGGGCCCACGTGTTTCAGGCACATATCGGTCGCGGTGTTGTCGCTGTGCAGGATCATGGCCTCCAGCGCGGTCCGCAGCGATACCTTGCCAATCAGGTTGGGAGGATTGAAGGTCGCGCTGTCACTCGACCACACGCTGGCATCGAGTTCGAGCTGTTGTGCGGTAATCGTCTTTATCACGTCGGGTGAGTCAGCCTGGCGCAACGCCTCGCAAAGCACAAACGACTTGAAAGCGCTGCCCACGAACAACGCCTTCGAGGAGTTGGATTCCACCAGGAACTCTGGCTTGCCGTTGGCCGCGGGTGCGGAAATTTTGACGGACACATCTCCTGGCATAGACTTGAAGAGGGCCAGAATTGCTTGCGGCGAGGTATCCTCTTTACTTGCGCCCAGCGCAGACAGGGCGTGTGGCATCATTCCCAGTGCTGCGGCTCCTGCCGCGCCGGCAACAAGCTCGCGCCGTGAACGAGACATCTTTAAGACTTCCTTCTTGGTTTTGAAAACGCAACGATAGTACACCCGTCTCGCCTGTTCGCGACACTGTGAAACGCTTTTTCACTAAGAGCACTCCCGACGGTGTGGCGTCCCCCGCTTCGTTATTTTCGGGTTGCTGACCATCCGGACGAAACCCTCGTTCCCACTAACGCGTCGAGGTCGTTGCCTTCTGATTACTGACTGAATTTGCGACACTCTCGGTTCCTCGGGCAGTGCGCCCCAGACGCGGAACGATGATCAAAGCCACAGCGTAGAGAAACAGGGAGATGGCGATAGAACCTGAATGTCCATAACGTAAATCTTCGAACAGCAACTTAGTACTTACGAAGGCCAGCGCAAAATAAGCGCTCCAGACCAGTTCGACCCGCTGCCAGCGGACTCCGCTGTAAGCCAGAGCGAGCGCAGAAACACAGATAAGCAGGGTCCGTACGATGGCAACGTGAGATGCGCCAGGAATAACTCCTGCCGCTGTTATCCTGGCCAGCGCAGAGACGGAGAATGCGGCGACAGCGCTGACGGCCAGGAGTGCCAAAAGAAGGCGTAGCAGGCGCTGGTTCCAGCGTGCACCCTCAAAGCGGCTGCCGAAAGCGTAGCAAAGGATCGCACATACAGCTACAACCCAGACCGTCCAGACCGGAGCGCTCGGCAGCGCCCCGGCCATCGCCAGCCCGACGTAGCGGAGCAGTCCGGAGACGAACGCGGCAGCAGCCAGATATGTGATGCCTTGGTATCCCGGCATGAGTCGCTTTACTTTGACGCCGAGTACGATCGACATGACGGCAGTGGCCCCCAACAGCAGAGCCGCCCGCGGTGGCGTCAGAATGACAAAGCTACCCGCCAGCACCAGAGCGGCGCTCCATGCGGCATAGACGCGGTAGTTGCGCTGCTCTCCGCGATTGAAAAAGACGAAGGCCGCCGTGTAGCAGCCCGCAGCCAATAACCAGCAGAAAACTCCAAACGCTGTGATGCGCACCGCTGGAGCGAACCAGAACCAGCTAATACCCGCGAGCCCAAACGAAATTGCGCTTTGGACGATCTCGAAAACGGTTATCTTTTGGCGCTGGGATACGGTCCGGAAGGCAATGCTGGCGCCGTAGAGGAGAAACAAGAGCGATGGAAAAACCAGCAACGCCGGGGTTGCAACCGCAGCGTACTCTGCGCGAGAGCTCTGCGGAAGGGAGAAGACGTAGACCAGGCTCCAGACGGCGATATCGGCCGCTGGAGCCACCAGTGCTCGCAAGGATAGCCATCGCTTCCTTGCGGCCGCGAATTCGCTCACGGCCGCGATGAGCAGCAGCACCGCAAGAAACGGCGCAATGTCGCGCGACAGAATGAGCAACGCGAGAGCGCTGCAAACTCCTGTGACCATGGCCACCCAGACGATGGCCGATAAGTTTCGTTTCCACGCCAGTACGGTCGCGGCCAGCACAAACGCTCCCAGCAATGCGGCCGTCACTGGCGCCGGCAAGATGTGAAAACGCAAAGTCAGTTCGCCCAGCATGGGCGCCAGAATCAATCCCGCCGTCACGGCGTAAGTCGTGCTGGCAAGGCGCGTCGCAACTCGGACCCGCGTCGCCCAAACCAGCCATGTACCTCCGTATAGCAACGCAAGGATTACGATCGCGAGTTTGGGAAACGTACCCGATTCCGCCACTGCCCGCAAGACGTACGCGCCGGCGATGCCAAGCATGGCCCTGCCGAGGACTGGAAAAACTCCTGCTGGCTGGGGCAAGACGTACTCTGCGGCAGAGCTTTGAGCTTGCGGAACGAGGGGGTGGACCGGGAGCGAGACCGCTGGTTGCGGCATATGCTCGATAGCAGAAACCCGGTGTTCGAGGCTCTCCAGGCGTGTGCAAATCTGCGCTAAAGCTTCGCGAAGATCGTCCATAACCTCCACCCATTGAGGCCGGGAACGAATGCTGGCTGAACTACGGTGCCGAGGCTGCTTTGGCAAACAAAGTCTTCTCCGGCCATGGCGGCAGGAGCTTGACCAAGATCCAAAGAAATATAAAGGGAAGAATCGTCAGCATGATTGCCATTAGCAAGCCTTCCCTTGTGACAAACCCCATCTTGTACGTCGTGTATCCCAGAAAGCTCTTGGAAAAGAGCTGGCCGCCGATGACCACATTCCATCGCATGGCGAAGATTCCGACCAGCGTCAGGCATCCGGCCACGGCGTAGATTCGTTTGCGAACGAGATCGTTTAACTTCGCCACTTGCGTTATGGCCAGGAGGATGATTGGGGTTACCGTGCCCAGCAGAATCTGCACCACGATGTGAGAGAAATAAAGTTTGGTATGCACCATGAAGTCGAGGCTGCGGAACGATTCATCAGCTTCGTAGATGCGATGGATCAGATCCAGCATCTCCAGACTGAAATCGATAATGAAGGTATAGAAGAGATACTTTGCGACCGTATCGACGCAGCACATGTCAATCGGTTCGCGCCGCATCGTAGTGAGAAGCATGTACAGCAGCATGACAACCGCGATGCCCGATACCATCGCGGAAAACAGGAATACCACCGGCATTAGCGGCGACGACCACCACGGATTCGCCTTCACCGAGCCAAAAATAAAGCCAACGTATCCGTGCAGTAGGAAAGCCGAGGGGATGCCGATCACGGTGATCAGCCATCCGGCGCGTTCGTCGATGTGCAGCGCGCGCGGGCTGATATTGGTCGAGCCGAGCGTCAATATGCGATACAGCAAACGCCGCCAGCCGGTGGTCGTCTGCGACAACACGACGATGTCATACCGGTAATCCAGCCAGATCTCCAGCACAAGCACCGCCAGCAGATACCACAGGTAGACGAAGCCGAACATCGCCATGGCAGAGGAGCCATGTGGCGTCAGATACATTTCGAAGGAGCGCTCAGGGTGTCCCAGGTGCAGTTGCAGCGGCAGGGGAGCAACCAGCAGGAACGCCAGCGCGGTCAGCAACGCCAAACGGTAAGTAGGCTTCACCGCCTGGACCTGAAAGACCCGTTCCAGCGATGCCAGAATGAATGCTCCAGCTACGAGCCCGGTAAGAAATGGATAGAGCACGATCAATACGCTCCACTGCAGTTCCACTTCGTTGGGGTACATGAATCCTTCTACTGGAACCTGCACAAGAGTCTCCTTATCGCACTGAACCATCCAGACCGTAATAGAAGCACTTCGAATGCGTCGCCATTTGCGGTTTCAAAACCTGCACGCTGTGCGTCCGCAGGAATTCATGGATCGGATCATTCGGATTCTTTAGATTGGCGAGCTGTCGTGCACCGGTGGGACAGACCTCGCAACATGCGGTCGTCAGGCCCTTGGTGATCCGGTGATAGCAGAGCGTGCACTTGTTGGCCGTCTTGGTCTGCGGGTTGATAAACCGGCAACCGTAGGGACAAGCCTGCACGCAGTAGCGGCAGCCGAGGCAGTATTTCTGGTCGATCAGCACGACTCCGTCAGGCGAAATGAAGGTCGCACCCACCGGACAGACCTGGGTGCACGGCGAATCCGCGCAATGATTGCAGAGCTTGGGAACAAAGAAATTCTTGCCCCCAGCTTCCTTCGCCGCGGGAAATCCATTCTTTCCGCCTTCGGGCGAATCGACCTTGGGATATTCCATCTCCCAATCTTGAATGTGGTAGCGCTCGACCCAGGTTCGGTAGTAGCCGTCGGGAACATGGTTCTCCAGTTGGCAAGCGCGAACGCAACTGCCGCAGCCGATGCACTTGGTGATGTCGATGAGCATCGCCCACCAGTGTTCCGCCATGTTGTAGTTCGGCGAAGCTTCCGGCGTGCTTGCCAGAATGGAGTCCCAGGCTACAGCGGCGGCCGGCAGCAGAATCAGCAGTTGGCGGCGGGTCATGGTCATTGCGTAACTCCCACATTCATGGCTGGACTGTGCGGCTGGTGACAGGTATTGCAGGCTGCCCCACCTGAGTGTTCGACGGCGTTCACCTGCGGAAAGTTTTTCGGCTTGGCGAGGCTCTCCTGATGGCAACGAACGCAAAGGACGGCGGTGTCCAGCTTGACTGGTGTCACCGATCCCGGATCGTCGGCGTGGGCCGCGAGCGCCCCGTGGCAGGACTCGCAGGCTACGCCTTTGTGCACGCCCTTGCTCTTCACATCCAGCACGTCGGCATGACAGCCTTCGCAGACCTGATGCCCGGCATAGCGAACTGGCAGAGCTGCGATCTCAGTTATGGCATTGGCGCGGTAATGACCGTAGCGCCCAAAGCTGCGCGGTACCAGAAAACTTCGCAGTGTCAGGAACGCAATCAACCCAACCAGGAAAACTGCTGCCACGCGAAACAAGTGTCCCGCATCTTGGAAGATCTTCATGCCTATGTTCCACACGAACGGAGTCGAGCGGGTACTATGGCGCGCGCTAATTGCTGCCATCCGACTTCAGAACAATTCACAATATGTTCCATTTTGGGATTGATATAAGAGAAAGGTCTCAGGGGCCGTGTTCTGGGTCACGGCTTCACGTGATATCCATCACGTACCCAAAGGTTCTTGGCCGGCCGGGCGCGTCACTTACCGGCGCTGCAGAGTGCGCTTGAGCGCACGGCAATCTGGAAGCTGCTGGTTGATTAGTACCGAGAAACTCCACAAAAGCTCCGTAGGCAGTAGAGTTCGCGATGATCTTCAGGGCATGCTTGAGCGTTTTGTCTGACTCGTTCGCGTCCCCTCGCAGCTCAAGGGGTGAGCTGCCAGAGCGTGCCCTGTCCGCCATGGCCGCCGAAGGTCGTGGTTCCGTACAGATTGCCGCTGGCGTCGAAGGCAACGCTGCTCAAGGGCGGCGCGCCGTCAAAGCCGGTGGAGGGAACCTGTTCGGCGATACTGCGGATTTGGGCGGGGTGTTCGAGCTTACACCGTCCGGCGGCTCGTGGACTTACTCGCATCCGCCGTTATCGATGCAAACGCCGTTTTGACTTCCGCCGTATGGAGCGGACCCATAGACATTTCCGCCGCGATCGATGGTCTTGCGGCCGACCGCCGTCTTCGATGTCAAAGGAAAGATTTCGATTGAAACCGCTCTCGGTCGTTTTATACTCATTCTCATTCGATAATCATGTGCCTCTCTCATGAACAGTTCCGTGAGCTGGCCGGGAAGCACGGTTTCGCGGTCACGCACCAGCGTCAGGTGGTCTATGAGGCCGTCGTCGCGTCCCACGGGCACCATTCCCCAGAACACATTTACGCCGCGGTCCGACGTCGCAT
Source organism: Acidobacteriaceae bacterium (assembly GCA_003165795.1). Taxonomy (GTDB): domain Bacteria; phylum Acidobacteriota; class Terriglobia; order Terriglobales; family Acidobacteriaceae; genus Bog-257. Next base: position 7,209 of record PMWW01000166.1, read on the forward strand.
TCCATCCATTTCTCTCGCCACGGTCTACAAGAATCTACGGCTTTTCGTTGAATGTGGGTTGCTGCGAGAGGTCAGTCCTCATGCGTCCACGTTGCGCGTGGAGGGCAACCTCAAACCTCATCACCACGTGGTCTGCACTCGCTGCAAATCGGTGCGGGACATAGAAGGTGAGTTCATCGATTTCAATCGGCTATCCCAGCAACTGCCGGGCGGCTTTGATCTGACGCAGCCGTTGGTCGAGGTCTTTGGCCTCTGTCGCCGCTGCCGGGCAAGAACCTAAGCAAAACATTCTGTACCCAATGGAGATCTTCCCCCACATTTCCAAAAGTATAAGTTTGGACAGAATGTCACATTAGATATAATCTAAATCGCTCATGGACGCCGAGACGATTAAACGGACTTTGGATGGCAGCGGGTTGCGGTGCACTCCGCAGCGCTACGCCGTGATGGCGTTCTTGATGGAATGCAAGCGTCATCCCACGGCCGCGGAAATCTTCGAGAGCGTGAATCGCATGGATCCGCGCTGTTCAAGGGCCACGACTTATAACAATCTGCGGGACTTGGTGCAGGCGGGCTTAGTGCGTGAAGTGGCCGTCGAGGGCCGGGCCGCGCGATTTGATGCGAAAGGCATGCGGCATCACCACTTCATCTGCGACCGCTGCGGCAATGTTGAGGACATTGGGTGGTACAACGTGCCCAGGCCTGCCTCGGGCTCCCTCGGTAAGCGAGTTCTTCGAGAATGCGAACTGATTTTCCGCGGGCTCTGCACCAAGTGCGCTCCGCGGCATGCTTCCGGTTAAGTGCTAGCGGGGTGGATACCGGATGAATAGCGCGGTCGGCGGCGATTGCGCGAATGGGAAAGCCAGGATGGGTTGGTAGCTGGTCACCGTTTTTTTGACTAATTTGAAGGAAGAAAACATTATGGATAAAGAACTCGCGACAGCAGCAGGGGCCACAGTCCCTCATACTCAGGAACAAAACTCGTCAACCGAATCCAAGTGCCCGGTGGCTCACGGCGCTAGCAAATTCCAGACCAATGCCGGATGGTGGCCGAATCAGCTAAACGTGAACATCCTGCACCAGCACTCCCCCAAGTCCGATCCCATGGGCAAGGAGTTCAATTACGCGGAAGAGTTCCAGAGCCTCGACTTGAATGCCGTGGTCAAGGACCTTCGTGCGCTGATGACGGATTCACAGGAGTGGTGGCCGGCGGACTTCGGTCACTATGGGCCACTCTTCATTCGTATGGCGTGGCACAGTGCGGGTACGTACCGCATTGGCGACGGCCGCGGCGGAGCAGGCTCGGGCGAACAGCGTTTTGCGCCCCTAAATAGCTGGCCCGACAATGTGAACCTCGACAAGGCGCGCCGGCTGCTCTGGCCGATCAAGCAGAAGTATGGGAAGAAAATCTCCTGGGCCGACCTCATGGTTCTCACCGGAAACGTGGCATTGGACTCAATGGGGTTCAAGACCATCGGTTTCGGCGGCGGGCGCGAGGACGTCTGGGAATCCTCAGAGGATATTTATTGGGGGCCTGAGGGCAAGTGGCTGGCGGACGAGCGCTACAGCGGCGATCGTGATCTCGCGAATCCCCTGGCCGCGGTTCAGATGGGTCTGATTTACGTGAACCCGGAAGGGCCCAATGGAAACCCCGATCCCCTTGCCGCGGCGAAGGATATCCGAGAGACGTTCGCCCGCATGGCGATGAATGACGAAGAGACGGTTGCGCTTATCGCCGGCGGGCACTCGTTCGGCAAAACCCACGGCGCCGGCGATGCGTTACTGGTGGGCCCAGAGCCGGAAGCCGCCAGCATCGAGCAGCAGGGCCTCGGCTGGAAGAGCAAATTTGGCACGGGCAAGGGGGGCGACGCGATCGGCAGCGGCCTGGAAGTCATTTGGACCACGACGCCTACGAAGTGGAGCAACAACTTCTTCGAGAACCTGTTCGGCTACGAATGGGAACTGACCAAGAGCCCGGCCGGTGCGCATCAGTGGAAACCAAAGAATGACGCAGGCGCCGGTACGGTGCCGGATCCGCACGATCCATCAAAGCGCCGCGCGCCCACCATGCTGACCACCGACCTCGCCTTGCGGCTCGACCCTGCCTACGAGAAGATTTCACGGCGCTTCTACGAGCATCCGCAGGAACTCGCAGACGCGTTCGCCAAGGCGTGGTATAAGCTGACCCACCGTGACATGGGACCTCTCTCGCGGTACCTTGGCCCGCTGGTTCCAAAGGAGCCCCAGATCTGGCAAGACCCTGTTCCCGCCGTGGATCATGAACTAATCGGGGAGAACGACATTGCTGCTCTGAAGGCCAAGATCCTGGCGTCTGGACTGACGATCTCGCAGCTGGTCACCGCGGCCTGGGCATCGGCGGCGAGCTTCCGCGGCTCCGACAAACGCGGTGGAGCGAACGGGGCGCGCATTCGCCTTGCGCCGCAGAAGGATTGGGAAGTGAACCAGCCGGCCGAACTGGGGAAGGTTCTTCAGAAGCTGGAGGTGATCCAGACGGACTTCAATCGTTCGCAGTCCGGCGGGAAGAAGGTCTCGCTGGCTGACCTGATCGTTCTGGGCGGCTGCGCAGCCGTCGAGGAAGCTGCGAAAAAGGCCGGGCACGACGTGAAGGTTCCCTTCTCGCCGGGACGCACAGATGCTTCGCAGGAGCAGACCGATGTGCACTCATTTGCCGTAATGGAGCCGAAGGCAGACGGGTTCCGCAACTACCTCCGGAAGCAAAACGGAACATCGCCGGAGGAACTCCTGGTGGATAAGGCGGAGCTACTGAAGCTAACTGCTCCCGAGATGACGGTGCTCATCGGCGGCATGCGCGCCCTGAATGCTAACTTCGGGCAGTCGAAGCACGGCGTCTTCACCAAACGGCCCGAGACGCTGACGAATGATTTCTTCGTCAACCTGCTCGACATGAATACGGAGTGGAAGCCCTCTTCATCCGAAGGCGTGTATGAGGGGCGCGATCGCAAGACAGGCGAAGTCAAGTGGACCGGTACCCGGGTCGACCTTATCTTCGGTTCGCACTCCCAGCTCCGCGCGCTTGCGGAAGTCTATGCCTGTGACGACTCGAAAGAGGCGTTCGTGAAGGACTTTGTTTGTGCGTGGAACAAGGTGATGAACCTTGACCGCTACGACCTTGCCTCGGCGAAAAAGCCGGCTGTCAACTAGGCGCTAACTCCTGGGTAGTGTCTCAAACTGAGACACTACCCTAACCCACGACGGGCAAACCAGAAGTTATCGGTCCGTCAGTCTCAATACGCTGGCGCGAGCCAGTCAGCACGGTCTCCAGGTCAGGATTCGCCGCGAAGGCCCGCGATGGATGCACCAGCGACAACAGCACTAGCAAAGCGATGGACGCTTGAATCGTCCCAAAGGCGCAATTCGCCCATCCGGCCTCCGGATTCCGGCCAAACTTGCGGCTGCGAGAGGGCATTACGACGCGGCGCAGGAAGGTCATGGCTATGTTATACAGCCAAAGTCCGTATAGGGCCCATCCAGGGCGACGAGTAGTGATTATCGAGCCGTGGTATGCGGCCCATCGGAGCAGTTGTTGAGAATAGCAGACTTTACCTGCGGGTCAGCGCTGATGACGTATTGTTTGTTTTCTCGCGGCCACGGCCGAATGAGCAGAGTCTACCTTCCGCGATTCGGCCTGTAACATTTGACGGTACCTCCGAGCAAACATCAAGTATCATTGTCCGAGCCTGTTCGGGGTTCACTGGGTTGCTTTCACGTCAACTGGTGGGGAAATTCATGTCTAAAAGACGTGCACACGGTAGCATACGATTCGCCGTTTTCTTCTTTTTAGCATCCGCCGTGTTTCCGTCACTAAGCCGAGCACAGGTTCCTGTTTTCAAGATTACGACGGAAGACAGCTCGATTAAATTCTCCGTGAAGGCATCGGTGGCCATAAACGGTACTTTCGACAAGTGGGATGCCGCTCTAACCTTTACGTCTACTGATGTGACGACTGGCGTTTTGGACATCAAGATTCAGGCAGACAGCATCAATACCGGAAGTGGTATGAAGGACGACAAGCTGAAGGGGAAAGACTTCTTCGACGTCAAGGAGGATCCTTTGATCACATTCCTGTCAAAGAAGATTATCCAGACCGGCCCCAACACCTTCGATGTGCAGGGCGACTTCACGATTCGTGGAGCGTCTAAACCCGAGACGCTGACGCTAACCGTTTCCGGCGAGGGGACAGGCTCAGGCGAGATTCATGGGACCATGGCCTTCGACCGTAAGGACTACGGGATGACCAAAGGTATTCCCTTCGTTAAGATCGCCGACACTGTCGAGGTGACTGTCAACCTCAAGGGGAAGCGAGTCAGCGGGCCTCCGTTGGTCTTTAAGCATTAGGCAGCCCCCAGTAGGCGAGCGGTTTAATTGATAACGAAGTTGAGGCCAACCGCAGATTCCAAGGTGGCACTGGCTGCGTGCAGGGAGACTGCCCAGGTCTGGTCCCCGACAACGCCATCGACAGCGACGCCACCCCAAGACTGAAATGCCTCGACTGCTGCCTTGGTCAGAGGTCCAAATTGTCCGTCAATCCCTTGCGGGGTTACGCCCCACTCACCTTCCGCGCCATTTGTGAGAAGCGTCTGAAGGCTGCGAACTACATCCCCGGACGAGCCCTCTTGAAGCGTTGGCATGGGGCCACCATCGGGCAGTGCGTTCCAAGTGAGCGGACCAACGATGCCGTCGACCGTCAGGCCCGCGCCCTGCTGGAACT
>PMWW01000203.1 GCA_003165795.1 Acidobacteriaceae bacterium
TCGCTGGAATTGAAAAGTTGGTCGACCAGGTCCGCCTGAATACGAGCATTCCGTACGAGAAGAAACGACATGAACATCTCAGCCAATTGTGGTTCTTGACGAAGCACTCGGACCATTTCCGGCTTGCTGATCCTAAGCAGCGCACACTCGCTCATCGCGGTAGCCGTGTCGAGTCGCAGAGGATGCGCCGAAACCATGCAGTTCTCCCCCAGAAATTCCCTCGCTCCCACCAAGGCAATGGTCGCTTCTTTTCCGTTCGCGGANNTTGGTTGTGACGGGGAGGTTTGAATCCGGGAAGGATTTGTTGCTTTGCCAAGCGCAGGTTTCTTGGATCGGATCACGTCAACTGCCGCAATGCCGTTGGCCGCCAAGGCTTGGCTACGGTTTGGAATACCCCTCGCACTCATTTCGCACCTCCGAAGGGCCCATACTTACACTTCCACATTCTACATCGTAAAACTCGTCCATTTGGGCTGTCTGTTCAATATTGCACAGTCACCAGTTACCCCCGTACCGGGACAAGAGCGCACCTATGGGCGACGCTGCGGTGCCCTTTGCGCAGTGGGCATCTCCCCGGCAATTACTGCTTAATCATCTCCGTGTTCTGTTTTGACCAGACTGGCGGTCAACCACCTGACACCGTAGAGATGTGCAATCTGTTCTATCTCGCGCAGTGAGGTGGGCAATATGTCGGAGGCGTCCAAGCCGCAGATTCTCGTCGTGGACGACGATCCCAGTATTCGGGAAAGCTTAGGGATGTTACTTACGTCGGTAGGATATGACGTGATCGTAGCAGAAAACGGCGCTAGCGCTGTATCGCACCTGGGTCGAACAGTTGCGGACTTGATGGTCACCGATCTCAACATGCCAGGGATGTCAGGTATGGATTTGATCTCCCACGTACGTAGCCGGTATCCGGCCACTTTGATCGTCGCAATGAGCGGAGACTATCAGGGGGACTCCGTGCCCGCCGGCATCATCGCTGATAGGTACTACCCTAAAGGGCAGCACCCTCACAATCTGTTGACCGTAATCGCAAGCTTGATCGAGAACCAGGCCGGCAGGCGTGTTTACGAAAACCGCACTCGAACGGCTCTGGATTCTTAGAACTTTGAGGAGGAAATTATGCTTGGAACCGTCTTGATCGTTCTCTTGGTTTTGTTTCTGGTGGGCGCTCTCCCAACGTGGAATCACAGCCGTTCCTGGGGTTATTTTCCCAGCGGAGGACTGGGTTTGATACTGGTTGTCGTTGTCGTCTTGCTGCTGCTCGGCCGGATCTAGTTGCAGCAACCACTCCAAAGCCATGCTGCCAGTGCCAACGCAGTGGGCTCACCGTGAACTTCGCTCGGAGTAAAGACAAATCTGTCTTAACTGCCTAGCCGCACTCTCCAACCACGCAACCCGGCCAAAGGGAGACACTTATGCTTTGGACAATCTTCGTGATTCTGCTGATTCTGTGGCTTCTGGGTTTCAGTTTCCACATAGCGGGCAGTCTCATCCACCTGTTGTTGGTCATCGCCGTAGTGGTTTTGGTCTTCAACCTGATCAGTGGCCGCCGCACCGCTTGATCCTCGGGCGAATCTCGCCCTCACCAGTTGGCCCACAAAATAGCGTGGAATGAAAAGGACGTGTTTCATGAAATACACAATTGCTTTGTTGACTTTATCTTTGTCCACCTTCGCCTTTGCCGGTTCGGGGGAGCAAGACACGACTGCGCGCCTACAGGCGGCCGGCACAGTCATGAACCAGATCATGGCTGCTCCCGATAAAGGTATCCCGGAAGAGGTGCTGAATGGCGCCAAGTGCATCGCGGTGGTACCAAGCATGGGGAAGGGCGGATTTATTGTGGGTGGCGAGCATGGACGCGGCGTGGTAACCTGCCGCACTGCCCATGGGTGGAGTGCGCCGGCATTCATTTCGATCGGTGGCGGCAATTTTGGCTTCCAGGCTGGCGCCCAGTCAGTCGATCTTGTCCTGTTGTTCATGAATGACAAAGGTGTGCAAGGACTGCTCTCCAGCAAGTTTGAACTCACTGGTGAGGCATCAGCCACCGCCGGTCCGGTTGGAAGGCATGCCTCGGCGGGCACCGACTGGAAGATGAACACCGAAGCCTTGAGCTACTCGCGTACCAAGGGCCTCTTTGTTGGAGTCGCCGTGGATGGCGCCAAGATCCAGCAGGACGATGACTCAACCATCGCCATGTACGGCAAGAATGTTTCCTTCCGCAAAACGCTGTCAGGCGACGTGCATGTCCCAGCGAGCGCTGATTCGTTTCTCGCGGCGGTAAATGGAGCCGAAAAACAGACGAGCCAGCACGAAGCTGCCGAAAGCAAGTAGTTGAGCTTAGCCGGTGTGCTGCCAAACTGCGGCACCTCGATATTCGAATGTCACGGCGTTGATCAGTGAGTTTCTGAAGAGAAGCCCCACTGATCAGCGCCGGCATTCGTCCTCCGCATTTTTGCACCGCGAGCTGGCAATTTGCCCCAAGTTTATTACCCAGGGCTTGATGTACCGTGTCTTCGCCCCCCTGCCGCCAGCCACTTCCGCAGTCTTTTTGCAACAAACTCTGGTGCATTGTCTGACCGCATGGGTTGCGGGATGCCGTGCACCTGCTCGTTAGCACCTTGGCCGCGGTGAGTCAGCTTTGTTCGGGAAGAGGTATCGTCAGCAGTGATTTCTATGGGATGTTTGCCCGCATGTACCAAGCGAAAAGGATCCAGCGTTACTGGATCCTGCTCTTGAGTATTCGGCCTGCGGTAACAGTTATCTTCGCTTAATCGTCCAGCCGACCAATATGCCAACCGCGATACCTATCGCGAATGTCGTTACAACTGTTTCAATGGGGTGTCGCTGTAGCCGCTTGGTTGTATCGTCGATAAACTCTTCCGCAGCATCGCCGCCTTGTTTGGCGACACGCCGCGCTACTCCTACGCCGTCCTCAAGTGCATCCCCAACTGCGGATGCCGCTCGCGAAGCCTTGCGCGCTGCTTCGGCAACTTGGTCACCAGTTCGTTCCAACACTGATTGCGTCATTACGTCTTGACCTCTCTCTCGTAGAGTTGTTTATGATTCGTTTATTCCCCGACGGCCTTTTCAACCTTGCCAATCCAATGTTGAACTTTGCCGGCCTTCTTTTCGGCTCGGCCATCGGCCTCCAAGTCTGGGTTCTGGGTAAGCTCGCCGACTTTTTCCTTAATTGTTCCTTTCACTTCGTGGATCTTACCTGCGGTTTTGTCGTCTGTGCTGGGTTTCATCCTGAATGTCTCCTCTGTTCCTGAGTAAGGTTCAATTGACACCTACAGCTGGAAAAGTGCCCAACCTGTCGTTAGCAGGTTGCTGAAAAAGTCGTACTCGACATGTTTTGACGGGGCGCACCTTCAGGTGCGCCGTCCTACGCCCTTTGTTCTTGCCATTCCGAGCGGGCTTCAGCCCGCGAGGAATCTGCGTTTCCGACTTTTTCAGCAGCCGGTTAGGCGACTCTTTTGTCCGTTGAGGTTTGCGCCTGTACCAGTTCGTCGAACAGTGAGCGATAGTGAATCATCGCGGTTCGCAGGTCTTCGGTGCTGGCTTCGCCTCGGCCCAGCCGCAATGCGATGTCGTGTGCCGACCGGTAGTTCTCTACCACTCGGGGATGGTCGACCGAAACGTCGGCGGCCCGCTGATCAAAATCGGTGACGGGATAGCCACGCGTCTGCATCAGCGAACACACTAGCTCGTCGGCTTCGGTCACGGCGCCCTTCGGATAATCGACGAAGCGGGATTGCACCGCCTGCCACCGGGACAAGTAGCCCTCACGTTCCGCTAGGTCAAGATCGCGGATCTTTAACATCTCAACTCGCGTTTCACGGTCCGCCAGCTTCGCTTCAGCTTTGCGTTCCGACCCGTGCTGCCGAACCACCCGATCGTACTCCGGCCCGAAACGCTGGCGTAGTTCTGCGGTAGTGTGCTTGCGCTTCCGCACGTACAGCGCAACGGCAACCACGATTACCAGAAGCGCTGCGACGGTGTAAGCAATCAGTTTTGGATCCATCAGATTGAGGTTCATCGATAACTCCCTGCGCCTTGAGCGTTGGCGAAACGGTTAAAGTCTCACTTCGGAGCTTGTCTGCGCCTAAGTTGAAGTATCCATCGAGCGCCTTTACAAAAGCTGGTCAGAATTGCTCGTTCACTGTATGCGGCGGGTTGATCGAAGCCGAAGCATGCTGCTTTCGCGTTGTCGCTCACGCCTTGAAGCTGGACCCATGCGAATGTGCGCGCCTTCTTATGAGTACGCGAACGATTGAAGTGTGATAATGGTCTGGGTTTTCTGTCTTATGGGTTGGTTTAAATCTTGCGGCGCTCTTGTTTGGCAGCCTATACCCTGCTTGCGGCGCCTCGTTCGGGGCGAACAACGCAGAGGAACTTTCGCCTGAAACGATTCTGCAAATCATCACACTATTCTTCCGCGCGCTCTTGAGCGTGAGCGCCGGAGCTACTGCAGGTTGGCGTACTCGCTTTGGCATGAATGAGGATGGAGATCCAGGATCGCCGTCTTCCCAGGAAATGCGGACACATTGCGTGCCCAACCACCCCCGTCTCCTCACTGGAACTTATCTGGCCTGTTCACTTCCCAGGCGGGGACGATGACACCCGCCATTCATCTCGCTTTTTCTCGCGCATTTGTTTGGCATCTATGAGACAATGGGATCTTGAGTAGTTCGCGAAAATAACTCCCTCCTTGCACCTGCCGGAAAACTGGTTTTCATTGGGGAAAAGCGTTGTGAGGTCATTGCTCTTGAGCAAGCAGAGGATTGTCTTTGGACAACGACCGACCTCGTCACCAATGTAATCATTTCACAACTTGTAGCTGACGACTTCTTGAAACGCTGCAGAGTAGCTGGAAGGCCCCATTGAGCCTGCAGTGCAATAATTGGGAATGGCAGACACGACTCAGAAAGCTAAAGCAGAAAGCTTTCTTGGCCAGTGCGACAATCGGCCCCGGAGCCACATGTCAAGCTGGCCCGCGGCACAACCGGTGTCTGGCACTCCCGTATTTCAAGCCGCGAAGACCGAGGTCTGCACCGGTCGCCGCTCATCTCGCCCTAACCCAGCGAACACCGCAACACGAGGACATCTAGAATATGAAGAAGCTTTTTGTTTTGTCGATCGGCATGATGGTTCTTCTTGCCGTAACCCTTCCTTTGGCAGCACAATCGCCAGCCTCGAGTCACACCGTTTACCCCCCTATTAAGGTTGCGCCAGGGCCACAAAATCCGAACAATCCCAGCGGTATTTTGCCGCGTTCGTTCAAGGCTGCCTACGGGTTCAATCAGATTAATAACCAGGGACAAGGGCAGACCATCGCCTTGGTGGACGCCTACGACGATCCGAACATCGCGTCTGACCTGGCGTTTTACGCGAGTTATTTCCACATCGCGCCCTGCAACTTTACCAAGGTGAAATTGGGCACCGTGACCGGCCAAGGTTGGGACCTGGAAGAGTCCTTGGATGTCCAACAAGCCTGCGCCCTGGCGCCACAAGCCAACATCGTCCTGGTGGAAGCCGCCAGCAGTAACGATACCGATCTGTTTACCGCCGTCCAGGTCGCCACGGCAGCGCCGTATAACGCTACTGTGGTTTCCATGAGTTGGGGCGAAGGGGAGTTCAGCGGCGAACTGGCGGATGACAGCTATTTCTGTAACATACTTAACGGAAACGGGCAGCCCGTGACCTTTGTGGCCGCCAGCGGCGACGGTGGACACGGCACTATCTATCCCTCGGCTTCGCCTTGTGTGGTTGCCGCCGGCGGTACGTCGCTGGTCTTGAGCACCACTCTTCCTCTGGGAAATCCCTTTCTGTTGAACTACGGACATGAGACAGCATGGGACGGCAGCGGCGGCGGAGTCAGCCCCTACGAGTCGCAGCCCTCATTCCAGAATCCGGCGTGCGCAACCTGGTCAACCAGTGGTCGTTGCCTTCCCGACATCGCCTCGGATGCCAATCCGGGTACCGGCGTTCCGGTGTATGACACCTTCAGCTACGGTGGCTGGGTCCAGGTCGGCGGCACCAGCGTAGCCTCCCCCGATTGGGGTGGGTTCTTTGTCCTGGTGAACTCGGCGCGTGCGATCGCCGGTAAAGGCTCGCTCAGTCAGGCGGACTATGATCTGTACCAGATTTACTACTCCTCGAATTACGCCAATGATTTCCATGACATTACGTCGGGAACCAACGGTGGTTGCGGATCGCAGTGTGACGCCGGTCCCGGCTACGATTTGGTGACCGGAATCGGCACCTACCAGGCCAATGTTTTGTATTCAGCATTGGTCGCTGCCACAAACTAAGCTAACCCTCTCCTCATGAGGCGCGTTCCCCAGTGGAACGCGCCTCATTGTTCTTGCATTGTTCCGGGAATCCACACCTCCCGCACGATAACGATTCCAGAGTTCAGCGGAATTGCGTCGAGATTTTTCATTCCCTTCGGCCTCGGGGTCGCAGCACTGTTTCAGGAGTTCGGCCTGATCGCCTTTTCAAAGCTGCTCAACGTCCTGCAGTTTCTTGCATCTTCACAACTCATGGGAAGCGCCTCCGGCGCGACTCCGCGTTGCCGTGCTCGTCTAGTCTAAAGAAGCTACCTATAGCTGCGCTCGTCAAGATAGTTCAGCAGTTGGCCTCGCTTCCGCGGGGCATCGCGTAAAATCGTGGCCATGGCCTCAGAGCAGGAAGCCGCCTCGCTCGCCGTACTGAAGCGTGTGGCCCTTTTTTCCAGTTTGTCGGAGCCGGAGTTCGCGTTCCTAACCACACACCTTTTACAGCGCAAATACGCCGCTGGCGAGCTGATCTTCGGCGAAGGCGACCCTTGCGCGGGCCTTTATGTCGTGCAGTCGGGGAATGTGCGCATCTTTAAGAGCTCGGCCGGCGGACGTGAGCAAGTGCTTTCGATTGACGGCCCCGGCAGCTCAATTGCCGAACTTCCGGTCTTCGATGGCGGAAACTATCCGGCCTCAGCCCAGGCGGTCAGCGACAGCACACTGCTGTTCTTCAGCCGCCAGGATTTCCAGGCTCTGTGTCTACAGCATCCTCAGGTTGCGTTGAAAGTTCTGGGCGTAATTGGCAGTCGCCTGCGGCGATTAGTGGGCATCATCGAAGAACTTTCGTTCACCACGGTGCGGCACCGGCTCATCGCTCTTCTGGTGCGGCTGGCCAAGGCCGAGGGTGTTCGCAATGGAGATGCCATCACGCTGACGCTTCCGATGAACAACAGTGAACTGGCGGCGCAGATCGGTACCGTGCGCGAACTGGTATCGCGCAACCTCAGCCGGCTGCAGGCTGAAGGACTAATTCAAGTTGACAACCGCGCGCTGGCGATTCCATCGCTGAAGCGCCTCGAATTGGAACTCGAGGCTTCCGGCGGTTGAGGCTTCGTGCTTCCCTCTAGTACCCGAAACCCTGCCGTCCGTTGCCATGGCGGCGGAGGCGCATCGGTCACCTTGCGGCTTTGCGGCGTATTCGAACCGCAAGGCTCCTCTGCCAACGGCTCGCCGTTCGCTGGGTAAGCACCGGCCCGCGGGCCTGCGGAGTTGTCGCGAACTGAAACAATTTCGCCTACCCGTGACCGAAGTCATAGTTGCCGTGCGGCAGGGCCGCTAGTCTGCATTTGAAGGCGGGAACCGGCGCAATGCTCCGATACTCGCGGGAGGAAATAGACATGACGATTGCAACGACCAAGACCGTGGGCGAGATCGCCGCCGCAATGCCCAGCGCCACGCGCGAATTCGAAAAGCTTGGAATCGACTACTGCTGCGGCGGAAGCCGCACCCTGGGCGAAGCTTGCGCGCAAGCCAACATCTCGATTGATGAAGCCCTCACACGCCTGGAGAAGAGCCTGGCATCTACTCAGCCCGGCGAAAGCAGCGACTGGCAAAACCAGTTGCTGGCTGACCTAATTGCTCACATCACCAGTACCCATCACGTGTTTGTACGCGAAGAGGGCCCGCGCATCGAGGCGCTCGCCGCCAAAGTAGTCGGCGTACACGGGAAGAACCATCCAGAACTCCTCCAGGTTCAGCAAACCTTCTCCGCGCTTGCCGAAGAGTTGAGAGTTCATCTCATGAAGGAAGAGCAGGTCCTTTTTCCCTACGTGCTGCGCATGGAAGAGAGCGTGGTGGCCGGTGAGCCTGCTCCGCCGGCGATGTTCGGTAGCGTTGTGAATCCCGTGCGCATGATGATGCAGGAGCACGACGGTGCGGGCGATTCGCTCCGCTCCTTGCGCGCCATCACCTCCGACTACAAACTTCCTGAAGACGCTTGCATCAGCTACGGCACCCTCTATCAGGCGATCCAAGGCTTCGAAGCCGACTTGCACCAGCACATTCATCTGGAAAACAACATTCTCTTTCCGCGGGCCGTCGCCATGGAAGCAAGGCGGTAGCCGACGGCGTCCACTTAAGGGAGTGGACGCGGCATAGCCATCACAGTGGCTCCATTGGTCGGTCCGTATGAAAGTACTTCTTGTAAGCCGCAATCCAGTCGGTGGCAAGCTCGCGTTGCGCGGTTGAAAGGTCGATCTTGTCTCGGCAGACGAGTTGATGGAGGCGATCTTCCAAGGCATCCTTCACCCGCATGTTCCAACCGTCCAGCGAGGAAGGTTCAGGCCAGAGGTTGCGGATGTCGCCGGTACCGCCTAGCTGCGGACTGATGAGATAGTCCAATTCATAGTCCTTCGATTGACTGCCGGCCATTCCGTATTCCTGGAAAACCTCCTGTCTGACCGAGGCCGGGACTACATGAGTGTCATCGCTGTATCTCATCGTGCAAACTTCGCTGGTGCTCAGCGGATGAGCAACGCCCGGCGTCAGACGCCGGTCCGGAACGGCCCCGGCGGTCCCGCGAAAACCCCGCGCCGCGGACGCGGGTGGCGATACGAAGTGATGCGCAATGGATGTTCCCAAAGCTACAACGAGGACCATCGCGCCGACATAGGCCAACCTTCCGCTAGCAAACGCTCGCTGGAATGGTTGCAGCCACGGGCTGTGGAGTACAGGCGCCGGAGGCTGCGCCAGTCGAGCTTTCAGCAACGCCCGGGGCCCGGCGCTCGGCGGCAGTTGAGCATCGAGAGTTCGATGGTGCACCTCCACGAACTCAGCAATCGTCTCCTCTAGCTGTCTCAAGCGGGTGCGGCAATCCCAACATGCGGCAAGATGTGTGTTTACTTGCGAAACGTTCCGGGATGAAAGTTCACCATCCGCAAACCGAAGCAACTCTTCGTCTGACCGGTGAGCGTATTCGCTCCTCATAGTTTCACCTCCCATCGGCGCGTCCCAGACGCGCCAGTGAGCGAGCCAGCGAGGCCGCTATGCTGCCCAGCGACATGCCAAGAACGTCGGCAATCTCCCGATACCTCAGCCCTTCCGCCCGCAGGCGGAGACAACGCTGGTCCTGCGCGGGCAGGGCTTGCAGCACCGCCAGCAGGCGTATCTGTCGCTGGCTGAAGGCCAACTGTTCTTCCGGGCTGGGAGCAGGATCGGGATGGACTTCCGCGCCCATCGCTTCCAAGTCAACCGTGTCCCGGCGTCTTCCGTTTCCTGATAATCTTTTCAATGCCAGATTGTGAGCAACCCGAAAAAGCCAGCCGCGAAGATTGTGCCGCGACCGCCCCTGTTGCATATGTTGAAGCAGCGCCAGGAACGCCTCCTGAATAATCTCCTCGCCGTCAGCACTGGAAAGCCCAAACGAAAGGACATATCGCAGAAGGCGGTTCCGAAGCTCATCAAAGAGGCCGATGATTTCCTCTTCGAGCTCGGAGGGAGCAGCCGAACTCTGGCGGAGCTGCGCGGACGACAGCGCCAGCCGGATGGTTGAGTCAGACGGAGAAATTGGGCTCACCTCTTCTGGGTCCTCCCGATAGTACAGTCTTTTGGCGAACGTTTTGTTCGGCCTTTTTGTTCACTCGGTTGCAGGACTTTTCCGGGACAACTGGATGGATGATTGTCCCTCGGCGAATTAACTCTGAACAACCACGGAGCACGAGGAATATTCTAATGGAGCCGATGGTGCGGGTCGCGCTGGATAAGATTCCGGGAACTGGTGCTCCGAGGGTTAATGCTGAATGAGAAGATTTCAGCGTATTTTCTTGTTTCCCGTGGTCCTCGTTCTTGGAACTTCCGCTCTTGGCCAGAGCAATAGCGGCGAGTTACGCCTCAAGGTGGTCGATCCTGCCGGCCTGGGCGTGAAGACTAACGTTCAGATCACCAGCGAGGCGAATCAGTATCGCAATACTCTTGCGACCGGCGATCAGGGCAGCCTGGACCTAAGGCGCCTGCCTTATGGCATCTACCAGCTCGAAGTTCATCAACCAGGTTTTGCAGACATGTCCCAATCTGTCGAAATTCATTCCTCAATTCCTACCGACTACACAATCGAGCTCAAGTTGCCGTCGGTGAAAGAATCGGTGACGGTAAAGGCCGAAGCGACGCTACTCGATCCCGATCAGGCTGGCTCGGTAAACCAAATCGGTTCTGAAACGATTCAGCATCGCTTGACCGCGTTGCCCGGCCGTTCGATGCAGGACTTGGTGAACACTCAGCCAGGCTGGCTTTACGAAGGCAATGCCGTGTTGCACCCGCGCGGCTCGGAGTATCAAACGCAATTCGTGGTTGACGGCATTCCGCTGACGGACAATCGCTCCCCCAGCTTCGGGCCTGAGATTGGCGCCAACGATGTCGATTCGATGAGCATCTACACCGCGGGGTTCCCCGCTGAATATGGCCGGAAAATGGGTGGCGTGGTCGAGGTCAATACTCTCCGTGACCCGCAGCCCGGCTTTCACGGGCAGGTGGTACTCTCCGGCGGCAGCTACGACAGTGCCGGGATTTTCGCGCAGGGGCAGTATACGTGGGGCAAGAATGTTCTTGGTTTTACCGGGTCCGGAGCCCAAACCGATCATTATCTCAACCCCGTCGTACCCGAGAGTTTCACCAACCGCGGAACCATCGGCGATTTTTCCGCTGACTACCAGCGCGACCTTACCCCCAATGACCGCCTGGATTTTATTGTCCGTTATGAGTTATCGCGTTACCAGCTTCCCAACGAGCTTGTTCAACAGACCTGGTGCTATCCATCGGGCGTGACTGAAGGACCGCCTTGCCAGCAGCAAAATGCGAACAATTTCGAAACCATGGGGGTTGTCACCTACCGGCACATCTTCTCTCCAAAGATCGTCGGAGACTTTCGCGGCATGGTGCGCAATAACGGGAACGACTTCTACTCCAACGCACTGTCTACCCCCATCATTCTCTTTCAACACAATTGGTTCAACGAAGTCTATTTCAAGGGCATGGCGACCATCGACCATGGCCGCAATGAATGGAAGGTAGGCATCGAATCAGACAATATTCTCTTGAATGAGAACTTTAATTACACCATTACGGACCCCTCGCAGTTCGATCTCGGCACGGCACTGACGTTTAGCTTCCCGGGAGCCTACCCTAGCCAAGGCGAGCGTCCCGACCTTGAGCAATCCGCATTTGTACAGGACCTGATTCGCCTGGGCAATTGGACCATGAACATCGGATTGCGTTGGGACCACTACCAGCTCATCGTCAACCAGCAGGCTGTGGACCCTCGCTTAGCGATTTCGCGCTATTTTCCTAAGCTCGGATTGCTCGCGCACTTCTCTTATGACCGCGTTTTCCAAACGCCGTCGTTTGAGAACCTACTGCTTTCCAGCTCGTTTGAGGTTGAATTCATCAACCCGGACGTCTTGCGCTTGCCCGTCATCCCTTCCCAAGGTAACTATTACGAAGCGGGCGTGTCCAAGGCCTTCGGCAACAACCTTCGGGTAGACGTTAACTACTATTTGCGCAACGTTGCCAACTATGCCGACGACGACCAGATCGACAACACCACTATCAGTTTTCCAATTGCGTTCGAAAAAGCCGTTATTTATGGTGCGGAAGGAAAGATCGAAGTGCCGAACTGGCATAAAATCTCCGGCTTTGCCAGTTATTCGTATATGGTCGGCAACGCCTGGTTCCCGGTGTCTGGCGGACTGTTTATCGGCGCGGACGCGCAGGCTGCGCTAGCACAATTGACCGGTCACTTCCCGGATTCGCAGGACCAGCGCAATACCCTGTTCACGCGCTGGGTCTATCAGGTTAAGCCGCGCTTTTGGGTGGCTGGCGGCGTCCAATATGGCAGCGGTCTGCCGTTTGACTTCCAGGGTACCGAGCAGCAGGCGCTGGAGGAATACGGCCAGCAAGTCATTAACCGGATCAATTTCGCGCGCGGACGCATATATCCTTCCTTACTAGTCAGCGCATCGGCTGGGGCCGACGTCTATAAGTCGGACCGTATGAATGTTCGCCTTCAGGTCGATGGGCAAAATCTTACCAATGTCTTGGAGGTAATCGATTTCGGCGGTCTCTTCTCCGGCAATGCCATTGGCCCGTCAAGAAGCGTCGCCATGCGGCTCACCACAAATTTCTAGGTGGGTGACAGGTCCTAGCTAGTGCGGTGTCCCGCAATTTCATGTCATAACTCCGAAGTTACAAGGTTGCCGGAACGTCCTCGCCTCAGCGGCTAAAGCCGCCCTTTACATGCACTTTTGCGGCACGGCTGAAGCTGTGCCCTTTCAAACACAACGGCTGAATTTTGCCACGAACTTGCGGGCACCCTGCTAGGGCCTTCCGAATATACGAAAATAGAAGTTCAACCCAGCCGAACGAACCTGCCGTGGGCGCGAGAGTTGCCATTCATAGACCTGCCGCTCTGAGTCGCGCAATCGCGTCAGGAACTCGGCGTCGCTGATCCGGCGCGTGGCCATCAAGTCCCGGTGTTTCGTGCGCATGCGCCGCTGTCCGCGCAGCGCGCTCATCAAGCCGCGAAGATACGCGCCCAGCCCGCCGTTTCGCAACGCGAAAAACAGCCACATCGACTGATAGACCACAATGCGTGGCAGCAAGCGGAAGAACACGGTCCGCGGATAGTCCTTGAGTAGGACATAGATCTGGTTACGGGTGAGGTACTCGATGACGCGAGGATGAAGCTTGTCACCTAACGTCGCGCTACCGATGTGATAAGCGACCGCATTGGGCAGATACATCCCGCTGAATCCGAGAAGCTGCGCCCGCAACGCGAGATCGAGGTCGTCGAGGTAGGCAAAGAACTCGGCATCCAGCCCGCCGCAGGCGACAAAGACTTCGCGACGATACAGCACAGCAGCGCCGCAACCAGCAATCACCGGCATCGCCAGATCGAACTGCCCAGTGTCCTGGTCGACGTTCCCCAGCCGATACGCGCCGCCGGCCATCAGCATCGCGTCTCCGGCCCCATCGAGGTGAGTTCGCTGGGTAGCGCGCAGTAGCTTGCCGGTGGCAAAGCCCAGTTTTGTGTCGGCATCGAGAGCGCGCACCAGGGTCTCGATGTAGCCAGGTTGGAGTTCGATGTCGTTGTTCAGCAGCAGAACATATCGCGAATTCGTCGCTTCCACCGCCCGGTTGATGGAGCCGGTCGTGCCTTCGTTATCGGGCAGCTCGATGCGCCGCGTGTTTGGCGGCAAGGGATCGGGAAGCATCTTGTCGGGGCGAGCTTCGTTTTCGATGACGATGATTTCCCAGGCCTCCGCCGGGAGGGTTTGCTTCTGAATGAATTCGATGCAGCGTGAAGTGAGATCAGGACGATGCAGCGAGGGAATGGCGATGGTGACGGTCTTCACGCGGCTCTGCTGGCGATTGTACACAGCGCTTGTCACGGTTGATAGCAAGAGCCTACTTCGAGGTGACCGGGCGCCGGCTTAGCAGCGCAGTCATGGCCTGGAAAGCGGAGACCAATTCTTCGTCGGTCGTGAAGAGCACATCGTGCTGACCGGCTTGCTCCGGCAAGCCACCCACGGTGGAAACAATAGCAGGACGCCCGAGCAGGCGGGCGCGGCCAAATACAGCGGAAGACCAGATCTCCGAGTAGGGAAGAACGACGCAGTCGGAGGCGCTGATCCAAGTATCAAAATCTTCGTTGCTGACGAACGACTCCACCAGGTGAATGTTGCTGTGCCCCGCCGCGAGGCTTCGCAACTCGTCCAGGTACCTCTGGTTTTCAGCGTCCGCGACCCGCATGGAACCGACCACAAAAAGTTCGGCGCCGTTCAGATTGGCGCGGCCGAAGGCCTGGATAGCACGGTGGAAGCCCTTGTGCCGCTGGATAAAACCGATGCACAGAAATAGTGTCCGCTCCATTGGTAACTGGAGCTGCCGGCGGGCCGAAACTTGGGTTTGTTCGACGAACTTAAGATAAACGTCGTCGTGCTTGCGATACTCGACGCGAGAGTCGCTGAACCGCAAATGGTAATACTGCTCAAATCTTTCGCGCTCCTTCTTAGTGTGAAAAATAACTTTGGGTGCGAACATCCATTTCCACTTATATAACCAGCCTTGCTTGCCGGGGAGATAGGGGATTTCGTGCGCGACCACCTCGATCTTGCGCGACCGCAGAAAAAGCCAGAGAAAGCATAATGTCGTCTGCAGTGTTCCCCAGCGCAACTCTCTGGCGAATGGATTGTCATAGAAGAATGCCCAATGATACTGAATGACGACCCGGTCATAGTAGGGCAAAAGCTTCAAAAGTTGCAGTAGCTTCGATCTTCCGCGCAGGTCCCAGGCGAAATCTACATTACCTTGCTGGTCCGGCGACACAATGTCGACCAGGTGTCCCCGAGCGCGAAGCTGGGTCACGCTTTGCTCGCCATAGGCACCTATGCCGCAGTGCGTGGGCGAGTAAGTTGAGACCATCAGATACCGCAAGGC
The DNA here is from genome assembly GCA_003165795.1 of Acidobacteriaceae bacterium. Lineage (GTDB taxonomy): Bacteria > Acidobacteriota > Terriglobia > Terriglobales > Acidobacteriaceae > Bog-257. The sequence goes on from PMWW01000203.1 coordinate 14,775, forward strand.
AACTCCAAGCTACTTCTTTTCAAATGCCAGGCAAGCCCCAAACGAGCCCTTGGGATCGGTCGACAAGCGGACGAATCCCAGCGTCAAAAGAATGCTCACGTCAGGATACTGATCGTGCCAGCCACTCTTGTACCAGACTTCATTCCAATTTTCTCCATGGAAGCTCTCTCGAAAAGAGTCATTAAAATGTCGAATGAATTCCTCCGGCGGCGAGACCATGTGCAGCTGGTCCACCAGCTCCAAATCGTGCCGGAACAGACGGTCCTGCAAAGCTGGCGGATCGTAACGCCGCTCGAAGCCCGCGTAGTAAAACGTGCTTTTATTTTCCGTGTAGCTGGAACTCGCTGGAACGGTCACGACCAATCGTCCCTTAGATGGCAAAACGCGCGCAAACTCTGCCATCGACTCAGTATCTCCATTGCCGGGAATGTGCTCGATCGTCGAAACTGCGCTGATGAAGTCGACCGAGCCATCCGCAAACCTGAGATGGGTTGCATCTTCCGTCTGCACGAAAAATGTGTCGCGTTTGGTTAGTCCGAGGGTTTTCATGTAGCTCTTCTGCCGGTCGAGGTACACCCGGTCCATCTCCGTGGCATAGGTTCGGGCGTGGTGACGCTGGTAGAGAAACGTGGGGACGACAGACGAGCCACTCCCAATGTCCAGGTATACACTTTTCGCGTTCAAGCAGAAGTCGGCGTGTTTAACGCTAAAGGCATCTTCAACATTGCGAAATATGTCGGTACGCTGGTTAAGGACCTTGGAATGGCGATACAGCATCCACCAGTACGGCAACAGGTTTTCACGGAACATGAGCACCACTTCCCTTCAGCAAATTGATCATCGCTGCCGTAGCCTTGGCTGCGATCAGAGACCAAGCGTATCGCTCAACCGCTAACTTTCTGGCATTCTCGCCGAGGCGACTGCAAGCGGTAAGATCGCCCATCAGCCCTTCTACCCTGGACACGAATTGTTCCGCGCAGCAGACGACGCAGTCGTCATCGCTAAGTTCCAGTCCCCGCGCTCCCGCCGGAGTTGAGACTACCGGAAGGCCGGCAGCGAAGTAATCGAGCATTTTTAGATTCGTGCCCGATCCTGAGAACATTGGATTGAGGGCGATGTCGGCTGCCTGATAAAGCACAAGCCGCCGGGCAGCATCGACCGTGCCTAGCCAAATAATATTCGCGGGCGACTGCGGACCACGTGAGGCCTGGTACGAGTCTTTCACGCTGCCGGCAATCATGACGGCGCAGTTTGGCAGCCGGGGAGCGATTTCCCTCACCAGGAACGCCGCAGCTTCGGTGTTGGGACCATAGCCGCTGCCGATGAAAATCAATACCGGCTGGTCTGGCGGCAGGCCGAACCGTCGCCGCGCCAACTCTCGTTCTTGCCGGCTGGGCGGCCGGATACCTTCCACATCCACACCGTTGGGAACCAGCACAATCTTGTCGCGAGATGTTCCGTAAAGATCGACAAACTTATCGGCATCCTCGTTCGAGCAGGCGAAGATGAGATCAGCTTCGCGACACAACTTGCCTTCGACCGAACGGACCTCTTCCACAAGCTCCCGTCCCGCGGCCGTGTCGCCCAGTATCTGCTTCTTTACGGCATATTCGCAGTTGTGAGAATCGTAGATCAGCTTCTGCCCAGGACGCCGCGGTACATACGGATATACCCAGGGGTGCGAGATGATGACGGCTGCCGCGTTCCTGCCATGCTCTTCCGCCATGCGCTGAAAGCGGGGCGAATACTTTAGCAGCCGGGGAATGGTAACGTCGATTGTGGTTTTGCCGCCGGTCGCACGTTCGTAGCCGCGATTGCGCGCGAAGTGTGGCTGGGTCAGGGGAGTAACCCACTGGCGGAAATGAGGCGCGAGCATTTGTTCGCGATAGACCGGTCCAGGCCAATCGTATGCTCCGATGTAGGAAACTTCGAAGCCGAGCGCGGCGATGTGGCGATAAAGTTCGTAGATGCGGACCCGGCCGCCGCCCACGGGCGGATCGAGCACCTGATTGTCGGCAACGAGAATTGATACGAGATTACGCTCGGAAGAGGAAATTGCCGATGCCACCTTGTCGCTTCGGGTAGGAGATCCAGCATCGATAAGCCGCTGCACAACCTCGTCCCATGATTGCGAGGGAGCGGTCTGGTGAGCAAACTCGCCCATCTCCCGCGCCAGATCGCGGTCCGCCGCAAGAACATTCATTGCCCGGGCAATCTCGACTGGGTCAGGATCCACTACAAATCCCGAACGGCCATTCTGCACCAGGCGCGCCGGCTCGCCCGAATCCCGGCAAACGATAACCGGTTTGTGGCTCAACATGGCCTCAATGGCGATGTAGCCAAAATCCTCTTCCTTGGGATGGAAGAGTACCGCGAGCGCATTCGCATAGAGCTCGATCATCTGCCGATCATTTACAAACCCCAGGAAGCGTATCCGCGGGTCGTTGCCTGCCAGCTCACGAAATTGCGCTTCATCCTCTCCGGCACCCGCTATAAGCAAAGGCACGTCACGGGACAAGTGCTGCATGGCGCGAATGGCAAGATCGACTCTTTTCCAGCGATGCAGACGGCCCGGCAAGAAAAAATAATCTTGAGCGCCGCAGCAGTGACCTTGGATGAACGCGGGTGGGTAGAGCACTTCGGAGTCGAATCCGTTATAGTGCTGCAGCCGCATCGCCGGTTCGTGTCCAATGCAAAAAATCTCGCGAACGCGTTGGAAAAACAGAGTGTCGAGACGACGGACCACCTCGCGGTTTCGGTTTTTTTCTACTAAGGCGCTTTTCGGAAGCATGCCGAACTCGTCATCGAAACGGTCGTAAAACACCCGCACCTGGTGAACCAGCCAGCAGACATGGTTCGGATGTTGCACTGCAAAGGTGGGACTCTTCGTGGAAACCACTAAGTCATAGGCAGAGAGATCCAGGTCAAAGCAGTCGACATAGCCTTGCAAAATGCCTTCCCATCGCTTTTCGCTGACCGGAACCTGTATCCAATCGGCGGCAGCCTTCCGCTGAAAAGCCCCGACCAGACCGGCAAACAGGCGTTCGGCGCCGAAGGGCCGTTCGGGGTTGTCAATTGCGGGAGTGACAATAGCAACTTTCATGCCGGTTTGCTGCCGCTTCCTTCACTTTCCAAAGCTCATTTGCGTTCTTGCGGTCTCATTCCCGCTGTGGCCACCCGCTCAAACTCTTCGGCATTTCGCCGCCACAGTGTATTGCCTTCGTACTCCAAAGCTTTCTTATGGCCGCCGGCTCCCATGGTCTGACGAAGGCCGGGATTACCCAGCAGGTTTTCGATTTCCAGCGCCAATTGTTGCGCATTCCCGAATGGGACGATCACTCCTCCTCCGCTCTCGGTGACCAGTTCACGCGAAACGGCAATGTCGGCTGCGATTACAGGTTTCTGGTTGGCCCACGCTTCCAGCAGGACCAGGCCGAGAGACTCCACCCGTGACGGTTGCACGACCACTGTAGCGGAAGCAAGCAAGTCGCGCTTATCGGGGTCGGCGAAAGCAGGTAGATCCAGTAATCGAGGACAAGAGCGCCCAGAAGTAGCAAGGTAATTGTCAAAGGCCGAAAGGCTGGATCCCGCCATCAGCAGCCACGCTTGCGATCCTTTATCCCAGAGAAGCTTCATGGCCTCAACCAGCGTCTCCGACCCCTTCTCGTAGGCTTTCATACCCAGATGCAGGACCACCGGTCCATCCACCCCGTACTTTTCGCGGAGATGCTCGGGATTGCCCCCCGTCGCTGTCTGCAAATCGATACCATGGCCGACCACGATCTTTTCGGAAGTGACGCCGCAATCCTCCAGACGCTGCATCTCCGTCTTCGTCATGCAGAATACTTTGGTGCAACGCTTCAGCAGGTCGATCTGGTAAGACCGCAGGTAGTGTCGTGCGACTTCGTCGTTATTCTCTTCGCCCAGGTGAGTACAAGGCGTAGCGATCACGGGCACGCCGTGGAGTTCCGCCGCGTGCAAACCGGCGTACATCAAGCTGGTGTAGGGCAACGGACCGATGTGAAACAGATCAGCGTCAACATCGCGCAGCGCCTGCGGCAGTCCGGGAATGCGGAAGGACGGCGTCCAATACTGTGCCTTCCATCGCCAGTAAGGCATCAGTCCTAGCAGACGCGTAGCACGCCGGCGCAGCACGTTATAGCAAATCGGAAACCGGCGCACCACCACGCCGTCGACGGAAATTGCTCCCCCGGGGAACGTCCGGCGTTGCGCCAGCCAGAAAGCTTCCAGGTCGTTGGCCACTGTGGTGAATACGGTGACCCGATGACCGCGCTGGACCAAGTACTTGGAGAGCGCGAGCACAGAATTCTCATATCCGCCGCGATACGGGAAAAAACGCGGAAGCACAAAGGCGACGTGCATCGGCAAGCGGCACCGCTTAGTGCGCGCCGACAACCTCCGGGGCCATCAGATTGGTATACGTTGCAATGACCTCTTGCGAAAGACCATCGGCGATGATCGATCCGTGGTCGATCAAGATTGCCCGCTCGCAGTGCTTGGCGACATCCGCCATGGCGTGAGTGACTATCAGGATTGTCTTACCGGCTTCCCTAAAGTTTCGAATGCGATCGAAGCATTTTTCCCTAAAGCCCATATCGCCGACCCCCAATATCTCGTCAACCACCAGAATCTGGGGATCGACCTCGGTGGCCACCGCGAAGGCCAAGCGGGCGTACATCCCTGAAGAATACTGCTTGACCGGAGAATCGATGAAGTCGCCGATGTCGGCAAAGTCGATGATGGATTGTTCTCTCTCCCGCATGTCCCGTTTGGAATAGCCCATTAACAGGCCATTGAGCAAGATGTTTTCCCGCCCGGTCAGCTCATGATGGAATCCCGCTCCCAGCTCGATCAGTGGCGCGATGGATCCCTTCACCTCGACCCTGCCGGCGGTCGGCTGGTAAACGCCCGCAATGAGTTTCAGCAGCGTGCTTTTGCCCGATCCGTTGCGCCCAATGATCCCCACGGTCTGGCCTTGGGGAATTTCGAACGAGGCATTCTTCACCGCCTCAAAATCGTGAAAGCTGGATTGGTGCCGGAGCAACTTCGAAAACAGCTCGCGCAAGGTGTCCGGACGCTCCTGGATGACCCGGAAGCGCTGGGTCACATTCTCCACTCGAATTACGATTGAACTCGAAAACATTTGTAGCTCAGACTCAGACATAGAAAACAAAACTATTCTGATATTTCTTAAATAGCGCAAATCCGATCAATAGGCTGATGAAAGCACATACGAATGAAGCCAGGATGGATGGTGCCTTGGGTAGCTGCCCGTAGTACACCGATAACCGGAAGCCGTTAATAACATAAATTATTGGATTCAATTTAAAAATCCACTGATACTTCGCCGGAATTGCGTCAAGAGGATAAATGATGGGAGTTACGTAGAACCAGGCTGAAAGTACAACCTGTAATATGTGGGAAACGTCCCGGTAAAACACATTGGCGGCGGCGAAGAAGAAGATCGCTCCCAAGGTAAAGATGGCCAGCGCCAGCATGGGGACCGGCAAGTACAGCCAGGTCCAATAGAATGGGTGCCGCATGATGGGAACTAGCAATGCCAGTGGAATCAGAGAAAGCAGCAGATTGATGACGTTGGAGACCAGCGCTGCCATGGGAAATACCAGCTTGGGCACGGCGACCTTCTTGATCAAATCTCCATTACCGACAATGGCCTCGGCCCCATAAGAAAGCGCCTGCGCGAAGAAAGTCCACGGCAGCAGTACGCTCAGCAGAAAAATGGCGTAGTGCGGAATGGCGAAACGCATGATGGTGGAAAATACCAGCGTCAATACCAGCATCATGAAAGCTGGATTCAACAGCGCCCACATGAAACCCAGCACCGAGCGTTTGTAGCGGACCTTCAGCTCCTTGAGCGCGAGCGCCCAAATCAACTCCCGATAACGGTAACTGTCGCGAATCAATTCCGTCATAACAGGCTTGCGCCAAGTCCCTCATCCCCGGAACGGCAGAAAATCGGCGAATATTAGATGTTAAATGATTTTCGAGGGCGGTGTCGGAAAAAGCCCCGATTCAAGTCGCTTTCCTGGTCTATTTGGTAGGCGACACATCTAGGTCCGTCATTCCGCGCAGCAAGTCTCTTTCGTCATCCGTGTAGTTATTGCGGAACTCGTCGGAGTTTAGCAGTTCATTGCGCGCCGCAGGAGGCATGCCGCGCAACCTGCGGTAGGCTTGCGAAACCTTGCTCTTCTGGTCGTCAGGCAGGTTGTGATAGCGGTCGAACAAGTTGCGGGCAGCCTGCTGCTGCTGAGGCGTCATGTGCTCGAAGGTTTCCATCCGGTTCAGGATCTGTGCCTTCTTCTGCGGCGACTGGCTGTTGAAGCTCCGCAGCCGGTCGAGCAGATGATTCTGTCTCTCGGGAGGAAGAGTGCGAAAACTTGGATCCTGCTGCAGTTGCCGCTCCTGCTGGCTGGGCGGCAGCTTCATATATTTCCGCAACCAATCGCCGCGATGCGGGCCCGGGCCGTTGAGGTGGAACTCGGGCGACCCGGCATTGTTGGAAGGTGGGACACTGCGAGGGACACTGGCCGGCGCGCTTTGCCGCGGAGGGGACGGGGCTGACGCGTGCTGCCATCTGGGAAACCAAGCCAGGGCCGGCATTGCACTGCACAGCAGCACCGCCGTCAGCGAAATGGACTTGGCTAGAGTCACGCAGTCTTACTCACTCCGTGGACGATTGCCCATCGAGGGCATCAAATTCGGAAAACAGATCGGCATTCTTGTCGAGGTACTGCAGATCGCTGACCGCGCTTCCCGGGGTTCCGGCACGGGTTACGCTGTCATTGGTGGCGAGAGTATTGGGGTCGCGACTCACGTGGCCCAGCTCCAATAATCCCGCGCCCACTGCGATCAAGACCGCTGCCGCGGCCGCTAATACCGGACGCCGCAACCAGGCCAGCCAGCTTCGCGCCGGTGCGGCTGACTCTTCCCGCAGGCGCGCCCGCAATCGCGAACTGAAATATGGCGAAGGCCCGGGCGCCGGCCATTCGTCGAGCAACGTCATCGTCTGCTGGAAGGAAGCCAACTCGCCGGCACAAGCTGGGCAACTCCGCAGATGTTCCTGCAACTCGGGCGAAGCCGCTGCCGGCCCACTCAGCACCGCTTCCATGAATTCTTCGCGAAGTTTTTCGCACCTCATGACCGCACCCTACTTCCTGCTAACTGCCTATATAAACTGTTTTAGCGTCTCCCGCAGCGTTTCATACGCTCGAAACAACAATGACTTGGTCGCCGATTCACTCAACTTCAACACCGTCGCGATCTGTTTGTAATCCAGGTTCTGGTATTTATGCATGAGCACGGCCGCGCGCTGACGTTCGGGCAGCGCCTCCACTTGGCGGCGAATGGCCGTCAGACGCTCCCGCCGGAGAATGATCTGCTCGGCGTTCAAACTGCCATCGGCGACGTCCATGGTCATGCCGGTATCGCTGTCCGGCTCGTCGATGTTGACCGTGTTCTCCGGCCGCTCGTGCTTGGTATCGCGGGCGTGATTCACGGCCAGGTTGGTCGCAATGCGATACAGCCAGGTAGTGAACTTAGCGCTCGCCGCGTAACCCTGTCGCGAGCGATAGACCCGCAAGAAAACTTCCTGAGCGAGTTCCTCGGCCACCCCCTGGTTACGGGTCATGCGATACATGAAACTGACCATGGGCCGGCGATACTTTTCGACCAGATAATCGAATGCGGTGTCGTCGCCGGAGGCCACACGCAACATGACCTCGGCGTCGCTTAGCATCTCTAAAACGACCGTTTCGGCCAATTCGCCCCGCAGTGCGGTGGGCGGCGACGGTGTCCCTGGAACGGCGCCCCCAACCAGCAGGCTTCGATCTAGTGCGATGCTGCCCACATCGGCTGTAACCCTCGCCCTGCCAGAAAGTTGCGCCGCAGCTGCCCAGCTTTCTGCCGGCCTCGGACGCGCCGGCTTGGGGGCGCGATCAATAAGATCGGGAGCCTCTTTGTCGCGTTTTGGCTCGTCGCTCCCCATAGGCCAAATTACTGTATTGCATCACGTAAAGCAGTATTATGCACGAGAGGCCGCATCGCCGGCACTTGGTTTATAAATTTGATGCCAAAACCACCTATCTGTTACAGATTGCTGCCGGTGCTGCTGTTAAGTGGACTGTGCCCTGCCTCGCTGGGTGGGGTTTCACCCCGAAGCGGTTACCTCCTTCCCCGCGTGCAACAGCAGTCGGGCCAACCTGCGACCGCTGCGGACTCGACCGAGCCGAATCCGACCGCTGACCAGAAACTTAGCCTGAGCGATCAGGTGGTCCAAGATGTGCTGGAGCCCCTGCGCAACGGAGTGAGTGTGCAGGACGTGAGCCAGATTATGTCCGTCTTCGACAAGCAGGCAATGCCGGGCTACTCCAGTCTGCAGCAGCAGTTAAAGGCGTTTTTCGGGCTCTACAGCGAGGTCAACTTTCACTACCAGATCCTGCAGGCGATTGCCGACAAGGAGCACGCCTCCGCTACCGCCGAGATCGAGATGGATTCCATGCCCTACGAAGTGACCCGGATACCGGAGCGGCGCAGCGTCCAGATGCGCTTTCAACTGAAGCTCACGGCCAAGGGCTGGAAGGTCGTTGGGTTTACGCCGGCGGACTTCTTCGACCCGGCATTCGACCGTGCAGAGTCTCGATGAAGCGCGATTACCCTGAACATCCCATCATCGGAGTGGGCGCCGTGATCGTCGAAGGCGGCCGCGCTTTGCTGGTTCGGCGAGCTACCGAGCCGCTTAAGGGGGACTGGTCGGTCCCCGGCGGCATGTTGGAACTGGGCGAGAAGCTGCGCGATGGCGTGCGCCGTGAGGCGCTGGAAGAAACTGGCGTCGAGGTCAAGGTGGGTGAGCTGCTGGATGTCTTCGACAGTATTTTTACCGACCTGCAGGGCCGCCCGCAGTATCACTACGTGCTGATCGATTATCTGTGCCGGCCCATTTCCGGCGAGGCAAGGGCCGGAAGCGACGTGAGCGAGGTTCGCTGGGTCAGCGCCGAGGCGCTGCCGGCTATGGGACTGCGCGAGTCAATTGAGCAGGTCGTGCGCAAAGGATTAAGTCGGGCTGGGAAAACTACCAGTTGACTCCCACCGGTTTTGCAGCGACCATTTCGTTTCCGAGGAGAACGCATGCAACGAACGATGTTTCGGGCTGGTCTTTTTCTGGTTCTCATGACGGCCGCGATGACCGCAGTAGCGCAGCAGGCTTCGACCCAAGCCTCAGTTTCGCCCAAGCCGCCGGACATGGTCTGCTTCGGCTACGGCCCGAAGTGGAGCGTCCAGTTCATTAATGGCGAGGCGCGCTACCTGGGGATCAATCAGCCTGACCAGACTTTTCTTGGCGATTTCTATTGGGTCCCGGAAGACAAGGCATGGGAGTGGCACCGCGCCAACGGTCTGGCACCGATGAACGGAGGCTACGATCTGTCGGCGACCATCCAGAAGCAGGCCTGCGCCGATCCTGTCCGCAAGCAAACCTACCCGTATTCGTCGCAGGTCAATCTTCCGCAGGGAGACATGGTCAGCGGCTGCTGCCGCAAGCTGCGGCCGGGTGAAGCTCCCGTGGGCAAGCACGGCCTGCAGCAAATGACGCCTCAGTCGAGTACACCGCAGTCCGAAACGCCAGGGTTGTCGACGCCGCAGTCGGCGACATCGCAGCCCCAGTAGCAACTGCATCAGCTAGAGCGGTCGCGCAAACTGGATCACCTCGTGATTCTTATAAGTCATGCGCTGGAACTCCTGATAGCCGCATTTCTCCGCGACGCGAATTGACGCCAGATTTTCGGGATGAATCAGGCACGCCGTCTGTGTCTGCCCGAAGTGTTCGTCGCCCCAAGCGATGGCCGCGCGAACTGCCTCGGTCGCGTAGCCTTGGCCGTGGGCTCGCGAGGCCAGAGCCCAGCCCAACTCAGGCGTGTATTCCAGCGATGGCGTGATGTCGCGTTTGAAGTTGCCGAAGCCCAGCTCGCCGATGAATTCGTCCGAGGCTTTTTCTTCCAGAGCCCAGTAACCGAAGCCGAGCCAAGCCCAATGTCCCACATAGCGCAGCAGGCGGGTCCAGACTTCTTCTTGCGAGAATGGCTTGCCGCCAATGTGGCGCGTAACGATGGGATCGGCCCACATCGCAGTGCAAGCGGCGAAATCTTCCAGCCGATGGCGGCGCAGGCGCAGTCGCTCGGTTTCGAGGACGGGAACTTCGACGGCGGAACGAACCGGGCTTGCCATGACTCACCTCGCAGTGAACGGAGTGCGCAGAAATAGAAAAAGACCCGCAGCGTCTCGCGCCAGGCGGGTCTTTTCCGGTTAGCTGTTGGGATTGGCCTGAGGCTGTCCACTCTACGTGGCCCCAGCGGCAGACGCCAAGAGCAGCAGTCTTGCGAGGATTTAGAGCGGAAGCCCTAAGCCTCAGCCACCTCACTTGGGATACTACATGGACTGTCAGATATCATATTTTGGATCACCCTCCTTTCCAGTGTAAGTGCAAAATAACACCGTCGAGCGCAGCCGTCAAATCAAGAGTTGCTGAATGCGGTGACTGTTTTTGTTCGCCGCTTCGTATAGAGAAAGCGGAACGGTCCTTGGCTACTGCGCGCAGCGCCTCGCACCGGATATTTAGCGGGATGCCTTGATCTGCTGCTTCGACGGAGCCGGCTTTTCTGCACTAAACTCATTTCCATGCCAGCGAACTTCGATCGTCTGTGCGTGGTGCTGGTGTCTCCGCGTAATCCGCTGAACATTGGAGCGGCGGCCCGCGCCATGAGCAACTTCGGTGTTCTCCGGCTGCGCGTGGTCAACCCGTATGAGGTGGCGTTTCGCGAGGCGCGCTCGGCGATGGGCGCAGCTCCGTTGTTGGCGAAGGCGAAGGAATTCAAGAGCGTGGCCGAGGCTGTCGCCGATTGCACGCTCGTAGTCGGGACCACCGCGGTGCAGCACCGTGAGCTACAGCATCCGCTGCGGCGGCTGGAATATGGTGCGCGCCTCATCCGCAAACAGTTGAACTCGGGGCGGGTCGCGCTGCTGTTCGGGACGGAGAAGACGGGCCTTTCCAATGACGACCTCAGCCATTGTCATTGGCTGATGCACGTTCCCACGCGGGAACAGCATGTCTCGATGAACCTGGGACAGGCGGTGGCCGTGTGTTTGTACGAGTTGGTACGCGACCTGAGGAAAGCGACGCCGGAAAAGGTGCAGAAGCGCGCCACCGCGGGCGAAGTCGAACGCATTTCGTCAGGCTTGCTGGAGGCATTGCAGGTTAGCGGCTATGTGAAGCCGATTGCCGTCGTTCCCACAGAAGAGCGGGTGCGGCGCCTGGTACGCCGGCTGGAGCTGTCGTCTCGGGATGCCGAGCTAGTGCTGGGCATGTTGCGGCAGATTCTTTGGAAGCTACGCGGGGGAATGCAGAAGACGTAGCCAAACCCCTCTTGTCATCCCGATGACACGCCGGGTACACCCTACCGCGCTCCCACAGCTTCCGGGAGCCAAGTGTTGGCGGTTTCGGTGGCCAGCCAGCGCACAAATTCGTTGTGTGGTCCAAGCACAATCTGCTTCGACTCGACGGGCTTGTCGGTGAGCTCGAAGCCCATGATGATGATCTCGTCGCCCTTCTTGATGAGGTGGGCGGCTGCGCCGTTCATGCACATGGCGCCGGAGCCGCGCGGGCCGGGAATAGTGTAGGTTTCAAGCCGGGCACCGCTGGTGTTGCTGACTACCAGCACCCGTTCGCCGGGAAGCAATCCAACCATCTCCATCAGTTCTTGGTCGATCGTGATACTGCCTACGTAACGCAGATCGGCTTCAGTAACTGTGGCTTTATGAATTTTTGACCGCAGCATCCATCGCATTGCTCTGGTACTTCCTCTCCGCGTCCCGCTCTCGCTAGGCGGATGCAGGCACTTGACCTTATGGTAGCAGTTCCTGTCAAGGGTGAGGTGAATTTTGTGCGGAATTGCCCACGTTAGTTGCAGGTGAAGCGAACCATCCGATAAACGCCTAATCCTGCTACCGAACCACGGCGCAAGTCGGTCTAATCCACGGGTAAGGACGATTTTCGTCCAGTTTCCCTTTCGGAACGGAACAAATTTTCGCATTCGGACGTACTAGATACCAGGACCCAATCCTGCGCGATTGCGGAGGGCGTAGTGGCGAACGGCAAGAACAAGAAAAGGCGCTGGATCATCATCACGATCGTCACAGTTGCGGTCGTGGCGCTGGTGTTGGTTGCGGTGGCGGCCACCCGCGGCGGCACCAAGATCGATCCCACTAAGCTGGCGAAGGTGGAAAAGGGCGATCTGACGAAGAGTGTGGTCGCGACCGGCAAGGTCACGCCGATCACCAAGGTTGAAATCAAGTCGAAGGCCAGCGGCATCGTGGAAAAGCTGTACGTGGACACCGGCGACCGGGTGAAGCAGGGGCAGGTCCTGGCCGAGTTGGACAGAATTGAGATCCAAGCGCAGGTCAATTCCGCACAGGCGCAATTGCTGTCATCGGATGCCAACCTGACGAGCGCCGAGGCGGACGAAAAGCGTGCCGAGGTGGACGCGCAGGGCGTGGACATTCCTACGTTGCAGCGGGCCTATGAGCGGGCGCAGGGGATGTCGAAGGACGGGGTGGTGTCGCAGTCGACGCTGGACGATGCGCAACGGGGTTACATCATGGCGGTCAACAAGCGCGACGTGGCGCGCGCCCAACTAACCGTGAACAAGGCGAAGATAGCGCAAGCCCAGGCGCAGGTGAAGAAGGACCAAGCTAGTTTAAAGCAGTACGAGGAGCAGCTTAGCTATACCACCATCACCGCCCCGATTGACGGCGTGGTGCTGTCGCGCGACGTGGAAATGGGTGATGCGGTGAGCTCCATCCTGGTGTTGGGCTCGGCCGCAACCCTGGTGATGACGCTGGGCGACACCAGCGAAGTGTATGTGAAGGGCAAAGTGGATGAGAGCGACATCGGCAAGGTGTACCTGGGCCAGCCGGCGCGCATTCGCGTTGAGACCTTCAAGGACAAAACCTTCACCGGACATGTTACGAAGATCTCGCCCATGGGCGTGGAGAAAGACAATGTAACCACGTTTGAGGTGCGGGTCTCCATCAACAATCCCGGCGGCGAACTGAAGGCGGAGATGACCGCCAACGCGGAGATTCTCCTGGATGAACACAAGAACGTGTTGATGATTCCGGAGAGTGCTCTGCTATACGACAAAGACAAAAAGGCGTCCGTCGATGTCCCCGATCCGAAGGGCAAGGATGGAATGCGCAAGATCGCGGTGAACATTGGAATCTCGAATGGGGTCAAGACCGAGGTGCTGTCAGGTCTTAAAGAAGGCGACCCAGTCGTTTTGCAGCAATAGCTGGTGAACATAATCCCTAGGGCTGCCAACCACGGCAGCCCGTTTTCTTGGGAACCCACAATCAATTCAGAAATCGGCGAGGCACTATGAAGAAATATTGCACAGCCGTTCTACTCAGTATCCTGTTGGTTCCAGTTCTGCTGTATGCGCGCTCCGAGGGGCATTTCGATCGCACGCTTTCCGTGTCGGGGGCGGTCAACCTCGATCTGACGACGGGTTCCGGCGACGTCGTCATCAAGGCCGGCAGCACCAACCAGGTGGTGATCCATGGGACGGTACGCGAGAACAATGAATGGTTCTCCAGCTCCGATGCGGCAGTGCATCAGGTGGAATCGAATCCGCCGATCCAGCAAAACGGCAACGGCATTCGCATTGGTTACAACTTACCGGAAGACGTGAGACGGCACATTTCAATCAACTACGAAATCACGGTGCCGGCCAGCACCGAGGTGCAGGCGCAGAGTGGATCGGGCAATGTCGAGGTCAGCGGAGTGCGCTCGGAGGTGCAGGCACAAAGCGGATCAGGCGACATTAGCGCGCGAGACATTGGCGGCCGCGTCCATCTGCAGACCGGCAGTGGCAACATCCGCGCAGAGAGTGTGGCAGCCCCGTTCTACGGCCAGACCGGGAGCGGAGACATCGAAGCGAACCTGACGGGAGCGGGCGATGTGGATGTTCACACCGGCTCGGGGACTGTCCGCGTAAAGGGCATTAAGGGCGGGATCCAGGCGCGTACCGGCAGCGGCGACATTGAAGCCGATGGAGATGTGACTGGCCCGTGGCAGTTGCATACCGGGTCGGGCACGGTGCGCATGGCATTGGGGTCGGGCAGTGGCTTCAGCCTGGATGTACATACCAGCTCGGGATCGATTCATACGGAGTTACCGATTACGGTTCAGGGTCCGCTGGCGAACCGCGAGTTGAAGGGCACGGTGCGCGGCGGCGGCCCGTCGGTTGAAGTGTCCACCAGTTCGGGGGACGTGGACATACGTTAATTTGTGGGTCCCGAGAATCCCGAGGCTGTCCCACTTCGACTGCGGCTTGACTCTCGCCGCGGCTGCGGCTACTTTGCCAATGCATGTCTGCAAGCCGCATTGTTACCTTCACTACCGATTTTGGCCTGAACGATCCCTTCGTTGGCATCTTGCACGGCGTGGTGCTGAACATTCATCGGGAGACAACCGTGGTCGATGTTTGCCATGCGGTGGCTTCCTATGATGTGTTCGATGGCGGGTGGACGATTGCCCAGGCCTATCGCTTTTTTCCGCCGCGAACCGTGCACGTGGTGGTGGTCGATCCCGGCGTGGGCAGCACGCGGCGCCCCATCATCGTGGAAACCGACGACTACATCTTTGTCGCGCCGGACAATGGCGTGCTATCGCTGATCGAGGCACGGGAGTCCAAGGTCGCGGTGCGGCACATCACCGCCGAACGATATTTCCTGCAGCCGGTGAGCCATACTTTCCACGGCCGCGACATCTTCGCGCCGGTAGCGGCATGGTTGAGCAAAGGCGTCGCCCCGTCCGAGTTTGGACCCGAGATTTCTGATTACGTTCGGCTGCCACTGCCGCAGGTGGAACGCATCGCCGAGAACAGCTTGCGTGGTGTGGTGCTGAAGGTAGACAAGTTCGGAAACCTGATCACCAACATCAGCCAACAAGATGCGCCGGCATTGTTTGGCAGCGCGGTCCCGCCCGTGACCATCCTGATCTCGGGGCAGACGATTACGCGAGTATGTCAGTCCTATACGGACGGCGGAGAGGATGAATTTTTCGCTATCGTGGGAAGCTCGGGATTCCTGGAGATCGCGGCCAGGCAGTCCCCGGCAGCCGAAAAGCTGACTGCAGGAGTGGGGACGCCGATCGGAATCATTCTTGGTGAATTATGACCATAAGCATATTGCAGGGAGGAAACGGTGAAACAGATTCCAGCTGGCGAGTTCAAGACACACTGTCTAACCGTCATGGACGAAGTGCAGGCCACAGGTCAGCCTGTGGTGGTCACCAAGCATGGCAAGCCAGTGGTCAAATTAGTGCCGGCAAAAACAAAGGACGACAGCATCTTTGGATACATGGTGGGGAAAGCCAAGATCGTTGGTGACCTCGTCTCGCCCATAACTCCAATCGAGGATTGGGACGCTCTGAGGTGATTCTCCTGGACACACATGTACTGGTCTGGATGTCGCTGGAACCTGGCCGCCTTTCTCGGGCGGCGAGCGCTGCAATTCAAAATGCGCGAAGCAAAGGGGCGATCTTCGTCTCGGATATGACCCTGTGGGAGATCGCCTTGCTCGCGTGGCGGGGAAGAATACAAGTCGTCGGCAACATCGAGACTTTCGTTCAGGAAATCGCACGACCGGTGGTCGTCAAGCCGGTCACCACTGCCATAGCCAGCAAAGCCGTGCAGTTTTCTAAAGAGTACCCCAAGGACGCTGCTGACCGGCTGATCGGAGCTACTGCGTTGATTGAAAAGCTGCCCTTGGTTACAGCCGATAAGAGCCTGCGAAGGTTTCATGAACTAATCACGATATGGTAGACAGCGCCTGCCTCACGGGTTTTTGGGCTTGGCGCGGGCGTAGCGTTCCATCTCGCCGGTCCACTTCAAAAAGCGCAGCAGCTCTTTGCGCTCGCGCCACATAAATCCGCAGAACTCGAGGAAACCAATGCTCTGCATCTTGATGCCGGTATAGGTCTCGATTCGCCAGCGCAAATAGGGGCTGCGCCAGGGAGCAAAGCGATGGCCGCGAGCCGAGTTCCAGAGGAAACGGAAGATCTTGCGCATGACTGTAGTCAGTATATCGAGGAGGACGCACTCGACTATATGGCCTGATAAACTCAGCGCAGAGTTCCAGGGAACCCCATGACCGACGAAGCCTCACGCCAGACCGCCGAGGACCATTACTACGCCGCGCTCGATTGGTATGCCGAGGGCCATCACCAGGAAGCGATTAGCGAGTATGAAGCGGCCATTGCGGCCGATCCCTCCTTCGTGGACGCCATGCATGGTCTAGCGCGGGTATACCAAGATACCGAACAGCTAGACAAAGGCATCGCCGTGGCCAGTCGAATTGTCGCGTTCGATCCGGATGACGTTCTGGCGCATACCAGCTTGTCGATCCTGTATCAGCGCAAGGGCATGGTGCCCGAAGCGGAAGCCGAAGCCAACCGAGCTCGCGTCCTGGGCTGGAAGCAACAGCTCAAGCAAAGCAAGCAGTCGCCGCCGTGAAATCCCGGAAAACAAGCAAGCCGGAAGCCCTGGTGCGCGCGATGTATCGCCAGCTGGTGCGCGCCTGGGGACGGCAGCATTGGTGGCCGGCAGAAACTCCGTTTGAAGTGATCGTGGGCGCGATTCTTACCCAAAACACAGCATGGAGTAATGTTGAACACGCTCTGGCCAGCCTACGTTCCAGCGGGGCGCTTAATATCGCCGGGATTCGTGAGGTGTCGCTAGCGAAGCTGCAAGAACTCGTGCGTTCTTCGGGATGCTACCGGCAAAAGGCAGAACGACTGAAGAACTTCGTGGCGTTTCTCGATGCTAAGTATCACGGCTCTCTGGAGCAGATGTTTACCACCGCTACGTCGCAACTTCGGAGCGAACTACTTGCCGTGAAGGGCATTGGATCTGAAACTGCCGACGCAATTCTGCTGTACGCCGGCAATCATGAAATCTTTGTCGTGGATGCCTACACCCGCCGTATTCTAGTACGCCACGAAGCCATAGAGACGCAGGCGAAATATGACGAAATTCGCGATCTGGCGGAGCGTGCGCTAAGAGACGAAGAGCCGGTCGCGCCTACATTTGACGAAGCCATCGACTGGCAAAGACCACAGGTCCACCTGGAATCGGCGATGAGCCAGGCGAAGCGCGGCCCACGTACCCAAATCTATAACGAGATGCATGGGTTGATGGTGCAAGTAGGGAAAAACTACTGCCACAAGCAGGAACCTACCTGCGACGCGTGCCCACTGCGGACCCTATTACCGAAGATGCGGCAACGGCACGGGCCGCAAGCATGGTAACTCTCCAACCTAAAGAAGGTCTGATTAAGCCGGTGGGAGTGCCTCAGGGGCTAAAGAGACTGTGTCGCGACCGGTGGCGCCGCTCTGCGGCTCAGACTAATTTCCCACTTGACCGGGGGCTTACGCCACCCGGCTAACTTCATCCCGCCGCTGCGCGGCTAGTGTATTCGGTTTTTCTAGCACTTTGTTCCATCACAAACTTTCTGTTCCAGTCGCGACACAGTCTCTTCAGCCCCTATTTCATAGCAGATATTTGCGGACGGCCTGAAGGCATTCCCCTTCGAAGGCCCAGACTTAGTCGGTGCTTCCCTAACAGCCCGTGGCAGAAGTGNNTGCACCACGGGCTGCTAAGGGCGACCTGATCCAGTGCGTAGCAGTGCTTTCGAGGCTAAAGCGGTTTCAGAACTAGTGTAGTCCGGCGAGTATGCGTAGAGCGGCGCTTCAACGCCGCGTCACTGGGGCGGAATTAATCGCTTGAGCCACCACGGTCATCGAAATGACCGTGGTGGCTCAAGCTTTAGTAGTAGAGCGAGCTTCGACGCCAGCCTGAAGGCTGGCTCTACCCGGTCTACACCGACCCTGAAGCCGGTCTAAAGCCCACATTTCATAGCAGATATTTGCGGATGGCCTGAAGACCGTCCCTGCGAAGGACCGGACTTAATCAGACCTTGCCTAAGAGAAAACCCTTGTGGGCGGCGGGTAGGAAGCCCCAGGGCATAACACAAACGTTGCAGAATTATGGCAGAACAGCGAGCTGAATCAAGCTAAATTTGTGTTCTACGTCACAGCCGGGCTGTTGTGAAACTGCTATTACTCTAAATACGCGCCCGCGCCCGCGCGGAACAAGATTTATCAGATGCAGAACGGACTTGAAAGTTCTGCATGATCGGTTGCGTTGGCCGCTTCTAAGACCCACACGCAATTCATCGGCTCTCGAAGTGCTGGAAAAGTGCTTGGCGGAATTCTGTAGCTTCGCCGCGTTAAATACGGTTTCCGAACAGGCGCTTCAGCAAGTATGCCGGAGAAGTCCGGTGACGCATCACCATTTTAGATGGGGTCTGGCCGGATGCCGTTCTTAGCTATCGTCTTGCTTATCGTCGTTGGGGCAGCGTTCCTGGCGCTCCGGCAAAGTTATATTCGCCAACGCCGGGACAAGGCGCGCCTTACTGCACAACTCGCCAAGACAACTCAAGAGTTGCGGGACTCCGAACAAGGCCGCCAGATTATGTTCTCTGCCAATCCCTATCCGATGTGGGTCTATGACTGCGAGACATTGCACTTCCTGGAAGTAAATGACACCGCCGTGCGGAGCTACGGCTATTCTCGGGAAGAGTTTCTGGCGATGACCTTGGTGGACATCCGTCCGCCCGACGATACCGCCGCATTCATGGAGGCTGCCAGTGAGCGCCACAATGGATATAGCACGGCCGGGGTCTGGCGGCATCGGCGCAAGGACGGCAGCATTCTGTTTGTCGAGATCATGGCCTTCGAGTACCAGCGAGACGGCCGTCCCCAGGAACTGATTCTCGCGGTTGACATAACCGACCGGCATCGCATGGAAGAAGCGTTACAGGAATCGCAGGCTTCGCTGCAGGCGCTGGTGGACAATGCTCCCTTCGGCATCGCGCAGGCCTTGGTCGACGAGGGCCGGGCCAAGACCATGAATCCAGCAATGAGAGAGTTGCTGGGCGGCTACAGCGCGGAAGAAGCACTGCAACTGAGGATTACGGACCAAGTTTACGCCGTCCCGAAGGAGCGCGACCGGCTGCTTGAGGTTCTGCGGCGGAACGGAAGGATCGAGGGTTGGGAGACAAGCTTCCGACGGCGTGATGGAAGCACGGTGCCGGTACGTATCTCCGGCTACCTCAGCGGGGGAAACGGAAAGCCGGAGGTTTTCTCGCCCTACGTGGAAGACATGACCCGGCAGACCACGCTGGAGCAGCAGGTGCGGCAGGTACAAAAGCTGGAGGCGGTGGGCAGACTGGCGGGCGGGATGGCCCACGATTTCAACAATATTCTAGTAGTCATTAAGCTCTCCACGGAGCTGATGCTGGCCCAGATCACGCCCGAGAGCCCGTTTAGCAAACCGATGCTGCAGATTTTGAATGCGGCCGACCGGGCAGCGGCACTCACCCGGCAGATGCTGGCGTTCGGGCGGCAGCAGATTATGCAAGCGCGAGTCATCAACTTGAATACGGTGGTGACCGAAACCGCGCACATGTTGCGGCGGGTCATAGGCGAGGACATCGAGTTGGTGACGAACTTGTCGGACAATCTGGAAAATTCGCGGCTCGATCCCGACCAGATGACGCAGGTAATCTTGAATCTGGCGGTGAATGCGCGGGATGCCATGCCCAAAGGCGGCACGCTGCATGTGGAAACCGCGACGGTGGACCTGGACGAGGTTTACGCCAAGGAACATCCGCCCGTCCAGCCCGGACGCTATGTGATGCTGGCCGTCAGCGATACTGGAACTGGGATCGACAAGTCCATCCTGCCTCGCATCTTCGATCCATTCTTTACCACGAAAGAAGTGGGCAAGGGTACGGGCCTGGGGCTGTCGATCGTGTATGGCATTGTGAAGCAGAGCGGAGGGTATGTCTGGGTCTACAGCGAGCCCGGCCACGGCACTACGTTCAAGCTGTATTTTCCAGCTACCAGCGCTCCCGTGGAGCGCCCGGTGTTGCGCAGCGAAATAACCTCCCGGCCCTCGGGGCAAACCGTGCTGGTAGTAGAAGATGAGTCCACCATTCGAAGCCAGGTGCGGGATTGCCTGCAGCAGTTGGGATATCGGGTATTAGAAGCTGACAGCGGCGCCGCAGCGCTGAAAACTTGTGAAGACCTGCAGGGGAAAGTGGACCTGGTTCTTACCGACCTGGTCATGTCAGGGATGGGAGGACACGAGCTGGCCAGCAATCTGGCCGAGCGCCATCCGGAAATTCGCGTGCTCTTTATGTCTGGGTATACCGAGGACAGTGCGGCGCGACGCGAGATCCTGCTTAAGGGAAGCCCATTCCTGCAGAAGCCGTTCAGCGTTGCCGACTTATCCACCGCGGTGCACCATGCCCTGACACAGAATGTAGTTCGGCAATGAGGGTGCAGTGCAGGCGCTTTTCGCCCTTAGCTTTTAAATCTCGGACCTCAGAATACTTTTAGATTTGGCCCAGCCAGGATTCGAGCCGGTATTTCACTCTGACGTTCGTCTGAAGATGAGCGCCCGCTTGACTAACATAGTCGGCCTGGAAGGTTTCGCTGTTGCTAAGAGCCAAGCGCGAAGCCTCAAACCTATTCTTCTCTAAAGAGGCCAGCCCACGAATCGTCTAGATTGTCCCAGCGATCCCGTTCCAGCCAGTTGGCCTGGGAGTCGGGAAGGTACAAAACGCCGTGACCTTCAGAGCAGACCATCTCGGTCCCAGACCAGTTGAGCAAAACGTAGCCGGGAGCGCCGATCTGGATGGGAGTTCCCAAGCGGCGAAGACAGATGCGGCAGCGCTTCTGTTGATCGTGGATGGCCCAGGAGAGCGGTCCCGTGGAAAGGATGAGGAAGAACCACAGCGCAATCCCGTTCGCCATGGGATGCACCGAACCAACCAGGTAGACGGAGAGCCAGCGGACCGTGCTCCATGCCAGCAAACCGGTCCCGATCAGCAGCAGAACCGACTTGGCGACGAAGAACGACCACCAGCGACTGCGATCGCGCAAACTTAGTGGAGCGCGTCCCAGTCCCGTCCCGGAGCGCGCGTACACAATCAATACGGCGCTGCCTACGGCGAGAAACACGAACAAAAGGTAGGAGCCAAGATAGCGGCGCATCTGCGCCGGCTGGGAGGTGACCACCAGCAGCGAGGCGGGGAAAACATAACCGGCATTCTCGCTCAGGTCAATCAGGTCGCTTTCGATGCGTTGCCCGCTCGCCCCATCTTTGGTACGGGCCACCGCGCCAATCCGCTCCACAAAGTTACTGAAAGGGGGCGCCGCTGAATCCAGCAAAGTCCAGGCCGCAATTTCCGGCGAAAGAAGGTGGAAGTTGCGAGGCAATATTCCGATGACCATGCGGTCGCTGCCATCCAATAGTATGTGGCGGCCGATGAGTCCAGGATCGCGGCGAAATTGGAGCTGCCAGATTTCATGACTGAGGACGACGCAGTTGCCGCAGCTTTGCGCATCGCCGTCGTGAAAAGTGCGGCCCAGCGCAGCCTTCAGACCCAGGACCTGGAAGAACGTGGGAGCGACCCGGGCTGACAATATGGGAACGGTGCGCCGCAGCCCCGCCAAGCTGGCGGGACCCCACGAGTAGGGAGCCACGGCGTCCAGAAGTTTGCTGCCTTTCCACGCCGACGCTAAATCCAGCAGGGTTTCCGAGCGCAGCCGCCTGAACTTGCCGTTCAAACTGATGACGCAAATGCGATCAGGCCGTGGTATGGGCGAGGAGGCGAATGAGCGTGCAGCCGGGATGATCCCCCCGGCAAGGACCACGACGATAAGTGCCAGCGCAATTGCGCCGAGGCAAATTAGAGGAGAGCGCCGCAGCCGGTCGACACGCCGAAGAAACGTTTCGCGATCGCAGCGGCGCCAGAAGGCGGCCGGGAAAGCGCTCCAGCAGAAACGTGCGAGTTCGAGCTTCTGGGCGCGATTGAGCAGGCCCGATTCGGCAAGGAAGTTACACCAATGCCAGGTCTGCAGCGTCCATGACCTGCGCCACTCGGTTCGCTGCTCGCCGGGCACAATCCAACTGGCCAGCCAGACCATCGACCGGCAGCTCCAGAATATCCTCTGCAATGGGCCAGGCAAAGGCATGGTCCCCACAACCTTTTGGATGACGAAACCCGCCCCCGTCACTGCGGAATCGGCACCCGGCCGAGACATTTTCCGAATTGTACTGCAAACCGGCGGGTCGCGGTTTCTCACTCTTACGCAGGCCCAGAGTAGCGGTCGAACGCGGCACTTCTGGCGTGGGCAGGAGAAGCGGGGTTGCGCGCCGCGTCGCGGTTGCGCGAGTCGCAGGTAGAATCGGTGTACGACGGTCCGTGCGGCAGCTCACATCCGGGCAGGAATGTCCTCCGGTACGATGGTGGCTGCAACTGCTGGCAGTTGTAAACGTCATCCTGTTTGAGGTGAAAAAGATGGCTGAACCCAGTTATGAGGAATTGAAAGCGAAAGTTGCGGAGTTGGAAAAGCAAACCCAGGGACGCAAGCGCGGCAGCCTGGACTTCAAGGTCAGCGAGAAAGGCGGCGTCAGCGTGTACGGATTAGGGCGCTTTCCGGTCACGCTGTACTACGAGCAATGGGTCCGGCTGCTGGACCAAGCAGAACAGATTCGCGAATTCATGGAAGAGAACAAGAGCAGCTTGAAGATGAAGAACGCGGAATCGTAAGAAAAATCCCCGCTCAACCTTGGGCAAGGTTTGCCCGCGGGCTTAGAGACACCACCCATGGGTTGTTCGTTGGCGGAGATCGGGCATCGCTAGCCGCAGTTACAATCACCCGCCCGGAGAACGAGCTATCCCATGGTGGATTGAAAAGGCCGGCACCGAATTCCGGATGCCGGCCGCAGCCATCTGCAGAAGTTCTAGTGGCGCAATTTCAAAGCGGGCACCCTATTGAATGGCACGCTGGCCGTTGGCTTCTATTTTCGCAATGTCGCCGCGAACGTGGTCGGCGCGCGGTCCTTTAGGTTCCTCCACTAGAAACAAGCGAAACTCGGCCAGCGCGTCCTGCTGCCGGTTCTCCTGCTGATAAGAGCGGGCCGCGATGTAATGAACGAACGACGGGTGCTCCTTGTCGGATGAATGTGCCTGGCGGGCGCTGACGATGGCGGCGTCGAAATGGCGATTCATATATTCCGCGTCGGCCAGCAACATCAGGCTTTCGGCGTTATCGGGCTCCACGCTGACCGCCTTCTGCAGCAGGGTTTCGGCCTGCGGAAAATTTTTCTGGAGCAGGCACAACTTCCCGTAGTTAACGAAAGCGGGAGCGAAGTGGTCGTCCGCGGCGATCGCTTTCTTCAGCGCTTCCTCTTCGTGGGGAAGGTCATTGGTCTTGGCGTAGAGCACCCCGAGATTATTGTAAGCGGTGGCATATTGGGGAGCGATGGCAATAGCATTGTTCAAATGTTCCAGGGCCTTTTTCCAATTTTGTTCCGCCATCGACTGGTTGGCCTTATCGACTTCCTTGCGGGCCTTGGGCGGAACGTGCAGATCGGAGGCGGAAACCATAGTGGAATGGGAGGAGAGGGGTTTGGGGCCAGACTCCGCCAACTGGCGCACCGCGACGTACTGGGCCTGGGTGACTTTGCGCTGATCGACTTCGAAGGTGGAGCTGTCGGTGGTCTCGACGCCATCGCCACTGATCCGGACATGGTAGTCACCCATGGGCACTCCGATAAAGTCAGCTTCCCCGATGTCGTTGGTGTAGGTAGTACCCACGACCTGGTCAACCGAACCTTCCATCAAGCACACTTTCAAGAAGGGGCCAGCGTTCCGATCATTGGACAAGACGACATGTACGTGGACGTTGCCGCTGCCGCCCGGCCCGCCTCCTCTGAGCTGGGCGTGGACGCAAGTGATGACCAGGGAAACCATGAAGGGAACAAGCCAACGCCGATACTGCATATGTGCCTCCCCGAAATCGCAGACTGGAAGAACGATCTCGTGAGCCGGGCCTACACCGTAGCGAGCTTTCGGAACACGCCCGGGTTGAGTCACAGGTCGTGGGCGAATGGGTTGGAAGAGCGGTCGCCCCACGAACCGCGCTATAGTGGGCTGATTGTATACCCGTCGGGCACATGTCAGATGGGAAATTTTTGTCAAATTTTTGTTGCCCAGAGGCCGCCAGCGATGGGCCGGGCAATCGGCGGCGGCCCGCGGTTGGCGAAACGAAACTGCGGCGTGAGCAGTTGCCATCGCCGGACATTACAGACCTGCCTAGGCAGCGGTTTGACTGTCTGCAAGCAGAATGGCGATACTGGTGCCCCGATGGCTGGACGTTGGGTTGTTGCCACAGATTGATGAAGGAGAACAGAAAAAAGTGAAGAGACCGCTGCTGTTGGTGATGATGCTGACTGGTTGGATGGTTATACCGGCCTGGGCGCAAGGAAGAGGTCGGCTGCCGCAGTCGGTCGCTTTCGCATTTTCCGCGCAGACGACGAGTGCGAACGCAGCATCTACAGGCGCGCCGACGACTCCCGTGGGGAAGATCGGAGGGTCGGCGGCATGGCAGCCACCGAAGGACTTTCTAGCCAACGCGCACGCCACGTGCGACAAGAATAGCGGCGCGCCTGCCGATTACGGCCAGTGCTTCATCGACCAGATGACCAAGGCGGGTGCGCCCGCCGACGCGGTGGCCTTTACCCGCATGCTGTTTCAGCAGAGCGACGGGCAGGTCGGCATTCTGTCGGCTTTCAAGCAGTTGGGTCGGGTGGACGCGGCGCAGGTTTTCTATCCACTGCGCGCCAACGACAATTACGGGTTGCTGCTGGTGAATGGCGATCCGAAGGTCCTGGATGTGGACGACCTGAAGAAGCTGGATCAAGCAGCCATGCAGCAGGACGCGATGTTTCAGGCGATCAGACACCAGTATCCCAGTGCGGACATATGGCCGGGCGACCGCAGCGGCAGCGCGCCCTGGCCGCGATTGCAACCGTTGCCCAATGGCGACCAGGAATACGTCGTGACCTATCCGCTTATGAATGGCTGCCATGCGTGCCGGCGTCTCGGATTGGCGCGGTTTGGCTGGGATTTTGACGCCCAAGGGAAATTTCTGCGAACCATGTATATACCCACGCCACCGCCGCCGAAGCTTCTGAAACGGCCACACGGGCCAGCCTCGCCCCCGGCGCAACCGCAACCTCAGGCCCAGCAGAATCCGCAATGAGTTTCAAGGCTGCATCAACTCTTGCCATGAAATCCACCAGGAAGGCTCGCCCCAGAAATTGCGCACCAGGCGGTCTGCTAAACTCCATTTCACGATCCAGGCAGGCCGAGAGGGACGTATGCGTAGGGCACTCGCATTGTTTGCGATAGTCATGTTGGCGCCATTTGCGACCGCGCAGTCGGCGCCGGGCAGCATTAGCGCTTCGGCGGTATGGCAGCCCACGAACGGCTTTCTGGCCACCGCCCAAGCGGCGTGCGCTAAGTCGACGGGACGTTCGCTTGAGGCGTGCTTTGCCAGCCAGATGACCAAAGCCGGCGCGTCGGCCGATGCGGTCCGATTCACCAGCGAACTCTACGAACTGCGCGGCGACGTTGGAATCATGTCGGGATTCAACCATGTGGGGCCGGTGGACGTGGCCTGGGTGACGTATCCGTTAGGCAGCGACCCCAGTCATGGGCTACTGCTGGTCAACGGACAGCCCCGGATGGTGAATGCCGAAGACCTGACGTTGCTCGACCAGAAAGGTCTGCAGGGGAGCTTTCAGTTTCAGGACCTGAAGAACCAGTTTCCCAAGGCCGCGCTGTTCCCCGGAGATCGTGATGGAAAAACCTGGCCGAACTCGCAGACCGGGTCGAACGGAGGATTGCAGTTCGTGATCGGTTATCCGCTGCGCAATGGTTGCCCGACCTGCGCGCACGCGGGGTTCGCGCTATTCACGTGGAACTTCGATTCCGGCGGAAAGTTTACTGGAACAACATTCATGGGGATGACGCCGGCGCCGCTGAACTGAGGAGACTCTCACAAAGCCCGCACTCTGGGTTTCGCGGACTGAAGAGACTGTGTGTTTCAGACGAAGGACTGAAGGCCGGCTCTGCCCGAACGTTGGCTTGATCGGAGTTTTCCCAAGCTTCGCGCTTGAGGTTCGGGTTCAAGTGAAGCCACGTCCCATTGTTGCGCCAACCGCGGGCGAAAGAGCCTGTCCCGAGGGCAGTCGAGAGTAATGGGCACCCGCGAGCGCTTCGAGTTTTGGCTGGACAAGGTAAACCCCACCCGAGCCACAGAAGCCTGGGTGGGGCGGCGTCACCTAAATACTTACCGAAACGTTGTTGGAACCGGATTGGGTCGATGACGTTGTCGCCACCCCGTTATTTTGGGTGGATTGTTGGAACTCCTGTTGCAAGGTGCTGTAAGCCTGCTGGGCCGAAGTGAGGTTGCCAGATTGCAACGCTTGGCCCAGTTGGCTCATTAATTGGCTGATCGCATTCGCGCCGCTCCCGCCACCCCCGTGATGATGATGGTGCCCTTCAGTGGCGTGACTCTGGAAGTCCTGTTGAATGGTGGAGTAGTCCTGCTGGGCCGCCGAAGTGTTTCCCGACTGCAGGTCCTGCGCCAACTGGCTGAACGCCTGGGCAATGGGATTGTTGCTCTGCGATGACGAAGTTGAGCTGCTCTGCGGCGCGTACTGCTGCAAGGTCGCAAAATCGGATTGTGCCGCAGACAGATTCCCAGACTGCAGATCTTGGCCGAGTTGCTGGAACTCCTGCTGAAACTGCTGCATCTTGTTTTGGACGCTCTGGGTGTTGTAGTCAGAAAGACTGCTGCTGGAAATGCCTGACACTGACATCGCTATCTCCTCAAGGGGGACCGTTCCTACCCCTGTCTTATCGGCACTGTTCTAGCTGAGCTTTAGTTGCCCCTAAGACTTAATGAGTAATGCAAGTCGGTTACCAATTTCGCCTGGCCGCACGAAAAGGTAGATCACGCAATTGACAAGAGTTAGCGGATCAATCGTGAGCACGCACGCCTCCCAGGAACGGAAAGTAGGCAAGCCTGCCCCTGCCATCCCGGCAAAGTTTGCCTGGTAGTTCGATTTGCCGGCCGACCTAAGCGGACTGCCGGAAGAATCTGAAAAGCAGAAAAGTAGATTCTCTGCGGGCTGAGGCCCACCCGTGATGACAGGAAAATAAGGCTTAGACGTGGCGCTGAATCGCCACTCTACCCAACCCCGCGCGGGCATGATTTCTAGGCAACACCTTAAAGGAAGACCAGCCAGGGCCTACGGCTTGAAGCCGACACTCTCCCACAGCGGAGCCGGATCGTAGAGCACGCCGTTGGCGAGGACGGAGCGCACGCTGCGAATGTTGTGAATGTCGTCCAGTGGATTGGCGTCGAGAACATCAAGATCGGCGCGCTTACCTACTTGCAAGCTGCCACTATCGCCTTCGACCTTCATGGCTCGAGCGGGCACGATGGTTGCGGCCTGCAAAGCTTCCATGGGGGTGAATCCGGCCTGCACGTACAACTCGATTTCGTGGTAGACGGAGAAGCCGGGCACCGCCTGATCGGTACCCGCGACTATGGGCACGCCGGCGCGGTGCAGGGCGCCGATCATCTGCAGCTGTTCCTGGGTAATCTTCTTCGCCTCGGCGGCGAACTGCGGCGGCACTCCTCCGCTGACCAGTTGTTCGCGCAGTTCGGGGGCAACGCGAGCGATACCGGGCTCCAGCGTCTCGGCGGGCACGTCCGCGGGGCGGTTTTGCATTTCCATTAGAGCCATGGTCGGGTCGATGACGGTGTGATGGTCAGCAAAAAACTTGACAGCTTTCCGGCCAGCCTCGCTGTTGACGTCGAGAGAACTCATCACCTTAAAGCGCTCGGGCCAGCCTGCTTTCCTCCAGTCGAAGTCTTCGGGCAGTAGCAAGTCCATGATGTAATGAATATGGTTGATCATGTCCATGCCATCCTCGACGCCTTCGTAGGCATTCATGCCGTTGGGGATGTGTCCGGTGACGGTCATGCCGACTTTGTGCGCATCAGCGCAGATGGCCTTCACGTTGTCGGGCTTCACCGAACTGTAGATCTTGATCTGCTGAAAGCCGGAATCGTGATAGCGCTTCACCCACATTTCGGCGTCGGCGGGCGAATTCACGCGGGTGATGCCGATGGCATAAGGCCCGTCGCCATCGACGATGCCGGCCAGCAGCATGTGCGGACCCAGCGCCTTGCCGCTGTTGACGGCGTCGCGCACCGCGGTGATGAAGTCGTATTCGTTGCCCACATCGCGCACCGTAGTGACGCCGGCGGCAAGATAGATCGGCCCCCACTCGACCTGCTCATAGTGAGCGTGCATGTCCCACAGGCCAGGGATGATGTATTTGCCGGTGACGTCGATACGCTGCGCTCCGGCGGGAACCTTGACTTTCTTGCTAGGGCCGACGGCAACGATTTTGCCATCGCTGGTAACGACGGTCGCGTTGGCCATGGGAGGTTTGCCAGTGCCGTCAATGACGGTTGCGCCGACAAAGGCGAAGGTACCGGTACGGCGTCCGGGCAGCTTCTGACTCAGCTCGGTGAGGGCGGCCATTTCGTCGCGCGCGGCGCTGGCGACAAACTTGTTTAGAGCGGATTCGTAGTCTTCGCGCACGGCCTCGAAATGATCGAACTCGGCGTCAGTAGAAACCAGCGCAGCGAGATTGTTGTCGCTGTCCATCCACAGAGTTTCCAGGCCCCAGATGAGGCCTTGCACGGTATAACGTTCGACCTGAATGCGGTGGCCGGCGACGTCGATGGTCTCAGCCCCGCGATCTTGAATTTTGACCGCGCCGGAGGGCAGCGTTGCGAGCTCCGCCGGCGAACCATGGGTGCGCCAGTAGCGCATGAGCTCCATCTGAACGGCCACAGGAGCGTAGCCGGAGATGGTGAAGAAATTGGGGGGCAGGGTGACCGTGTGGGTGTCTTTGCCCTGGCGGATGGTGGCATTGGCGCTGTTGATGGTGACCTCGGTGTCGATGTCTGACATGCGGGAGGTCTTGCCCTTGATGACGAAGCTCTGCGGCACGTAGCTGTCGGAGGTGCGCAGCGTGGCCGTGAGTGGGACCTTGCTGCCGCGATCGGTGAACTCGAACTCCGACTTCAGCGTGAGCGTACTGCCGTCAGGCGTGATGGTGTAAGTCTCCTGGCCGATGGGCTGCTCGAATTTGTGCAGGCGAAACTTGCCGGATTCTCTTGCGGGAGGATTGGTTTGGGCCAGCAGAATGGCGGATGAGTAAGCAAGAAGTACGAAAAAAACCGCACAGCGGCGAAGACGATTCACAAGGACCATCCTGGGACAAGTATGGTTACAACATAGTTATACGAAGCGGAGCCGGAACAGTTCCGTGGAGAAAGGCAGTTTCGAGTTTCGAGTTGTCAGGAGACAACGTCGTACTCGCTCTTGAGGAGGCCGCTGGGATAGTGTTGCGTGGCCACGTGATGCAGTCGCACATCGCGCGGCAGGGCGCCGAAGAGAGGAATGCCGTCTCCAATGAGCACGGGAACACGAGTGATGACGAGCCGTTGGACCAGACCAGCGCGCAGGAATCGTTGAACCGTGATCCCTCCGTCGATATAGAGGTGGTGCGCGCCGGTGGCAGCGAGTTGGGCGACGATGTCGGACGGAGGTCCGGACATTTGTTCGACCTTGCCTCCGCGCACTGCCGACAGGTCAAGGGGGCGGCTGGTCAGGACCACTACGCGCTTGTCCCCATAGGGCCAAGCCGGAAAGGCGAGGACGGTCTCGAAGGTGTTGCGACCGATCACCAGCGCATCGACACTGGCGATGAACTCGTCGTAGCCGTGAGGTTCGCCGCCGCCTGGGGGCAGAAAGTCGAGCTCGCCATTGGGCCGCGCAATGAAGCCGTCGACGCTGGTCCCAACAAAGACAGAGATCATGGTTCACTCCTCTCCGGGATGCGAGGGTGGGAGGCCGCGATCCACTGGCGTGGACGGACAGTAGCAGGTCTCGTAGCTGGCGACATCGAGGGAGCCGATGGCGCAAAAGAGAGGTTTCATGCCCGTGGCCGGCGGCGGCGGGAGGTAGTGGGAAACGTTATAGAGTTTGAACCATTGGTTACGGGCCTGGTCTTCAGTCTGGATCTTGTTATAGATGGTCTTTAGGCCGGCGGCGTCCAGTTGTCGCTCCTTCCATTCCCGCGAGAAGGTATATTCCTTCTTCCAGCGTCCGGCAACTTTGCTACTCGCGCGATCGAGGTTGGTCAGATAGTAGGTGGTCTGGTCAGAGAGCGTTCCCTGGGCGGTGAAGGTTGCGACGCGAAAAGCAGGGTTCTGATCATAGACCGGAGAGACTGCCGGATTGATTAGAACGAACGACGGATTGGCGCCAGAAGCGTTGATGAGCCGAAAGTCGTCGGTATGGGTATGGCCGGCGAGACTGGCGACGACGGTGGTGTCGTACTTCTGCAGCAGACTATCGAACTTCGAGGTCCATGCCGGGACCCACATGGGAACGATGGCTTGGGAACACAGTTGCGCGCCCGGCGCGGCGATTGCCTGCGAGAGCGAGAGGTATTGCTGCATGGTGGAGTAGCCATCGATTCCCGGCGGAATATGGTACACGATCCAGACTTTTTCGTTCGCCTGTTTGGCCTGACTAAGGTTGGATTCCAGCCAGGCGAGAAGATCGTGGCCGCCGGTGGGAGGCACGGAAGCGCAGCCGTCTTGGAAGCTGGCGGCATGGTATTTGTTGGAGAAGAAGACGGTATTCAGGACGAGGATGCGAACGCCGGGGACGCCGGGAAGGGGGACATTGTAGCTGCCTAGAGCTTCCCAAGTGGCGACGAAGTGGTCGTCGGCATGGGCAAGATTGCGGGCGAGGTCGGCGGTATCAATGAGAAACATGCCGTGGGGATGAATGCTGTAGTTGCCACACTCTTCATCGTTGTTGCCAATGGCCAGCAGGATTTTGGTATCGCCGAAGCGGCGGCGAAATTCGAGGGCGAGAAAGTCGACGGTCTTACGTACGAAGGCGCGATAGTGCTGGCGATCGTGGTCGTGCATGGCTTTGGCAAAAGTGTTGGGAAAGTTATGCGCGAGGAGGTCGCCGGTGATCAGGATGAAGGCAGGATGGGGGAGGGTCTTGCGCATTTGGTCCAAGGCGGATTGCAGGAGCCACCAATTTGTGTCCTGACCGTAGGGGCTGAAGGCGGTGAGTTGGGAGCGGTTGAGGATGGACTCCCACTGGGTGGGAGCGGCAGCGGCGAGCGCGGTGACGAGCGCCGGGTCGGCCATGGGATTGAAGTGGATGTCGGAGGTAATGAGAAAGTGACGATTCGAGGATGCCGATGCAGATTGCGCCGAAGCAGCTGTCACGAGCAGCCAGACAATCAATACTGCCAGGCTAAATCCATGTTGCTTGCTGGACTGAGTAAGTTCGCCGCGTAGGGACGAGAGCATGGGCCTCTGGACCTCTGCTAACCATGGTATGGCGCTCGGAGGAATATACGGGATCACGCGCAGTTTCGCCAAGAAATGCGGCAACAGCCGTGTTTTTGTCAGGAATATCTGGGCAACGATGGACTGGTGCTGTGCCAAAATCCCGCCTGCATAACGCTCCCTCGGCTGGCTTGGCTCATTTCACCCGCTACTACTGGCTCCTTCTGGCGGAGGGGCATCTGACGCGGCGGTGGTTCGGCGCGATGCCGGGGCCGGATAGCGCTGCTACCTATACCGACGGGATAGGTGGGTCGTGGTCCAGTCTGCAGCAGAATCCGTCTATAAGCTGGCTGGGGCAAGGAGAGGTGCTGCAAGCGTTGGCCACAAATGGGGCAACTTTAGGCTGTACAGGCGCGAATGGAAGACCATCGGAAGTGCTCCGACAGAAAAATCATTTCACGATGTCGCGAACGGGCGGGACGGGTGTACTATGGTGCCGTTTTCGGGGTCAAGAAAGGAAATTCGTGTTGAAGTAAAACAAGGAGATTTCGGATGAGAACCTTTCTGCATGAGTGCATGAGTATTCTCCTAGCCTGTTGCCTGACCCTGCAGTCCGCACCGGGTCTCGGACAGGAGAAAACGACGGGAGCGGCCACAGGTAAGGAAGCGCCCGCGGCTACACGAGAAATCAGCAAAGACGTTGTGATCAGCAAATTTCAGGAACTCCAGCAGCAGAGCCAAGCGATTCAACTCCTTGACGGCAAACTGAGGAGCCTTGAGTTCTCGCCCGCTCCTGCTCGCGAGCATTATTGGGGACAAACCACAACGTATGAAAAGGTCGTTGAAGGACGCACCGAAGATATCATCGGCACAATCTACATCCACGACTATGTAAACCCGAACTCCAAAGATGGTGTGGCACTTGGCGAAGCGACGTTGACCAGCAGTTCCGGCGCCACAAAAACCTATCCCTTCTACATTATCGCGCCCAACGGCGACGTCACCGAAGCTCAGGAATATACGGTCGTTAACAACGAAGTCGCGCTGCAGCACAGCTATTGGTGTTGTGTCCAAGGACAGCTTGCGATAGCGGGCGCTACCTGCACGGGGGCGATTGCGGCTTGCTCAGTAGCGGCCGCTGTCGCAACCGTGTTTTCGTGGGCTGTATACCTAGGGTGCATGGGCGTCGCTTGTGGTGTGGCTCTCGCGAAAGCTTTTCTCTGCTGTGCGTGCAATGGAGACGTTTTTTGCGAATTTATCGTCGGAAGCTGTTCCCAGCATACCGCCTGCCAAGCGCCGGGTGGTGGTGGAGGCAAAGGTGGTGGAGGCGGGGGCCCCCCACCACCACCGCCGGGTTCATGCAATGGCCGTTGCTGTGAGACCTTGCACGGCAAGTGCACTAAGTGCATAGGCCGCAACGAAGAGTGCCCGTGATCGAAAGCCCCGGGCGGGTGGGCNNTAGCTTCTTTTGCTAGGGCGGGGTAGTTGAGAAGTTGAGAGGCGGGTGGCCGATCCTTTCGTTCCGATCCACACTCTCCGTAATATTCGGGTGCCCCTCGATAAGAGAGAAGGCGTTGTCAATCCTCGTCGCCTTCGTTTGGCGACAGCGTGGGCCCGGATGCAAGCTCGCTTAGGACGCGGGGAAATCACAGATCAAGAATAAGATTCCCACAAAAGCGTAATTCCCCTTCGCACACATGTGCGTTTCTTGGATGTGATCTTGCTAGTTAATGCCTATTAATGCCTATTAAGTATCGCTTCGCGCGAGCCGATGAAGGCCAAGTTCTACGAAGGCGAACTCTGGAAGAACGAGCTGGCGAACCTGGTGATGCCCATGCTGGAAAAATATGAAGTCGTCGTGGTGGAAGACCCGGAGGGGATGATTCGGTGGCGGTGACGGCGGGACAGACGATTATTGAAGATGAGGGACCGCACTACGGCAGGTCGTTCGCCGGGGAGGGCGAGCTGTTGGTCGCGTCTTAGGGCAACTCTGATCAAGTCACGGCGAGTCCCTCAGCGGCTAAAGCCGAACTGACTTTGCGGTGGGTACGGACGGCCTGAAGGCCGTCCCCTTCAAGAAGCTGGGCTTAATCAGAGTTTCCCTAGCTCAGGATGACCGGGCAGAGGTTGTGGTGAGGAATGGCCCGCCCAAGCAAAACCAGGGCGACGGCGCGGTTGAAGCTACGTCTCCGGCAAAAGAATTAGGCAGACTTGCGCTTTACGGCGCGATAGAGCGCCAGCAACACGATAGCGGCGACGAGAGAGAGAACGAACCCTGGGGCGTCTCCGGGATGCCACCAGCCGAAGTGGCGGCCGATGAACACGGCGATCAGCGCGCCGGCAATGCCGATCAGCGTGGCGCCGACGAAGCCGGTGGGCGACTTGCCCGGCAGCAAGAGCTGGGCGCACATGCCGACGATCCATCCGACGAAAACCAGAATGATGATGCGCAAATTCGCTCTCCTCGGCTCGTCGTTCAGCGTAATCATTTGCGGCGAGTTGCGCAACGGCTGCGCGGGAAAGTGGATGGCGATCGGCAGGCGGAGAATTCGGACGCGTTTTCCTCGTAATCCACACAAATTCACAGCGCTGCTGCGAGATTGGGCGTTGAATGCTGGGCGCTGCGGGTCTAAGTTGCTGATAGGGGTTTTCTATGGCGAGGACTCGGGCGAGCTGGCGTCGTGGTGCGAAATCGGCGATGACGGGCTGCCCCGGTTGACTCTTTTGGGTCAGGCGGAGCATGGTAAAATAACAATATGTGGTATTAGCCTCTTGACATCCACAAGATGATGGGTTTACTGTTCGCTACCTAGGTTGCAATCGGTGAACTCAGGAAGGCATTCCTCCCCCGAACGCCGATGCGGTCAGAGGTGACCCGCGACGGCCGGATGTTGGGCCCTCAGGGCTGCGAAACTTCTCTTCCCCCTGCGAGAGGATAGCAGCGCAAGCGAAGTTGGTACCGAACCCAGGGTAGCGCTCTCCGCGGTTTGCGAGAGACATAGCTGAGCCGACGAAGTCATCGCCAAGACGATGACATCTGCGCCGGGGTCCCCAACAACCGCCGCTTTTGCGGTTGCTGGGGTGAAGGTGTTCCTTTCCAAGTCGAGTTTGCCCCGTCGCGCGGCGCGTGCCGTCTGACGGGCGCTGTTTTGCGGTGACATCAACCGGGGGCCTCTTCTCTGCGCAGCGAGCCAGCCAGAGAAGGGGCCCCCACAAGCTTTGTGTAGGGTAACGAAGGAATAGAGCCGAGGCGTAAGGTCCGAATGTTTTTCGCGAGATTTGGTTTAGTCCACGGCAACAAAGCCCCGCAGGGGCGAAATGAATTTAGCCCAGGGCGGAAGCCCGGGGTAGACGTGGGAAATAGATCCGAGTCCCTTCAGGGACGGCACAAAAGCAGATCCCTCGCGGGCTGAAGCCCACTCGGGATGACAAAAAATAATAGATGGACTTATACGGCGCGCCTGAAGGTGGGCCTTCAAAGCTAAGCTGGGCATCGTAATTAGGGCGAGAACAGAAATACATACTTCGCATTAGGGAGCAAGCACCATGGCCGAAATCACCACCACGACCACAACGACCACCCCGCCAAGCGCCGCTTCGGCACACCTGTCACAGCAGCGGGACATCGTTGGTACGCCGGAAAACTCGCCGCTTGGCGGGGGCCCCGGTACGAGCGCCGCAGTCACCACGACCAAGAAGAAGGCGCCCGGCCTGACTTTCAAACGCTTCTTCACCAACGCCGGCGTCTCGCCTTATGACGAGCTGGAGTGGGAGCTGCGCACTGCGCAAATCACCGACTCGCAGGGCGGCATCATCTTCGAGCAGAAAGACGTCGAGGTCCCCAAGGACTGGTCGATGACGGCGACCAACATTGTCGCCAGCAAATATCTGCACGGCCCCCTCGGCACGCCCGAGCGCGAGAGCGGCGTCCGCGCGCTCATCACCCGTGTGGCCGAGACCATTCGCGACTGGGGCATTGCCGGCGGATACTTCCGCACCGCTGAGGACGCAGCCATCTTCCACGACGAGCTTGCCCATCTGCTGTTGCAGCAGAAAGCGGCCTTCAACTCGCCGGTGTGGTTCAACGTTGGCTGCGATCGCATCGAGCCCAACTCCGACGCGCGCAACTGGCACTGGAATCCCCAGGCCCAGCGCGTGGAATACGGCGTCACCGGATATCGCACGCCGCAGTGTTCGGCCTGCTTCATCAATGCCGTGCACGATTCGCTCGACAGCATTCTCACCCTCGCCAAGACCGAAGGCATGCTCTTCAAGTGGGGATCGGGCACCGGCACCAACCTTTCGCCGCTGCGCTCCTCCACCGAATCGCTCTCCGGAGGCGGCACCGCCAGCGGTCCACTCAGCTTCATGAAAGGTTTCGACGCCTTCGCCGGCGTCATCAAGAGCGGCGGCAAGACGCGGCGCGCCGCCAAGATGGTCATCCTCAACGTCGACCATCCCGACATCATGGAGTTCATCGCGTGCAAGCAGAAGGAAGAAGCCAAAGCCTGGGCGCTGATCGAGATGGGCTACGACGGCAACGGTCCTGACAGCGATGCCTACTCGTCCATCTTCTTCCAGAACGCCAACAACTCGGTGCGCGTGACCGACGACTTCATGTACGCCGTGCTGCGCGACAGCGAATTCTCTACCCGCGCAGTGAAGGACGGCCGTCCCGTCGCCACCTTCAAGGCGCGCGAGTTGATGCGCAAGATCTCCGATGCCAACTGGCACTGCGGCGATCCCGGCATGCAGTACGACACTACGGTCAATCGCTGGCACACCTCGAAGAACACGGCGCGCATCAACGCGTCCAATCCTTGCAGCGAGTACATGTTCCTCGACGACTCGGCCTGCAACTTGGCCAGCCTGAACCTGATGAAGTTCGCGCCCAATGGCACGTTCGATATCGAGGCCTACCGTCGCGCCTGCGCCGTCATCATCACCGCGCAGGAAATTCTGGTCGACAACAGCGGCTATCCGACGGAGGCGATTGGCAAGAACTCGCACGACTATCGTCCGCTGGGACTGGGCTACGCCAACCTGGGTGCGCTGCTGATGGCCGCTGGCCTGCCTTACGATTCCGATGCCGGACGCGACTACGCCGCCTGCGTCACCGCCATCATGTGCGGCGAAGCCTATCTGCAGTCCTCGAAGATTGCCGAGCACTGCCAGCCCCTCAATCCGGCCACCGAAAAAACCGCTGCGGCCGAAATCGCCGGCGCTGCCTGTCCCGGCTGGTACATCAATCGCGAACCCTTTCTCGACGTGATCCGCATGCATCGCGCCTCGGTCAACAACATCAACCGCACTAACGTTCCCGCCGCTATCTACGAAGCCAGCAAAGATTGCTGGGACGAGGCGCTGAAGAACGGCGAGAAGTTTGGCTATCGCAACGCGCAGGTCACGGTGCTGGCGCCCACCGGCACCATCGGCTTCATGATNNTCAAGCCGTCGAAGGGCACGCGCACCATTCACTACCTGGGACATCTGCGCATGATGGCGGCGGCCCAGCCGTTCATCTCCGGCGCCATTTCCAAGACCATCAACATGCCCGAGTCGGCCACCGTCGACGAGATCACCGAAGCCTACCTCCAGGCCTGGAAGCTGGGACTGAAGGCAGTCGCTATCTATCGCGATGGATCGAAGAAGGCGCAGCCGCTCAGCTCCATGGGCTCGGCCACTTCGAAGGGCGGCGTTTCAGGCGCGCTGGCGACTGCGGGTGCGGGTGGAACTTTGGGTGCGGGTGCCCCACCCTTGTCCGCAGGACAGGGTGGGATTACGGGCGGACAGGGTGGGCTCGCCGAGACCATCGACGAAGCCGCCGCTCCCCCGCGCGCCATGCGTCACCGTCTTCCCGACGAGCGCCTGTCCATCACCCACAAGTTCAGTGTTGGCGGACACGAAGGCTATCTCACCGTCGGCCTCTACAAAGACGGCATGCCGGGTGAGTTGTTCATCACCATGGCCAAGGAGGGCTCAACCGTCAGCGGCCTGATGGACAGCTTTGCCTGCGCCACCTCGCTGGCCTTGCAGCACGGCGTGCCGCTCAAGCTGATGTGCGAGAAGTTCGCGCATACTCGCTTCGAGCCCAGCGGCTGGAGCCATAACCAGGACATCGGCTACGCCAAGTCGATCATGGACTACATCTTTCGCTGGCTACAGCTGCGCTTCCTCACCGGCCAGCAGCAGGCCCTGTTCGACGGCCTGCGTCCCAAGTATGTCAACGCTCCCCCGCCGGGCACGCCCGACGAGAACGGCTACGGCCAGAAGTCATTCGGCGATCTTATGCCGGATGACCCCTCGCAGTTGTCATCCCGAACGGAGCGCAGCGGAACCGAGGGACCTGCTTTTCCCGGCGGCGGCATGGGCCATGCTCATGTCCACGCCTCCGACGCGCTGAAAGACCTGATCGACCTGGGCGACGCCCCCACCTGCCACGTCTGCGGCGCCATCATGACCAGAAATGGCAGCTGCTACCGCTGCAACGAATGCGGTTCTACGAGCGGATGTAGTTAAGCTGGTAGAGCGGGGCTTTTAAGCCCCGCCCGCGTCCTGCGTTTCTTATTGATTTGTCATCCTGAGCGGAGGCGGCACGCCTTTTGCGCCGCCGTAGTCGAAGGATCTGCGGTTTGTGGTGGTAGCGAAAATTCTTAGGACCCAAGTAAGACGTACTCTGAGGGGTACGGCACGCCGTGCCCCTTTCATTCTTGGAGAAGCGATAGAGAAGAGGGGCCAGCATGTCTATGATCGATTCAGAAAGAGAAGTGCCTGTAACCCAATTCGAAGCTGCAGGCGTACTTCTCTCGTCGTTCGAACGTCTCATAGCGACCCTCCGGGTGAATTCTGCGCGAGTGAAGCCAGAAATGGACCAGGAGCTTTCGGCGATGCTTCGGCTGTCGAAGCTTACGCTATTTTACTTTAAAGAGACTACAGTATGTCTCTCCGGATCAGCGTTTTTCGCGGCTAACGTGATGGGAGCAGCGGGACTTGAAAGTTTGTTTCTGCTAATGTGCCTCACGCAAAAAGACGCGGTAATCAAAGCGACGATGTGGGAGAAGTATGCGCGCGGAAAAACGGGGTCCTTCCTGTCTGCATTGGGAAAGATGAATCTAGAAAAACTCATCGGCCTAACCCGCATTATTCATGATCTTGAAGACACGAAACGCCTCTTCTGCTACAAACATGTTGTCGAGACAGTGTTT